>NZ_JBPPGD010000004.1:0-123213 GCF_051303165.1 Actinomyces sp. W5033 | reverse complement strand
GTCTTTCTTTTTTGTGTTGGTTTTTCTGCTCCGCCTCCCCACCGTCTGCGCGCCACTGGCGCCGTGATGGTCCTGGCGGGGCCAGGGGGTGTCACGGCGCCAGTGGCTCAGGACATCATGCCGCGCGGGTGCGCGGCGATGACGGCGGTGACGTCAGGCTCACCACTCCTGGACGGTGTACTCCCAGTTCTTCCAGGTGAGCTCGGTGGCCTTCCAGAAGGAGCCCTTGACACCGGTCTCGGGGTCAACGTGCAGGACCCATCCGGCCTCCTCAGGGGAGGACACGCCGATGATGATGTTGTAGGTGCCGTCCTGAGGCAGGGCGACGTTGGCGCCGTAGTGCGGGCCGTCGGAGGCGTTCATCTGCATGAAGGTGCCCTCGGCGGCGCCGTTGTTGGCCACCTCGCCGGTGGCGGAGTCCACGATCTTGTAGGTGACCGTCAGGCCAGGGATGAAGGAGCCCTCGGGGTAGCCGAGCGTGTTGCTGGCCAGGGCGGAGATGTCGGCCTCGATGTGGAAGTTGGACTCGGAGGCGGCCAGGCCGGCAGAGCCGGCGGGCTCCATGTCAACCGGCTGGAAGTAGACGAGGGCGACGTTGATCTGCGGGGTGCCGTCGGAGGAGATCTCCTGGTCCTCGCCGATGGGGTACTCGGTGAAGGCGGCCTCGCCGTCGGCCTGGGTGTCCGCCTCGGCAGAGGCGGCGGCCGTGGCGGCCTCCGTGCTGGTGCTCTCGGAGGAGCCGCAGGCGGTCAGGCCGAGGGTGCCGGCCAGGGTGAGGGCAGCGAGCCCGGAGACGAGCTTGAGGGAGCGCATGGGGTGTCCTTTTCGTGGTTGTGCGTGGTTGTTGCTGGCGATGGTGGCTGGTGGTGACCAGGGGGACGGGCTCAGCCGTCCTGCTGGGCGCGCTCGCCACGGCGGTGGCGCAGGACCGAGACGGCGGCGAGCGCGAGGACGACGACCGCCATGACGGCCTGGAAGGCGATGGTCTCGACGTAGGGGTAGAAGCCGAGGATGTCGTAGGTGGGCAGGCCCTCGAGGTAGGTGGCGGGGATGATGTCGCCCTCGAGCAGGGAGTGGGCTCCCCCGCCGGCGAAGATGACGACGAGGACGGCCATAAGCGCCGAGGTGACGGCGAAGAAGGGCCGCAGCGGGATGCGCACGCTCGTGTAGCGGATGAGCAGGAAGATGAGCAGCAGGAGGGCCGCGGCGGCGGCGAAGCCCTGCCAGATGCTGGCGCTGCCCGAGGGATCCATGGAGAACAGCGCCTGGTAGAACAGCACGGTCTCGGCACCCTCACGGAAGACCGCGAGGAAGGACAGGGAGACCAGTCCCCAGAAGCCGCCGTCGGAGACGGAGGCCTCCGTCTTGTCCTTGATGTAGCGGTTCCACGAGGCCACGGAGGACTTCGACAGCATCCAGTTCGAGGTGAACAGGAGCATGAGCATGGCCACGATCGCGACGCCGCCCTCGAGGGCCTCCTGGTAGGCGGAGGCGGAGTTGAACAGGGCGGCGAAAAGGCCGGCCACGGCGCCGGAGGCGAGCAGCGCCAGGGCGACGCCGGCGTAGACGTACCTCACGCGCTCCTTCATGCCCGCCTGGATGAGGTAGGCGATGACCGCGGCGACGACGAGGAGCGCCTCGAGCCCCTCACGGATGAGGATGAGGAAGGCCTGGCCGAAGGAGCCGGTGAAGAAGACCTTGAGGGGACTGACGTCCTCGGCGGCGCCGCCGTCGAGCATCTGGGCGTCCTCGAGCAGGTAGCCCTTGAGGGTCTCGACGTGCTGGGCGGCGGCCTCGACGTCCCCGGAGATCATGGCCTTGCGGGTGTTCTTGAAGGTGGACTCCACCAGCGAGACGCGGTCGCCGGAGACGGTCATGACCTTCTTCTCGAAGCCGAGCTTCTCGTAGTAGCCGTAGTAGGCCTCGTTGACGAGCTCGGCACCGTCGCGTCCCTGGCCCGCACGGGTCTCGGCCAGCCCCCTGTCGATGAGCTCGTTCATCTCGGTGGCGATCTGGACCCAGGTGCGGTCTCCGCGGCCGGACTTGTCCGCCGTGGAGCGGGCGTCGATGGCGGCGCGGTCCTCGGCGATCCTGGTCGCCAGCGCCTGGGCGAAGTCCCGGGGGCCGAGCAGTCCGTCGGTGCCGTCGAGGGTGGCGGCGGCCTCGGCCAGTGAGGCGACGAGGCCGGTGACGCCGGTGCTCAGCGCCTCGTCGTTGCCGGCGGTGCGCGCGGTGGAGGCCAGCGAGGTGAAGGCCTCGGTGTGCGACTGGGAGACCTGTGCTCCCAGGGTGTCGGTGACGACGTTGCGCATGTTGGAGGCGACGTAGCCCGAGTTCTGGGCCTTGAGGACGGCGGCGGCGGCACCGGGGTAGTCGGCGGCGGCGTACTCCTCCAGGGCGGTGGCCAGCTCGTCGGACACGCGCTGGGCGACCTGGCCCCAGGTGTCAAAGTCGGTGTCGGCCTCGACGGCGTGGGCGGTGGGGCGGCCCAGGGGGCTGAGAGCCCCCAGCAGCAGGACGAGCGCGGTGAGGGCGACGACGACCCCGCGTGGCACCCGCCCGGCGCGGGTACGGGTGCGGCGGGTGGCGGGAGGCGTGGTCTGGGAGGCCATGTGGTCGGGATTCCTCACGCGCGACGTCTTGGGGACCAGGGCCGGTACCTGCGAAGGCAAGCCTGGCCTGCGCTGATGACCTTAGGTTCACCATTCTCACAGAGTCAAAAATGTCCCGCCTGGAGACGGACGGGGCGTCATGAAGACAGCGGGCCGGGGCCGAGCGGGCATGCTGGGTGGGTGAGTCCCCTGCCCCACCCACCCGCACCGCTGCCGCGCCCGCAGGCGGCGGCCCCGTCCTGGCCGCACGAGTGGACGCTGCCAGCCACGGGCACCACCTGGAGGCTGCTCACCCGCGAGCCTGTGCCCCCGGCGCTGGGCCAGGCCCTGACGGCGCTCGTGGACGCCTACGAGGGCGTCTTCTCCCGCTTTAGCCCCGGCTCGCTTCTGCGCCGCGCCGCCACGGGCCAGGCGGGCGACGCCGCGCCGGGCGGCCGCGTCGTGCTCGACCTGCCTGCTGGCTCGGCGCGCATGCTCGACCTCTATGACCGCCTCCACGCGGCCACGTCAGGGCGCCTCGACCCCCTCGTCGGCTCGGACCTCGTGGCGCTGGGATACGACGAGCGCTGCACCCTCGTCGTGCGCGACGGCGCCCTCAGCCACCTGGGCGCCGTCGGAGGGCGCCCCGTGTGGGGACGCGAGGCCCACCACGACGGCGACCGCCTCGTCCTCGAGCGCCCCGCGCTGGTGGACGTGGGGGCCGTCGGCAAGGGCCTGCTCATCGACCTCGTCGGCCAGGAGCTGGAGGAGGCCGGGGTGGACGAGTTCGTCATCGACGGCTCGGGGGACCTGCTCGTGCGCTCAGCGCAACCCGTGCGTCTGGGCCTGGAGGAGCCGCGGGCGGCGGGCGCGCCCCGCGGGCAGGAACCGCGCGTCGTCGGCGTCGTGGAGCTGAGCCGTGCGGCCCTGTGCGCCTCGGGCCCGCAGCGGCGATCCTGGGGGCCGGGCCTGCACCACCTCCTGGACGCCCTCACCGGCCTGCCGGTGCGTGGCGCGCAGGTGCCTGTCGCCACCTGGGCGGTGGCGGATGACGCGGCGACGGCGGACGGTCTGGCCACGGCCCTGTTCCTCGCCGACCCGGCCGACCTGGCCGCCGCGGGCTTCCGCTACGACTTCGCCCTGCTGCGCTCAGATGGAAGTGCCGCCGTCTCACGGGGCTTCGCGGCCCTGCCGGGCGAGCTCTTCACCGCCTGACGGCTCCCAGTGCCCGGCCCGCTGCGCGAGCGCGGCCTGCTACGGGGACGAGTCCCGGCGGGCCAGCCGTTAGGCTTCCCCGGTGACCGCAGCCCGCCCCGCTCCGCACCGTGCCCGTGTCCTGACGGCCCTGCTCGGCACCGCCCTGCTCGCCGAGGGCCTGCGTCGGCACCGCCTCATCCGCTCCGAGGTCCACCCGCAGCTGCAGGTGCCCCGCCTCATCGTGCCGCCCGTCATCGCCCTGGGCCGCCAGCTCGTGCAGACGGCGCTCAACGCCCACCGCCCACCCACCCTGCCCGGACGGCGCGTGTGGGACCCCTCCCTCGACCTCCAGGAGCTCACCGCGGTCAGCCCCGAGGACACCCGCGAGGTGCGCGTCGTCGTGTCCACGAGCGCCGGGGCCCGCGCGGCCCTGGAGGCCGGGGGCAGCGTGCCGGCCCTGCTGTGGGTGCACGGCGGCGGCCACGTGCTGGGCGACGCCGACGCCGATGCCGAGGTCTACGCCTACCTCGCCGACGAGCTGGACGCCGTGGCCGTCTCGGTGGAGTACCGCACCGCCTTCACCGCGCCCCACCCGGCGGACGTTGACGACTGCTGGGCGGCCCTGCAGTGGCTGCTCGGCGGTGGGGTCCCGGGGGTTGACCCGTCCCGGGTCGCCGTCGTCGGGGAGAGCGCCGGCGGCGGGACGGCCGCCTCCCTGGTCCAGCGGGCCGTCGATGCCGGGCTCCCCCTGGCCGCCCAGGTCCTCATCTACCCCATGCTCGACGACCGAGCCGCCGGGCGGGCGCTGCCGGTCACCGCGCCGCGCACCCGCGGACGGCTGCTGTGGAGCCGCGGCCTCGACCGCCTGGGCTGGGCCGCCTACCTGCGCGGTCCCGGCGGCTCGGGCCCGCACAGCGCCCGCCCCTACTCCGTGCCCGGCAGGCGCACGGACCTGTCCGGGATGCCGCCGTCCTGGGTCGGCGTGGGCGACCTCGACCTCTTCCACGACGACGCCGTCGCCTACGCCGAGCGCCTGCGGCGCTGCGGGGTCGAGTGCGAGCTCGTCGTGGTGCCGGGCATGTACCACGCCGCAGACCGCGTGCTGCCCCAAGCTCCCTGCATGCGCGCCTGGCGCGCCTCCATGCTCGCCCACCTGCGCCGTCACCTGGCGGCGCCCGGCGAGGCCTCAGCGTGAGCGCACGCTCAGTCCCCGGCGGCGCAGGAGGGCCGCGAGCACGCCGTCACCTGGCACGAGGCGCCCGCTGAAGGTCCCGTCGTAGAGCCCGCCCACCCCGCAGGAGGGGCTGCGGGCCATGAGGACGGCGCTGCGCTCCCCGACCCGCTCGGCGTGCTCGGCCACGGCGCGGGCCCCGACGACGAAGGCGGCGGTGACGTCCTGGCCGTCCACGGTCACCACCCGCGCCCAGCCACCGAGCACGTCCTCGCCGTCGGCCTGCTGCCCGCCGTCGCCAATGACCTCCGCGGGCGGCCGGGGCACACCGAGCCCTCCGAGGACCTCGGCGCACAGGGGCACGGCCCGGCCCTCGGCGACCGCGGGGTCGGGCCTGGCGGTGGCGTCGTAGCGGCAGGGGGCCCCGGCCAGGCAGGCGGAGACGATGACGGGGTGCTCGCGCGTGCCCGTCAGCCGCGTGCCCGTCGGCGCGCCCGCGTCGCTCACGCCTCCTCCTCAGATGGCGCGGGGCTGGCCCAGCAGGCTGTGGCCACCCATGTCCACACTGCGGGCGGGACCGGCCCCCGGGGCGCCGACCCGGACCGTCGGCAGGCCCAGGCTCACGGGGGCCGTGTCCGGCTCGGGCTCTGAGCAGGACTCATGGCGGCGCCGCTGCCAGGCGTCGCCGGCGCGGGTGCGGCGCACCTCGAACAGGGCGGGGCCGTCGTCGTACCAGATCCGCTCGCCAGCACCCAGGGCCTCGTTGGCTGCAACCTGCTCAGGGCTGAGGGGGTGGCCGCAGCGGGCGGAGTCTGCGATGAGGTGGTGGGGCGCGCCGTGGGTCACGCGCACGGTGACCATGTCCCCCGGGCGGGGGGCGCCGGCGTCGTAGTCGCAGGCGTCCAGGTGCTCAGGCAGCGCGACGTGCACGAGGCGGTTGTCCTGGGCGCGTCCGGAGACCCGGGCGGTGACGCCGTCGCGGCGCCCCTCCCCCTCCGCCACGAGGACGTCGAGCACACGTCCCTCCTGACGCACGTTCTCCTCGTGGGTGATTCGCCGCACGAGCTCGTCCAGGCGCCGGTAGCGGTCCTTGACCACCTCCACGGGCACCTGCGGCAGGTCCGCCGCGGGCGTGCCCGGGCGCGGGGAGTACTCGAAGGTGAAGGCTGAGGCGAAGCGGGCCCGCTCGACGATGTCGAGGGTGGCCTGGAAGTCCTCCTCGGTCTCGCCGGGGAAGCCGACGATGATGTCCGTGGTGATGGCCGCCTCGGGCATGCGGGCGCGCACGGCATCGAGGATCGACAGGAACCTGGCGGAGCGGTAGGAGCGGCGCATGGCGCGCAGGACCGCGTCGGAGCCGGACTGCAGGGGCATGTGCAGGCTCGGCATGACCTCGGGGGTCTCGGCCATGGCGTCGATGACGTCCTGGGTGAAGGCCGCCGGGTGGGGGCTGGTGAAGCGCACCCGCTCGATGCCCTCCACCGCCCCGGCGGCGCGCAGCAGCCGGGCGAAGGCCCCGCGGTCGCCAAAGCCGACGCCGTAGGAGTTGACGTTCTGCCCCAGCAGGGTCACCTCGGTGACGCCCTGGGCGGCGACGGCCTCGATCTCGGCGAGAACCTCGCCAGGGCGGCGGTCGCGCTGCTTGCCACGCAGCGAGGGCACGATGCAGAAGGTGCAGGTGTTGTTGCAGCCGACGGCGATGGACACCCAGGCCGCGTAGGCGGACTCGCGCCGGGTGGGCAGGGTGGAGGGGAAGACCTTGAGGGACTCCTCGATCTCGACGGCGGCCTCCGCGTTGTGGCGGGCGCGCTCGAGCAGGGCGGGCAGGACGTCGATGTTGTGGGTGCCGAAGACGACGTCCACCCAGGGGGCCCGCTCGACGATGCCCTCACCCATCTGCTGGGCGAGGCAGCCGGCGACGGCGATCTGCATGCCGGGCCGCTCGCGCTTGACCGCCGCGAGCTGGCCGAGGTTGCCGAAGAGGCGGGTGGCGGCGTTCTCGCGCACGGAGCAGGTGTTGATGATGACGACGTCGGCGCCGCCGTCGCCCGCCTCGGTGGCGCGGGCTGCGGCCTCGGGCACCTCCTCCACGCGCCGGTACCCGGCGGCCTCGAGCAGGCCCGCCATGTGCTCGGAGTCGTGGACGTTCATCTGGCAGCCCAGGGTGCGCACGTGGTAGGTGCGCGGCAGGGTGCCACCGCGGCGGCCGTGATCGGGGCGGGCGTCGAGCGCAGGCAGGGCGGTGGTGGTCGCGGTGCTCATCACGGGCAGTGTAGGGGTGCGGTTGGCACCTGCCCCAGCCGCAGGGCGCGGTCGTGACCGGGGGCACGCCGCGCCGCTGCGTGGGGCTGCTGCTCAGGCCCCGCCCGCGGAGGCCTTGCGGCGCTCAGCGAGGACGGCGTCGTGACGGGCGGCGGTGGCGAAGGCCGCACCGGGCTCGGCGATGGAGCCGAAGGAGGCGAGGTCGCGGCGGAAGACGACGGCGGCGAACCAGTCCATCATGATGCGGACCTTGCGGTTGACAGTCGGCATCGCGTAGACGTGGTAGCCGCGGTGGGCGGTCCAGGCGGTGAAGCCGCGCAGGTCCCGGCCCATGATCCTGGCGACTCCCTTGCCGATGCCCAGGGAGGCGACGGTGCCGATGTTGGCGTGCGCGTACTGGGCGAGCGGGACCTCGGCGCCCTGGGGGGCGGTGAGGACGGCGACGAGGTTGTCGGCGAGCACCTTGGCCTGACGCACCGCGTGCTGGGCCGTGGGGGCACAGGTCGCCTGCGGGTCCTCGCTGGTCAGGTCCGGGACCGCGGCGCAGTCGCCGGCCGCCCAGGCGCCCTCCACGGGCACGCCGTCGCGGGCGACCTGGAGGGTCGGCAGGGCCGTGACGCGGCCGCGGGCATCGATGGGCAGGTCGGAGGCCGTCTGCAGCACCGGGGCGGCCTTGACCCCGGCGGTCCACACGATGGTGTCGGCGTCGAACTCAGTGCCGTCGGACAGGACGACGTGCCCGTCCACGCAGGAGGTGAGGAAGGTCGACAGGCGCACGTCGATGCCACGCTCGAGCAGCTGCTGCAGGCCGTAGCCGGACAGCTCCTCGGTCAGCTCGGGCAGGATGCGGCGCGAGCCCTCGACGAGGACGAAGCGGACGTCCTCCTGGTCGATGGAGGGGATGGCCCTCACCGTGGCACGAGCCATGTCCTCGAGCTCGGCGATCGCCTCGACGCCGGCGAAGCCGCCGCCGACGAAGACGAAGGTGAGCAGGCGCCTGCGGCGCTCGTTGTCCCAGGTGGAGGCGGCGTCCTCGATACGGGTCAGGACGCGGTTGCGCAGGGCGGTGGCCTCCTCGACCTGCTTGAAGCCCATGGCCTGCTCCGCCAGGCCGGGGATCGGCAGGGTACGGGCCTCGGCGCCCAGGGCGAGGACGAGGTGGTCGTAGGACAGGGTGTAGCTCTGGACCTGCTCGCGGGTGGACTGCGGGGTGGGCGGGCGCACGGTGACGGTCCTGGCGGCGTGGTCGATGGCGGTGACGGCGCCGGTGATGATGGTGACGCCGTCGAGGTTGCGGCGGTGGGGGGCGATGATGTGGCGCGGCTGGATGGAGCCGGCGGCGACCTCCGGCAGGAAGGGCTGGTAGGTCATGTAGGCGCGCGAGTCGATGACGGCGATCTCGACCTGGTCGAGGTTGAGCTGGGCGCGCAGGGAGCGGGCGACGCAGAAGCCGACGTACCCGCCACCGGCGATGACGACGCGGGGCGGGCGGTGGGTGCCCTGCTCCGTGGTGACGCCGGGCACGTCACGGCGGGCCGGACGGGCGGACAGGGCGAGTGCGGCGCCGACGGCCAGGAGGCCGGCGGCCGACAGGGCGATGGTGGTACGGCGGCTCATGCGCATAATCTAAGGGCACCCTTAGTTCCAGGCCATCACGGGACCGGCCTGCACGGCATGGTCCCGGTCACAGTGGGCTCCGGTGCGCCGACCGCTCACCGGTCGCCGGCCACGCGCGTCCACGCCTCCAGCGCCAGGGCTCCCGCTCCGCGCGCCCACTCGTCGAACTCGAAGGCGCGGGTGAGGACCGGCACCGGCTCCGCGGCCCAGTGCCGCAGGGCAGCGACCTGCGCGTCGAAGTCCTCGCGGTAGGCCTCCACCACCCCGACCCCCTCGCCGGAGACGACGACGAGCTCCGGATCGACGTAGGCGATGAAGGTCCCCACGATCGTCGCCGCGGCCAGCGCCGCACGCCTGAGGACGCCATCGACGCCGTCGTCCTGGCGTGCCCGCGGGCTCAGGAGCATGTCGAGGCTGAGGTCCTGCGCCCGGCAGCCCAGGTGCCCGGCGGCCGCCGCGAGGATGCCCGAGGTCGAGGCCAGGGCGCGGGCGCAGCCCGGGTGCCCGATCTCGCACGGTGGCCCGGAGGGGTCCACCGGCAGGTGCCCGACGCTTCCCGCCGCCCCCCTGGCCCCGGAGAGGATCTCGCCGCCCACCACCGTCCCGCAGCCGATCCCGGCGCCCAGGGTGACCAGGCCGAAGGGGTCGCGTCCACGCCCGGCACCGAACCAGGCCTCGGCGTAGGCGAAGGCGCGCACGTCGTTGGCCACGGTGCACGGCAGCCCGGTGGCCTCGTGGACCATGTCGGCCAGAGGCGCATCGCGCCACCCCAGGAAGCTGGCCACGACGACGGTCCTCCTGCCGACGACGGCCGCGCCCAGGGAGATCCCAACAGCGTCTGGGCGCCGGCCGCTGCGCTCAGCCAGCCGCGTCACCACCGAGGCGATGAGGGCGCTCACGCGCACGGCGTCGGTGTGGGCCAGGGGCCTGGTCTCACTGGCGAGGACCTGGCCGCGGGGGTCGGTGAGGACGGCGTAGAGGGTGTCGTCGGTGAGCTTGACGCCCACCACGGTGACGCTGCGCGCGACGACGGCCAGACGGCGCACGGGCCTGCCCGGGCCTGCGCTCTCCTGCGGGGGCTGCTCCTCGACGAGGCCCGCCTCGATGAGGGGACGCACGGTGCGCGTCGTCGTCGCCGCCGACAGCCCCAGGCGCCGGGCGAGCTCTGCTCGGCTCATGGGCCCGGCCGAGACCAGCTGGAGCAGGGCCCTGGCGCCGAGGCTGCGTCCCGCGTCCAGCACCACCCGGTCCCCGCTCCCACCGTCACACCCTGCCCGTCGAGCCACTGGGCTCACGGGACGGGGCGCCACCGTGTGCCGCCCACGTCGCCGGACACTGTAGGACAAAGCCTTGCGCATCCGGGAACCACCAATTATTTTCATCCCACAAGGAATCGACTGAGGTTCCCACCCCTTGGAAGGACAAAGATGACCCTCCACCTGCGCCGTGCCGGTACCTCCCTGGTCCTCGACCTGCTCAACGACCGTTTCCCGGTGGTGCGCCACTGGGGCCCGGACCTGGGCGAGGTCAGTGGCGAGGACCTGGCCCAGGCAGGCCTTGCCGCAGCCACCAGCCTGGGCACCAACACCGCCTGGATCACCAACGACCTGCCGCTGCTGCCCCTGGCCCACCTGGGCTGGAGCGCGCGCCCCGCCGTGGCGCTCTCGCGCGCCGACGGCACCGCCTTCTCCCCCCACCCCACCGTCTTCACCCACGAGCACTCCACCGAGGACACACCCGCAGGCACCGCCCAGGTCCTGCGCTCGAGCGGCACCGACCCGGTCCACGCGCTGACCCTGGGCACCGAGCTGCGCCTGGAGGCCTCGGGTCTCGTGCGCGTGCGCGCCTGGGTGCGCGACGAGCGCCCCGAGTCCGACGACGGGCGGGGCGGCGACCTCGTCGTCGGCGAGCTCACCCCGGTGATGCCCGTGCCCGACAGCGCCGACGAGCTGCTGGACACCACCGGCCACCACGTCCAGGAGCGCAGGCTCGTGCGCACCCCCTTCACCCCGGGCACCCGCCTGCGCGAGTCCTGGGAGGGGCGCCCCGGGCACGACGCCGTCACCTGGCTGGCCGCGGGCCCCGCCGGCTTCGGCTGGCGCAGCGGGCGCGTCCACGGCGTCCACGTGGCCTGGTCCGGAAACGTCCGGCACCTGGCGATGTACACGGCCTCGGGTCGCAGGCTCCTGGGAGCCGGGGAGCTGCTCCTGCCCGGTGAGGTCTCGCTGGCCCCTGGGCAGACCTACACCTCGCCGTGGACCGTCTTCTCCTGGGGCGAGGGCCTGGACGCCCTGGCCCACCGCAGCCACGCCTGGCTGCGTTCGCTTCCCGCCCACCCCCAGCGCCCCCGTCCCGTGCTGCTCAACACGTGGGAGGCCGTGTACTTCGACCACGACCTGGCCACCCTCAAGGCCCTGGCCGATGCCGCGGCCGAGGTCGGCATCGAGCGCTACGTCCTGGACGACGGCTGGTTCGGCTCGCGCCGCGACGACACCTGCGGCCTGGGCGACTGGCAGGTCTCCCCCGAGGCCTGGCCCGACGGCCTGGAGCCCCTGGTGGAGCACGTCCACGCCCTGGGCATGGAGTTCGGCCTGTGGTTCGAGCCGGAGATGGTCAACCTCGACTCCGAGCTGGCCCGCGCCCATCCCGACTGGATCCTGTCCGACGGCGCCGGCGGCGCGCCCGAGCACCGCCACCAGCGGGTCCTCGACCTCACGGCACCGGGCGCCTGGGACTACCTGTTCGAGGCCCTGTCCACCCTCGTCGAGCGCCTGGGCATCGCCTACATCAAGTGGGACCACAACTCCCCCCTCCTGGCCGCCGGGCACGAGGTGGCGGAGCCCACGGCGGGCCGCCACGGGGCGGCCGCCGTCCACGACCAGACCCTGGCCCTGTACCGGCTCCTCGACGCGCTCCACGAGCGCTTCCCCGCCCTGGAGATCGAGTCCTGCGCCGGCGGCGGCGGACGCATCGACCTGGGCATCATGGAGCGCACGCAACGGGTGTGGGCCTCGGACTGCATCGACGCCCACGACCGCCACAACATCCAGCGCGGCACCACGCTGCTGCTGCCCCCCGAGCTCGTAGGGACCCACGTCGGCTCCGGGCGAGCCCACACGACCCTGCGCGACCTCGACCTCGACTTCCGTGCCGGCACAGCCCTGTGGGGCCACATGGGGGTGGAGTGGGACCTCACCGAGGCCGATGCGCCCACCCGCGAGCGCCTGGCCTCCATCATCGCCCTGCACAAGGAGCTGCGCGGCCTGCTGCACTCGGGCCTGACGGTCCACGCCGACCTGCCCGACGACGACGTGCTGCGCATCGAGGGCGTGGTGGCCCCCGACGGCTCCGAGGCCGTGTACGAGATCGCCTGCCTGGGCCAGCTCCTGGCCTGGCCCACGGCCCCACGCCCGCTGCCCGGCCTGGACCCCTCACGCCGCTACCACGTGCGCCTGGCCGCACCGGCCTACCCCGAGCTCAGTCTCACGGCGGGCTGGATGGCCCAGGGCGTCACCCTGCCCGGCTCCTACCTCACCACGACGGGCCTGGCGCTGCCGGTGCTGCACCCCGACCACCTCATCCTGCTGCGCGCGAGCGCCATCGACTGAGCGGCCGGGCGGGCGCCCCCACCCGGCGCGCCCGCCCGGAGCGTCTCCTGCCCCGTTCCTGGCCCCTGAGGGCCGCCTGCCTCACACCGTTTCCCACATCACCGTCGATATGGAGACCCGATGTCCACCTCGTCCCCGGTCGCACGACCACCGCGCCGCCAGCGCAAGCCGCGCTCTGATGTCAAGCTCGGCCTCACCTTCATCCTCCCGGCAACCATCGGCCTCGTCGCCTTCTACATCTGACCCCTCATCCGGGGCATCTGGCTGTCCTTCACCGAGTACAACCTCCTCACCCCCGAGCAGCTCACCGGCCTGGACAACTACACGCGCATGGTGCACGACGACACCTTCTGGAACGCCATCGTCGTCACCGTCCAGTACGTCGTCATCAACATCGGCCTGCAGACGCTCCTGGCACTCGTCATCGCCGTCCTCATGCAGCGCCTGACCCAGTCCACCTTCGTGCGCTCGATCGTGCTGACGCCCTACCTCGTGTCCAACGTGGTCGCCGCCATGCTGTGGCTGTGGATCCTGGACAACACGCTGGGCATCACCAACCAGGTCCTCGAGGCCCTGACCGGCTCGACCGTGGACTTCTTCTCCTCCACCCTGGCCATCCCCACCATCGCGGTCATCAACGTGTGGCGGCACGTGGGCTACACGGCCCTGCTCATCTTCGCGGGCCTGCAGTCGATCCCCGGCACGGTCTACGAGGCGGGCAAGATGGACGGAGCCAGCGAGTGGCGGATGTTCTGGCGCATCACGGTGCCCCTGCTGCGCCCCATCCTGGCGCTGGTGCTCATCATGACGATGATCGGCTCCTTCCAGGTCTTCGACACCGTCTCGGTCGCCACGCAGGGCGGCCCCGTCAACACCAGCCGCGTGCTGCAGTACTACATCTACGACATGGCCTTCGGCCGCTTCCAGTTCGGCTACGCCTCCGCCATGGCGGTGGGCCTGCTGGTCGTCCTGGCGGCCATCACGATCCTGCAGTACCGCATGACCCGTGCGGGCGAGACGGACCTGGACTGAGGAGGACCACCCATGACAACGACACCCGAGTCCCTGTCCGCCACGCCATCGCGCCAGGGCGCCACCACCCGCGCCCAGTGCCCCGCCCACAGGATCAGCGTGGGCAGGGCCCTGGCCTGGACGGCGATGGTCCTCATCATGCTGTTCACGCTCCTGCCCTTCTACTGGGTCCTGCGCACGGCCTTGTCCTCCAACGCCGGCATCACGGCGGACCCCACGAGCCTGCTGCCGGTTGACACCAACCTGCGCGGCTTCTCCCGGGTCTTCGGGATGCAGTCCACCGAGGAGGCGCTGGCCGACGGCGGCAGTGGCGCGGCCATCAACTTCTGGCTCTACCTGCGCAACTCCGTCATCGTCTCCACTCTGGTGACCGTCGGGCAGGTCTTCTTCTCGGCGATGGCCGCCTACTCCTTCTCCCGGCTGCGCTGGCGGGGGCGCGACACGGTCTTCGCCGTCTTCCTGGGCGCCCTCATGGTCCCCTCGATCTTCACGCTCCTGCCCAACTTCGTGCTCATCAAGCAGCTCCACCTCATCGACACCCTCCTGGGCGTGGCCCTGCCGACGATGTTCATGACGCCCTTCGCGGTGTTCTTCCTCAAGCAGTTCTTCATGAACATCCCCCGCGAGCTGGAGGAGGCCGCGCTGCTCGACGGCGCCTCGAAGGTCCGGGTGTTCTTCACCCTCATCCTGCCCATGGCCAAGGCACCGATCTCGACGCTGGCGATCCTCACCTACATCACGGCCTGGAACGACTACTTCTGGCCGCTTCTCGTGTCCTACACGGACTCCTCGCGCGTGCTGACGGTGGCCCTGGCGGTCTTCCGCTCCCAGGCGCCGCAGACCGGTCCGGACTGGTCCGGGCTCATGGCCGCCACCCTGGTGGCCGCGCTCCCGATGCTGCTGCTGTTCATGGCCTTCGCCCGGCGCATCGTCAACTCCATCGGCTTTACCGGAATCAAGTGAGGCACCAGATGACGACTCAACCGACCCGCCTTCTCAGCTCCTCGCTGTCGCGGCGCAGCCTCCTGTGCGCCATGGCCTCGGGCGCTGGCGCCCTGGCCCTGTCCTCCTGCTCCCAGGGCTCCCGGGCCCCGGGCTCGGGCACCGTGGAGTACTGGCTGTGGGACGCCAGCCAGCTGCCCGCCTACGAGGCCTGCGCCGAGGTCTTCAAGGCCAGGACCGGCATCACGGTCAACATCACCCAGATCGCCTGGGGCGACTACTGGACCAAGCTGACGGCGGGCTTCATCGCCGGGACCGGTCCGGACGTCTTCACCGACCACATCTCCAAGTTCGCCCAGTTCGTGGACCTGGACGTCCTCGTCCCGCTCGACGAGCAGGCCGCCTGGGCGGGCGTGGACGAGTCCGCCTTCCAGGCGGGGCTCATCGACCTGTGGAAGGGCGAGGACGGGCACCAGTACGGCTGCCCCAAGGACTGGGACACGGTCGCGGCCTTCTACAACAAGGACATGCTCTCCCAGGCAGGCCTGACCGACGAGGACATGGCCGACTGGTCCTGGAACCCCACCGACGGCGGCACCTTCGAGCGGATCCTCGCCAGGCTCACCGTGGACAAGAACGGCGTGCGCGGCGACGAGCCCGGCTTCGACAAGAGCCGGGTCGCCGTCTACGGCCTGGGCATCCAGGACGCCGGCGCCGGGGACGGCCAGACCCAGTGGAGCCCCTTCACCGGCTCCGCGGGCGACTGGTACTACACGAACAAGGAGACCTGGGGCAACCACTACCGCTACGACGAGAAGCTCTTCCAGGAGACCATGGACTGGTACTTCGGCCTGGTGGACAAGGGCTACATGCCGCCGCGCGGGGCCTTCTCCTCCACCACCAGCACCGACGTGCAGCTGGGCAGCGGCAGGATCGCCATGTGCTTCAACGGCTCGTGGATGTTCAGCACCTACGCCAAGCTCGACATCGAGGTGGGGGTCGCAGCCAACCCCGTGGGCCCCAACGGCAGGTCCATGTCCCTGTTCAACGGCCTGGGGGACTCGATCTGCAAGCAGTCGGCCAACATCGAGCAGGCCTCGCAGTGGGTCGCGTTCCTGGGCACCGCCGAGGCACAGGACATCGTGGCCTCCTACGGGATCGTCTTCCCGGCCATCGCCTCGTCCAGTGACAAGGCCGTCAAGGTCTTCGAGGAGACCGGGCTGACCACCGCGCCCTTCACCCAGCACGTCAAGGACCGATCGACCTTCTTCTTCCCGCTGACCTACTTCGGCGCGGACGTGACGGCCATCATGAAGCCCGCGACGGACGACCTGTGGGCCAACCGGGCTCCTGCCTCGACGCTGACGGCTTACAACGATCAGGTCAATCTCCTGTTCGAGACCTCCACGCACGCGACGGGCTGAGACCGCCCAGCCCACAGCGCCCTGGGGACGGTGGCCGGCCGGTGCCGGCCACCGTCCCCAGGGCGCGCTCAGCGCAGGTTGAGGACCTGCCCGGTCGTGGTATCGACATCGACGCGCTCGGCGGCCGGGTGGCTGGGCAGAGCGGGCATGGTGGACAGGGCGCCGCAGACCGCTAAGACGTAGCCGGCTCCGGCGGCCAGGCGCACCTCACTCACCGGCAGGCGCCACCCGGTGGGCACGCCGGTGAGCGCAGGGTCGTGGGACAGGGACAGGGGCGTCTTGGCCACCACCACCGCCAGCTCCGCGTAGCCGTCGTGCTCGCAGTCATCGAGGAAACGGGCGGCAACCGGGGCGTAGTCAACACCGTCGGCCCCGTACATGGCAGCCACCCGGCCGATCTTGGTACGCAGGCTGTCTCCGGGCCCGTACAGGGGCCTGCCGGCGCCCCCGGGGCCGCCGTCGCGGGCGGCCCGGCAGGCGCGGGCCACCTCGTCGGCCAGCTCGGCGCAGCCTGCCCCGCCCTCGGTCACCGGCCTGACCACGGTCACGCGGGCGCCGGCCTCGCGGGCCAGACGCTCGACCTCGGCGAGCTCGGAGTCGTGGTCCGTGGGGAAGACGTTGATGGCGACGACGGGCTCCATGCCGAAGCCACGCACGATCTGCAGGTGCTTGAGCATGTTGCCGGCCCCGGCGCGCACCTGCTCGGGGTTCTCCTGGAGCATGGCCTCGGGCAGGTCCCTGCCGGGCGCGATCCGGTAGGCCCCCGAGTGGGCCTTGAGGGCCCTGACGGTGACGACGAGGACGGCGGCCTCGGGGCGCATGCCGGAGACCCGGCACTTGAGGTCGAAGAAGCGCTCGAGGCCCATGTCGGCACCGAAGCCAGCCTCGGTGAGGACGTAGCCGGGCTCCTGGCCGGGGAGCGCGGCCATGCCGCGGGCGGCCACGAGGTCGGCAATGACCGAGGAGCAGCCGGTGGCGATGTTGCCGAAGGGCCCGGTGTGGATGAGGGCCGGGGTCCCCTCGCCGGTGCGCAGGAGGTTGGGGGCCAGGGCGTCGCGCAGGATGGCCGTCATGGCACCGGCGGCACCCAGGTCCTCGGCGGTGACCCACCGTCCCGCCTCGTCGCGGGCCACGACGACGCTCCCCAGACGCTCGCGCAGGTCCGCCAGGGACGTCGCCAGGGACATGATGACCATGACCTCGCTGGCGGGGGTGATGTCGAAGGAGGCCTGGCGGGTGACGCCGTCGGCCGCGGAGCCGAGGCCGATGACGACGTGCCGCAGGGCACGGTCGTTGACGTCCAGGACCCTCGGCCAGGTGATGGTGCGCTCGACGATGCCCAGGGCGTTGCCGTGATGGAGGTGGTTGTCGATCATCGCGGCCAGGAGGTTGTGCGCCGCGGTGATGGCGTGGAAGTCGCCAGTGAGGTGGAGGTTCATGCGATCGGCGGGCTCGATGCGCGCCCTGCCGGAGCCGCCGGCTCCGCCCTTGATGCCGAAGGTGGGGCCCATGGCGGACTGGCACAGGGTGAGCAGGCTGCGGTGCCCGCGGTGGGCGAGGCCCTGGGCCAGGCCGATGGCGACGGTGGACTTGCCCTCACCGAAGGAGGTCGGGGTCATGGCGGTGACGACGACGTAGTGCGGCGGGCTGCCGGGGGCCTCGCCGTCGGGCTTCAGGACGGACAGGTCGATCTTGGCCACCTCCCGGCCGTAGGGGATGAGGTGGGAGCCGTCGATGCCTGCGCGTGCCGCGAGCCCGGTCACCGTCACGGGCGTGCCAGCGGCGGCGGCGGTGCCGGCGGCACGAGCGGAGACGCTGGTGGTCCGGGTCACGCCATCGACCTCGGTCATCGGAGCAGGGTAACCAGCAGAGGCCTGCACGCACTCGGGTTCGGCGACACCGCTCACGCCGCGGGGCGGCGCCCCCACCGCTCCACGGGAGAGCACCCGCCCCACATGCTCACAGCCAATTCTCAGAGTTTCGTACACCCTAATATTTGTTTAGGCTCCGTCCCGGGCCCTTCAGACCTCGGTCGGCAACGCCCTCCACTGCAGGCCCCTTGACGATTGGAGATCCTGTGACTCACTCCTCCTCGGCCCTGTCACGGGCCGGACTGACCAACCCCCACGTCCACGAGTTCGTCGCCGAGTGGTCGCGAGTGCTGGCCCCCGACCACATCGAGGTGATCGGCTCCGACGACGACGCGCGCCTGCTCTCCGAGGCCCTGGCGGACGGCGAGATCATCGAGGCCGGCCACGACCTCTACCTGGCCCACAGCCACCCCAAGGACACCGCCCGCTCCGAGGAGCGCACGGTCGTGGCCACCCACGACCCCGCCGACAAGGGCGTCTACAACAACTGGCGCCACGCCGAGGAGGTCCGCCCCCAGCAGGTGCAGCGCATGAGCGGCGCCATGACCGGCAAGACGATGTACGTCGTGCCCTACCTCATGGCCCCTCCCGGCTCCCCGCTGCGACGCTGGGCCGTGGGCGTGGAGCTGACGGACAACCGCGTCGTCGTGCTCCAGATGCTGCGCATGGCCCGGGTGGGCGCGCAGTACCTCAACGACCTGGAGGACCCCGCCTTCTTCGTGCGCGCTGTCCACGCCACCGGCGACCTGGACGCCCTGGGCCAGGGCACCGAGGACGACCAGCGCCTGTTCGCCACCATCGCCGACCGCCGCGAGATCCTGCACTTCGGCTCCGCCTACGGCGGCAACGCCCTGCTGGGCAAGATCGCCCACGGGCTGCGCCAGGGCTCCTACGACGGCTGGTCCTCCGGGCGCTTCATGGGAGAGCAGTTCATGCTCATCGGGATCCGTGACAAGGAGACCGGGCGCGTCTACCACGTGTGCGGCGGCATGCCCTCCGCCTCCGGCAAGACGAACCTGGCCATGATGCTGCCGCCCGCCGCCCTCGGCGAGCGCTACGAGGTCGACTTCTACGGCGACGACATCGTGTGGCTGCGCGTTGACGACAACGACGGGCGCGTCTACGGCATGAACCCCGAGTACGGCACCTTCGGCGTCGCCAAGGACACAAGCTGGGAGTCCAACCCCAACGCCATGCACGCCGTCGCCGAGGGCACGGGGACGCTCTTCGTCAACGTCGCCCACCACGAGCGCACCCACGAGCTGTGGTGGGAGGGCAAGACCCCCGACTACCCCGAGGACGTCGAGGGCTGGCGGGACTGGCGCGACGAGCCCATCTGCGAGCGCCCGGCGGAGCACCAGCGCTCCGGAGAGGACGCCGACCTGTGGAGCCAGAAGAACTCGCGCTTCACGGCCCGCCTGTCCGTAGTGCCCAATATCGCCGAGGACTACGAGCGCCCCGAGGGCGTGCCCATCGACGCCATCATCTTCGGCGGCCGCTGCCGCGACCGCGAGCCCCTCATCCGCGCCATCACCAACGTGGCCGAGGGCGTCTACGACGGTCTGACGCTGGGCGCGGAGGCGACCTTCGCGGCCGAGGGCACCGAGGGGCGCCTGCGCTACGACCCCATGTCCATGCGCCCCTTCATGTCCTTCCCCGAGGGCGCCTACGCCCGCCACTGGCTCACCGTCCTGGGCCAGGCCGAGCACCAGCCCGTCTTCGCCCACGTCAACTGGTTCCAGCGTGATCCCGAGGACGGCCACTTCCTGTGGCCCGGATACGGGGAGAACCTGCGGGCGCTGCTGTGGCTCATCGACCTCAAGGAGGGCCGCGCCCAGGGCCGCCAGACGCCTGTCGGCATCGTGCCGCTGCCCGAGGAGCTCAACCTTGAGGGCTTCGAGGGCTCGCGCGAGGACCTGGACCGGCTGCTCGAGATCGACCTGGACCGCTGGTCGCAGGAGGTCTCCCTGCGCGAGGAGCACCTGAGCCAGTTCGAGGGTCTTCCCGAGGAGATCTGGCAGGCGCACCGCCGGGTGAGCGCCGCGGTGGCCGAGGCCCGGGAGGCGGCCGCGGGGTCACAGGACTGACCTGCGGGCCGGGCGGGCCCCGGCTCAGGCGGTCGCGTCGTCGGCCTCCTGGGCCAGGGCCCGCTCAAGCGCGTGAGCGCAGACCTCCACCGGGTAGCCCTTGCGCGCCAGGTGCGCCAGCACCCGGCGCCGGCGCACCTCGGGGGCCAGGGCGCGGGTGAGCGCCAGCCTCCTGACCGCGAGCGACAGCGCGGCGGCCCGCTCGTCGTCGGCGTCGATCTGCTCGAGCGCCGCGGCCAGGTCCTGCTCGCCGACGCCCTTGCGGCGCAGCTCCTGGGCGATGGCCCGGCGGGCGGCCCCCTTCTCGGCAAAGCGCGTGCGCGCCAGGGTGGCGGCGTAAGCGGCGTCGTCCACGACCCCAGCGGCCTCGAGACGGTCGAGCACCTCCTCAGCCACGCGAGGCTCCGTCCCCTTGCGGGCGAGGATCTGGGACAGAACGGCACGTGGCGCGGCCGAGCGGTCGAGGCGGCGCAGGACGAGGTCGCGCGCCTCCTCAACCTGCTGCTGGTGCTCGTCAGGGGTGAGCCAGGGCATCAGAAGCCGCCAGCGTCCTCACCGAAGGCGTCCGCCTCCTCGACCGCCTTCTTGCGCTTGCGCGCTGAGGAGGCGCTGCCTGCGGCAGCCGCCTGGCGCGCGGGGGCGGGCTCAGCGGCCTGGGCAGCGGCCTGCGCCTCCTCCTTGGCCTTGCGGCCGGCCTCCCCGATGCCCAGGACACCCAGGATCTTGTTCTCGATCTCGTCCGCCAGTTCCGGGTTGTCGCGCAGGAAGGTGCGGGCGTTCTCCTTGCCCTGGCCCAGCTGGTCCGTACCGTAGGTGAACCAGGCGCCGGACTTGCGGATGACACCGTTCTCGACGCCGAGGTCGATGAGCCCGCCCTCACGGGAGATGCCCTGGCCGTAGATGATGTCGAACTCGGCCTGCTTGAAGGGCGGGGCCATCTTGTTCTTGACGACCTTGGCGCGGGTCCGGTTGCCCACGGGCTGGTCCCCGTCCTTGAGGGTCTGGATGCGACGCACGTCGATGCGCACGGAGGCGTAGAACTTCAGGGCCTTGCCACCGGTGGTGGTCTCCGGGCTGCCGAAGAACACGCCGATCTTCTCGCGCAGCTGGTTGATGAAGATGGCCGTGGTGCCCGTGGCCGACAGGGCCCCGGTGATCTTGCGCAGGGCCTGGCTCATAAGCCGCGCCTGGAGACCGACGTGGGAGTCGCCCATCTCGCCCTCGATCTCCGCCTTGGGCACGAGCGCCGCCACCGAGTCGATGACGATGATGTCCAGCCCGCCCGAGCGGATGAGCATGTCCGCGATCTCGAGGGCCTGCTCACCCGTGTCCGGCTGGGAGACGAGGAGGTTGTCGGTGTCCACTCCCAGGGCCTTGGCGTAGACCGGGTCGAGGGCGTGCTCGGCGTCGATGAAGGCGGCGTTGCCACCGGCCCGCTGGGCGCTGGCCACCGCGTGCAGGGCAACCGTCGTCTTGCCGGAGGACTCAGGCCCGTAGATCTCGACGACGCGGCCACGGGGCAGCCCGCCGATGCCGAGAGCGACGTCCAGCGCGGTGGAGCCGGTGGGGATGACGGCCACCGGCGGGCGGGAGTCGTCACCCAGCCGCATGACGGAGCCCTTGCCGAAGGACTTGTCGATCTGGGCGAGGGCGGTGGCCAGGGCCTTGGAACGGTCCTGGGGCTGGTTGGCTGCGGGCATTGCTCTACCTCGGTCTCGTGCGGCTCCTCGCCGCGGCGGTCAGGGCTGGTCCTTCGGGGTGGGTTCCCCTCTCCGGGGCCCACGAGCGACGCTATGGCGGACCACTGACACGTATCCCGCCCCGAGCCGCCGATGGTGGACAGCCCCGGCCGGGAGGTCGCCTGGGGACGACAGTAGTCGTACAGGTGTTCGAGATGCCAGTTGGGCTCCGGCGTGTCACTGCCCCGCAGCGGGTAGAGACGGCCTCCGGCTCACCCCCGGCGCCGCCCGTCCTCCCGGTAGACCCAGCGGTCCGCCTGCGAGGCGTCGGTCTCGTCGCACAGCGCGTCCCACACCCGCCGCGGGCTGGTGCCCGCGTCCAGGGCCTCCTGGGCGGTGGTCCCCAGACCCGTGAGCACGAGGTCCTTGACCAGTGAGCGGCCGTAGGCGGAGCCGTAGACGCTCTCGACGGCGCGCCAGAGCTCGGAGTGCTTCATGGCGTCACTGTCCCACACCCGGCGCGCGCCGCGTGAGCGCGGCCGAGGACGGCACGGCAGGCTCAGCGCAGGAACAGGCGCTGCTGACGCACCAGCTCGTCGGGGACGGTGTCCGGCACGCTCACACCCTCGGACAGGGCGATGCGGTCCGAGACCTCACGCAGCACCGCGGACAGCGGGGCGTCGAGCGCCTGGCAGATCGAGGCCAGCAGCTCGGAGGAGGCCTCCTTCTGCCCGCGCTCGACCTCGGAGAGGTAGCCGAGGGAGACCCGGGCCTGGGAGGAGACCTCACGCAGGGTACGTCCCTGGTGCTGGCGCACCGAGCGCAACACCTCGCCGATCTCACGGCGCAGCAGGACGTTGTCGGTCTTGACGGGTTCCACGGGGGCACCGTATCCCGCCGCCGGCACCGGGCGCATCGCGGTCCTGCCTGCGGGACGGCCAGGGCGAGCGGTACGGGGGTGAGTCGTCTTGTTCATCACTGGGTGCAACCGTTCGGTCAGTGGTTTCATTCCTGCCCGGGCACAACCGGAGCCCCGGGGCGTCGCGGTGATCCTCGCCCGCCTGTCTGGGAGAAGTCTTGGAGACGGCCTCAGTGGAGCCTGGGAGGCTCAAGTAGGTCGAGGGCGAGGCTGACGACGGCCCTGGCCGCCCCCCGGCGCACCCGGCTGCGGTCCCCGCCCAGCCTCAGAGCGCGCCCGGCCTCGTCCCACGGCGTGACGACCGCGACGTGCACGGTCCCCGCCTCATGGCCGTCCGCAGGTCCCGGACCCGCCACGCCCGTCGTCGCCAGGCCGACCTGCGCCCCCAGCACGCGCGCCACGCCCCGGGCCATCTGGAGGGCGACCTGCGCGTCCACGGGCCCGGTGCGCGCCAACAGCCCGGCATCGACCCCCAGCAGCTCGGCCTTGGCCCGCGTGGCGTAGGCCACGACACCCCCCACGAGCACCGTGGAGGCCCCGCTCACGCCGACGAGCGTGGAGCACACCATCCCACCGGTGAGGGACTCGGCGACGGCCAGCGTGAGGCCACGCTCGCGGGCGGCCTCGAGCAGGCGCTCCGCCCGCGCCTCCAGGCAGCCGGCGCCGTCCGCACGCGCCAGGGGCGTCACGGCGCGGTCCGTGACAGGACGACGGCCTGGCGCACGTAGTCCAGGCCGGAGACCACGGTGACCACCAGCGCGGCACCGACCACGCCGTAGGACAGGGCGTCCAGCACCTGGGCGGCGCCGGCAGGCAGGAAGGCCCCCCAGGGCAGCAGCAGCCCGATGAGGGCGGTGATCTGCAGGACCGTCTTGAGCTTGCCGCCCCTCGAGGCGGCCATGACCGCCCGGCGCAGCATGACGAAGCGCAGGAGGGTGATGCCGAGCTCGCGCACGAGGATGACGAGGGTGACCCACCACCACAGGCGGCCGTCAACGGACAGCAGGACGAAGGCGGACAGGGTCAGCGCCTTGTCCGCGATGGGGTCGGTGATCTTGCCGAAGCTCGTCACGAGGTTGAGCGAGCGCGCCAGGTGGCCGTCGAGCTGGTCGGTGAGGGAGGCGATGGCGAAGACCGCCGTCGCCGTGAGCCTCATGGCGTCACCTGGCTGCAGCACGAGCCAGACGAAGACCGGCACGAGCAGCAGGCGCAGCACCGTCAGCGCGTTGGCGATGTTGAGCAGCGGAGCCCCGGCGCCGGGCCCGCCCGGGGCGGAAGTGTCTGTATCGCTCATCACGCCCAGCCTATAGCCTGTGAGGGTGAGCACCCGTGTACCACGTCCCCCCGTTCCTCCACGCGCCCCGGCACCCGTGGGGGCGCACGGCCGGGGGCCGCGGCGCCACGGAGCCTCGCCACGGCGGTCGTGGTGGCCAGGAGTCCTCGTGCTGCTCCTCGTGCTCGGCGTGGCGGGTGCGGGCACCCTCGTGCTGGGCGGGCGCCTGGCCACTCCCCCGCGCTCCGCCCCGCCCGCTGCCACGTCCCGGGCCCCGGCCCCCACCGCCTCCCCGACGCCGAGCCCCACCCCGTCCGCGCCGCCGGACGTCCACCTCACCATCGGCTACGCCGGTGACGTCCTGACCCACATGCCCGTCATCGAGGACACGGCTGGTGAGGGCGGGGACATCGCCCCCCTCATCGCCGGCGCCACCGCCTGGACCTCGGGCGTGGACCTGGCCCTGTGCGGGATGGAGGTCCCCGTCTCACCTGTGGGCGTCGCCTCCGGCTACCCGGTCTTCGCCTCCGCCCCCGCAGTCGTCACCGCCCTGGCCGCCTCCGGCTTCGACGGCTGCGCGACCGCCTCGAACCACGCCTGGGACCAGGGCTTTGAGGGGGTGCTCGCCACCGCCGACCAGCTCGAGGCCCACGGCATGGGCTACGCGGGCACCAACCGCAGCGAGGCGGAGGCGGCCACCGGCTACCAGCTCTACACGCTGGAGCGCGAGGGTGTGCGCGTCACCGTCGCCCAGCTGTCCACCACCTACGGCCTCAACGGCTTCGTGGCTCAGCCCTCCTGGGCCGTGGACCTCAACGACGTCTCCGCCGTCGCGGCCCGGGCCCGTGCGGCCCGCCAGGCGGGCGCCGACATCGTCGTGCTGCACACCCAGATCGGTGAGGAGTACCTGCTCGAGCCCGTGGACGCCCAGCGGGAGTACGCCGCCGCCGTCGCCGCCACCGGGGAGGTGGACCTGCTGCTGGGGGCGCACCCGCACGTGCCCCAGACCAACGAGCTGCTGCCGGGCGGACCTGGAGGCCGGGGCATGTGGGTGTCCTACTCTGCGGGCAACTTCCTGTCGAACCAGTCCGAGGCCCAGGGCACCGTCATGGCGGGGATCGGGCTGTTCGTGTGGGCCGACGTCGTCGTGAGCACCGCCGCCGACGCCAGCCGGCAGGTACGCGTCGAGGCACTGCACTGGCACCCCTTCACCGTGGACAACGACGGCGGGCACCGCATCATCGACCTGGCGGCCGCCCAGCGCGGTGAGGTCCCTGAGGGCTGCACGCTCTCCACGTGGGAGATCGAGCGCCGCTGGCAGGCGGTGATGGCCACGGTCAACAACGCCACCTACAGCGAGCAGGCCCCCTCCCCCACCGGCCCCGATCCGGTGGCCCTGCCTCGTTCGTAGCCCGGAGCCGGGCCGTCCTCAGGCCCCGGGCGGGCCGCTCACCACGAGGGGCCGCGGTTGGTCAGGCTCCAGGCGTCCTCGGAGTCCTCCTCGGCGCTGTCGTCCTCCCAGGACGGGGACTCCTGGAGCCCACGGTCGGCCGCGAGGGGGTCGCCCGCGTAACGGTCGGTGGCAGCGGGACCACGCAGTCCCGAGGGCACGCGCGCGGCGGTCGCGGCGCTGGCGCCCGGGTCCTCGACCTCGGGGGCCGTCCCCTCGCCCTTGATCCAGGCCAGGGTCTGCTCGAGCTGCTCGGGCTGGACGAGGACGTCGCGGGCCTTGGACCCCTCGGAGGGCCCGACGACCTCCCGGGACTCGAGCAGGTCCATGAGCCGGCCGGCCTTGGCGAAGCCCACGCGCAGCTTGCGCTGGAGCATGGACGTGGAGCCGAACTGGCTCGTGATGATGAGCTCGGCGGCCTGCAGGAGCAGGTCCATGTCGTCGCCGATCTCCTCGTCGATCTGCTTCCGGACCTCGGGGACGATGACGTCCTCGCGGTAGTCCGGCTCCAGCTGGCGCTTGACGTGGTCCACCACGGCGCGGATCTCCGACTCCGTCACCCACGAGCCCTGGATGCGCACCGGGCTGGAGGCGCCCGGCCCCAGGTAGAGGGCGTCACCCTGCCCGGTGAGGGTCTCCGCCCCGTTCTGGTCCAGGATGACGCGCGAGTCGAGCTGGGAGGCTGTGGCGAAGGCCAGACGCGAGGGCACGTTGGACTTGATGAGGCCCGTGACCACCTGGGCCACCGGCCGCTGGGTGGCGAGCACGAGGTGGATGCCGGCGGCACGGGCCAGCTGGGTGATGCGCTGGATGGAGGCCTCGACGTCCTTGGGGGCCGTCATCATGAGGTCGGCGAGCTCGTCGACGACGACGAGGAGGTAGGGGTAGGGGCTGATGACGCGGGCCGAGCCCTCGAGGGGCTGGACCTCGCCGGCGCGCACCGCCTTGTTGAAGTCGTCGATGTGCTTGTAGCCGAATGAGGCGAGGTCGTCGTAGCGGGCGTCCATCTCACGCACCACCCAGTCCAGGGCCTCTGCGGCCTTCTTCGGGCTCGTGATGATGGGGGTGATGAGGTGCGGGATCCCCTCGTAGACGGTCAGCTCGACCCGCTTGGGGTCAACCAGGACCATTCGGACCTCCTCGGGGGTGGCCCTCATCATGATCGAGGTGATCATCGAGTTGACGAAGGAGGACTTGCCTGAGCCGGTCTGCCCGGCGACGAGCAGGTGGGGGGTCTTGGCGAGGTTGGTCACGACGTAGTCGCCCTCGACGTTCTTGCCCAGGCCGACGACGAGCGGGTGGGACTGCCTCCTGGCGACCCCCGAGCGCAGGACGTCGCCGAGCTTGACCATCTCGCGGTCGGAGTTGGGGATCTCGACGCCGATGGCGCTCTTGCCCGGGATGGGGGTGAGCAGACGGATCTCGTCGCTGCCCACCGCGTAGGCGATGTTCTTCTCCTGGCTCGTCACGCGCGAGACGTTGACGCCGCGGCCCAGGTGGACCTCGTAGCGGGTCACCTGGGGCCCGCGCGTGTAGCCGGTGACGGTGGCGTCCACGCCGAACTCGGTGAAGACGCCCTGGAGGCACTCGACGATGGCGTCGTTGGCCTCGGTGCGCGTGGCGTGGCCGGGTCCGGGCTCGAGCAGGGCGTCAGCCGGCAGGGTGTAGGCACCTCCACCGGGCAGCGTCATCGGGCTCAGAGCGATCTCGTCGGCCAGGTCACGGGTGTCGTCGCCACGGACCTGGGGGGTCTGCTCGGTGACGGCCTCCGGCTCGCTGGGCGGCACGGGGCGCGCGCCACCGGGCCGGGCCACGCGCACGGCGGGAGGCTCCTCGGCCTCCAGGCCGGGCAGGGCGCTGTCGGTACGGATGACGGTGGTGGCGGCGTCGCGGCAGACCTCCTCCTGCCCGCCCACGGACGGGTCGGCAGCGGGGCCCTGCAGCGGCTCGGCCGCGGCGCGCGGGCGACGGGTGCGCCTCCTGGCGCCCCTGGCGGGGGCTGGCGGCTGCTCGTCGTCACGGGTGCCCGGCAGGAGGGCCGTGCCGGAGTCGATGGCGCTGACGAAGGGCTCGTCGGCCTCGTAGGAGTCCAGGCGCGAGGTGGGCGCCTGCGTGGCGCCCTCGCGCCCGGCGCGTGCGGCACGGCGCTCACGCAGGCGGTCGATGAGGCGCAGGGCGAGGGAGTCGTCGCTCGGGTCGTCGTCCAGGCGCTCCTCGCCGCGGCGCTCACGCATGAGGTCGCGCACCTCGGCGACGGTCAGTCCCGACAGCACGATGAGGGAGAAGACGATGAGGAGGATGAACAGGATGACGGCGCCCACCGCGCTGAAGAGCACGGTGAGGGGGTAGCCGACCGCCCAGCCGAGCAGGCCGCCCGCCTGCTCGATGGGGCCCAGGCCCTCGGTGACGGCGGGGTTGCCCGCGGCGACCTGGATGATGCCGGTCAGGCCGGCCAGGACCCCGAGGCAGCCGACGGCGACCCGCGCGTGGACGGTGGCCATGCGGTGCACACGCAGCATGGTGACGCCCAGGGCGGCGAGCAGCAGCGGCACAACGACGCCGAGCACGCCGACGGGCCCGGCGGCGACGTGGTGCAGGACGCCACCTGCGGCGCCGGAGACGCCGAACCACTCGCGCAGGGCGGTGACGACGGCGAGGGCGAGCAGGAGGAAGGCCCAGGCCGTGCGGCTAAAGCGCGCGCCGGGCAGGGACCGGGCCTGCGCCGGGGCCTGCTCGGTCTGAGTGGTGCGGCTGCGACGGCCGGAGCCGCGCGCGGGAGACGGGGTCGAGGAGCGACGAGTGGCCATGATGCTGCGACGCTAGCGGCTCGCCCTGGGCGCGGGGGGCCGCCACGCCGCCCCGGCAGGTGTGCTGTGTGCCGTGCCCCGGCGGGCTCAGGCCCCGGCGAGCAGGGCGTCGATCTCCTGGCGGCGGGGGGCCCGGGCCGGCCCGAGCCGGCAGACGGCCTCGGCGGCGGCGGCATTGGCCCGTCGGGCGGCCGAGACGACGTCCAGGCCGTCCATGAGGCCGGTGACGAGGACCCCGGTGTGCGTGTCCCCCGCCCCAGTGGTGTCCACAACGTCACGGACAAAGCCGGGCACCTCCAGGTGCTCGCCCGTGGGCAGCCACAGCTCGCAGCCGTGCACGCCGGTGCGCCGCACGATGAGCGCGTCGGGTGCGGCCTCGCGCAGCCGGTCGGGGCTGCCGAGCCGGGCGATGATCTCGGTGATCTCGAGCATGTTGCCGGTCAGCAGGGTGGTGCGCGCGAGCAGGGGCAGGAGGATGGCGTCGTCGATCTCGGCCTGGGCGGGGCCGAGGTCGAGGATGAGCCCGACCCCCTGCGGCATGGTGAGCAGCCAGTCGGACAGGGGCTTGGCGGAGCGGCTGTGGGCGAGGTCGTAGCCGGTACAGTAGACCCAGTCGCCCTCGATGAGGTCCAGGCGCTCGAGGTCCTCGACCTGGGGCTCGGCCTCGATGCCCTCGGTGGTGATGAAGGTGCGTCGGCCCGAGGGCTCGATGAGCGTCGTGCAGGTCCCGATGTCCCCGACGAGCTCGTCGACGACGAGCTCGACGCCGTCGCTGAGCATCGCCCGGCGCACCTGGGCCGAGTTGGGCCCAGTCCCCAGGGTCGCGGCGAGGGCCGTCGGCACGCCCTGGCGCGCGACGGCGGAGACCACCGTGTAGCCGCCGCCGACCACCGGCCCGGAGGAGACCGCGGTGACGGCACCGCCGGGCAGGGGCACGCGCTCGACGCGCAGCGGCAGGTCCACGAGGACCGAGCCGGTCGAGATGAAGCAGGGTGGGCGCAGCACGGGCGACTCAGGCCTCAATGACGACGGGCACGATCATCGGGCGGCGCTTGAGGCGTCGGCCGACGAAGCGGCCCAGGGTACGCCGCATCACCTGCTGGAGGGAGTGGGCGTCCTGGTTGCCCTTGTTGAGGGCCTCCTGGAGGGCGCCGGTGACGTCCGGCAGGATCTCGTCGAAGACGGCGTCGTCCTCGGCGACGCCGCGGGCCTGGATGTCCGGGCCCGCGAGGATGGTCCCGGTCTTGGTCTCGACGACGGCGTAGACGCTGACGAAGCCCTCGGAGGCGAGGATGCGGCGGTCCTTGAGCTCGGACTCGTCGATCTCCCCGACGCTGGAGCCATCGACGTAGACGTAGCCGCAGGGCACCTGCCCGGCGATGCGCGCGGTGCCGTCCACCAGGTCCACGGCGACGCCGTCCTCGCAGAGCATGACGTTCTGGGGCGGGATGCCGGTCTTGACGGCCAGGGCCCCGTTGGCGACGAGGTGACGGATCTCGCCGTGGATCGGCATGACGTTGCGCGGGCCGACGATGTTGTAGACGTGCAGCAGCTCCTCGGAGGAGGCGTGGCCCGAGACGTGGACCTTGGCGTTGCCCTGGTGGACCACGCGCGCGCCCAGGCGCATGAGCTGGTTGATGACCCGGTAGACCGAGTTCTCGTTGCCGGGGATGAGCGAGGAGGCGAAGATGACCGTGTCGCCCGGCTCGACGGTGATGGTGCGGTGCTCGCCGTGGGCCATGCGCGACAGGGCGGCCATTGGCTCGCCCTGGGAGCCGGTGACCATGAGCACACGCTGGTCCTCGGGCAGGCTGGTCAGGTCGCGCGCGTCGATGAGCACGCCGTCGGGGACCTTGAGGTAGCCGCGCTCAGCGGCGATGCCCATGTTGCGCACCATGGAGCGCCCCACGAGGGCGACGCGGCGGCCGTGGTCGGCAGCGGCGTCGAGCACCTGCTGGACGCGGTGCACGTGGCTGGCGAAGGAGGCGACGATGATCTGCTGGCTGGACTCGGCGAAGACGTTGTCGAGCACCGCACCGATCTGGTTCTCGTGGCCGATCATGCCCGGGACCTCGGCGTTGGTGGAGTCCACGCAGAACAGGTCCACGCCCTCGTCGGCGAAGCGGGCGAAGGAGCGCAGGTCCGTGATGCGCCCGTCGATGGGCAGGGAGTCGATCTTGAAGTCGCCGGTGGCCAGGACGTTGCCGGCATCGGTGCGGATGAACACCGCCATGGCGTCAGGGATGGAGTGGTTGACCGCCACGAACTCCATGTCGAAGGGGCCGTAGGAGACCTCCTCGTGCTCGGTGACGACGTCGAGGACGGGCCGGATACGGTGCTCCTTGAGCTTGGCCTCGACGAAGGCGAGGGTGAGCTCGCTGCCGACCAGCGGGATGTCCTCACGCAGGCGCAGGAGGTAGGGCACGCCGCCGATGTGGTCCTCGTGACCGTGGGTCAGGACGAGGGCGACGACGTCGTCCAGGCGGTCCTCGATGGAGGAGAAGTCGGGGAGGATGAGATCGACACCGGGCTGGTCCTCCTCGGGGAACAGGACACCGCAGTCGACGACGAGGAGCTTGCCGTCGAGCTCGAAGACGGTCATGTTGCGGCCGACCTCGCCGAGCCCGCCGAGAGGGGTGATGCGCATCGCGCCGTCGGGGAGCGGGCCGGGGGCCTTGAGCGTGGGGAAGTTCGTCACGGGAGCGAGCATAGCCAGTCGCCCAGGCGGGCTCCGCACGGGGACGGCCACCACCGCGGCACGACGACAACGACGGGAGCCCGGCCGCCGAGGCGGCTGGGCTCCCTCACTGGTACCCCGTACCGGATTTGAACCGGTGCTGCCGCCGTGAGAGGGCGGTGTCCTGGGCCGCTAGACGAACGGGGCGCGGCGGAGACTGCTGGTCTCCCGGTACGCGCGAGCCTGGGCTCGCCACGTTCCGTACCCCGTACCGGATTTGAACCGGTGCTGCCGCCGTGAGAGGGCGGTGTCCTGGGCCGCTAGACGAACGGGGCCGTGACTCAGGGGCACTACTGCCTCCTGACTCGTACCCCGTACCGGATTTGAACCGGTGCTGCCGCCGTGAGAGGGCGGTGTCCTGGGCCGCTAGACGAACGGGGCCTCATGCACTTGTGGTGGGCGGCAAGGAGCGGGGCCCGGACGGATGCCGACAGCCATCTCCTCGCTCTCCGCTGGGGTACCAGGACTCGAACCTAGAATGGATGAACCAGAATCACCTGTGTTGCCAATTACACCATACCCCAAAGAAATGGTGCGTCCCCGCGCGTCTTCCGCCCGGAGCAGCGGGAAGTAATCTACACGCCGCCTCTCAGGCCACCAAATCCTCACCGCGTGAGTGCGGCCACAGTGGGTGGCCGCACCACCAGCGCCCGCGCGTGGGCCATGGGCCCGGGCACCACGCCCGGGCCCATGAGCGCCCCGCCACCGCGCGGGCGCCGGGGCGCCTCAGCCCAGACGCTCGCGCAGCGCCCTCAGGCGTGCGAGCGAGGAGGCCGCCCCGAGGATCTCCATCGACTCGAACAGCGGTGGGGAGACCTGCCGGCCCGTCACGGCCACGCGCAGGGGGCCGAAGGCGAGACGGGGCTTGATGCCCAGGCCCTCGACGATGGCCTCGCGCAGGACCTCCTCGATCCGGGCGGTGACCCACTCCTGACCGTCAAGTCCCTCCAGCGCCGCCAGGGCGGCGTCGAGGACGGCGGGCGCGGAGTCCTTGAGCCTGGACACGGCGGCGGCCTCCGGCACGAGGACGGCGTCGTCGGTGAACAGGAAGCCCAGCATCTCGCGGGCCTCGCCGAGCAGCTGCACACGGGTCTGGATGAGGGGGGCGGCGGCCGAGAGCACCTGCTGCTCGCGCTCGGTGAGGCCCGCGAAGGAGGGGGCGCTCACCAGCGGGTGGGAGACCCACTGCGGGTCGGCGGGGTCGGGGAAGACGTCCGCGAGGTAGGGCACGAGCCGGTCCCGGAAGTCCTCGGGCTCGAGCAGCCGCACGTGCTCGGCGTTGATGGCCTCGCACTTCCTGGGGTCGAAGCGCGCAGGGTTCGGGTTGACGTCGGCCACGTCGAAGGAGGCGACGAGCTCGGCGGGACTGAAGACGTCCTGGTCCTTGGACAGCGACCAGCCCAGCAGCGCCAGGTAGTTGAGCAGGCCCTCGGGGACCATGCCCCGGTGGCGGTGGATGAGGAGGTTGGACTCCGGGTCCCTCTTGGACAGCTTCTTGTTGCCCTCGCCCATGACGTAGGGCAGGTGGCCGAAGCGGGGCACGACCTGGGCCCGTCCGATCGCCATGAGGGCGCGGTAGAGCACCACCTGGCGAGGGGTCGAGGACAGCAGGTCCTCGCCACGCAGGACGTGGGTGATGCCCATGGCGGCGTCGTCCACAGGGTTGACCAGCGTGTACAGGGGGTCGCCGTTGGCACGCACGACGACGTAGTCGGGCACGGAGCCCGCCTTGAAGGTGATGGGGCCGCGCACGAGGTCGTCGAAGGTGATGTCCTCGTCGGGCATGCGCAGGCGCAGGACGGGCTCCCTCCCCTGGGCGCGGAAGGCCGCCTTCTGCTCCTCGGTGAGGTCGCGGTCGAAGCCGTCGTAGCCGAGCTTGGGGTCCCGCCCGCGGGCGCGGTGGCGCTCCTCCACCTCCTGCGGGGTGGAGAAGGACTCGTAGAGGTAGCCGGCCTCAAGCAGCTCGGCGGCGACCTGCGAGTACAGCCCCATGCGCTGGGACTGGCGGTAGGGCTCGTGGGGGCCGCCCTTGCCGACTCCCTCGTCCCAGTCCAGGCCGAGCCAGGACAGGGAGTCGAGGATCGCGTGGAAGGACTCCTCAGAGTCGCGGGCGGCGTCGGTGTCCTCAATGCGGAAGACGAAGGTGCCGCCGGTGTGGCGCGCGTAGGCCCAGTTGAACAGGCAGGTGCGCACCATGCCGACGTGCGGGGTGCCCGTCGGGGAGGGGCAGAAGCGCACACGGACGGGCGAGGAGCCCAGGGAAGGAACAGTGGGTGTCTCAGGGACGTGGGTGGCAGTCATGATGCTCCAGCCTAGCCCCGGGGCCCCGCCCGCCAGGCCCGCAGCGGCGGCCCGCCCCGGTGGCGCGGGCCTGCCTAGACTCGTGCCCGTGACACCCGAGCACCTGCCCCCTGCCACCGGCGGCCTCGAGGCCTCCTGGGACGCCCTCACCGCCGAGGACCTGCGCCGGCGCGGCTCGCTGAAGTGGGCGCTGGAGCCGGGGGTCATCGGAGCCTGGGTCGCTGAGATGGACCTGGGCACCGCACCCGCCGTCACGGCGGCCCTCGAGCGCGCGGTGCGTGACAGCGCCTTCGGCTACACCTCCCCCGCCCTGAGGCAGGCGCTGTGCGAGGCCACGGCCCGCTACCAGCGCCAGGCCCACGGGTGGCAGGTGGAGGCCGAGCAGGTCAGCGCGCTGCCCGACGTGCTGTCGGCCCTGCGGGCCGTCATCTCCCACCACACCCCTGCGGGCAGCGCCGTCATCGTGCCGACCCCCGCCTACATGCCCTTCCTCACGATCCCGGCCGAGCTGGGCCGCGAGCTCGTCCAGGTGCCCGCCCTGCGCACGCCGGTGGGCGCGGGTGGCCACGTGGGCTGGGCCCTCGACCTGGACGGCATCGAGACGGCGATGGTGGCCGGCGCGGGCCTGCTCGTGCTGTGCCACCCGTGGAACCCGGTGGGACGGGTGCTCACGCCCGAGGAGCTCGACGCCGTCGCCGCGCTGTCTGCCCGCCACGGGGTGAGGGTGTTCTCCGACGAGATCCACGGGCCCCTCGTCCTGGACCCGGCGCTGTCCCACACACCCTACGCCAGCCGCCCGGGTACCGACCCGGACCTGACCTTCACGGCGACAGCCGCCTCGAAGGGCTGGAACATCCCGGGGCTCAAGTGCGCCCAGCTCATCGCCTCCGGCGGGGCCCGGCGCCAGTGGGACTCCTCGGCCCTGTCCCGCACCCTGTCCCACGAGGGCGCCGGGCTGGGTGCCATGGCAACGGTCGCCGCCTACGACGACGGCCGGCAGTGGATCGAGGCGGTGCGGCGTTACGTGCGCACGACGGCCCAGGAGGTCGAGCCGGTGCTGGCCGCTGCCGGGGTCGGTGTCACGTGCCCACAGGGCACCTACCTGTCCTGGCTGGACCTGAGCGCAACGCCGGCAGCCGAGGACCCCGCCGGCTTCCTGCTGGGCCAGGCACGTGTGGCTGTCAACGACGGCGCCGCCTTCGGCCGCGGCTTCGAGTCCTTCGTCCGCCTCAACCTGGCAGCCCCACGGCCGCTGGCCCTCGAGACCGCCTCACGGATCGCCCGGGCGCTGGCCTGACGGCGGGGCCCCACCCGTCCCGTGGCCGACGCCGTCAGCGGCGCACGACGGGGTTGGAGAAGGCGCCGATGCCCTCGACCTCGACCTCGACGCGCTGACCGGCGCGGATCTCGCCGACGCCGGCGGGGGTGCCGGTGAGCAGGACGTCGCCCGGCAGGAGGGTGAAGACCTGCGAGACATAGGAGATGAGGTGGGCGACGTCGTGCACCATGTCCCGAGTGCTGCCCTCCTGGACCACCCGGCCGTCCACGCGGGTGCGGATGAGGGCGTCGGCCGGGTTGAAGGCGCCGTCGCCGACGGCCCGACCGGGCTCGGGGACCTCGATCCAGGGGCCGAGGGGGCAGGAGGTGTCGAAGCCCTTGGCCCGCGTCCACGTGGCGTCGCCGCGCTGGGCGTCCCGGGCGGAGACGTCGTTGGCGACGGTGTAGCCCAGCACCACCCGGGGGGCGTCCTGGGGGCTGATGTCCTTGGCCAGGGACTTGATGACGACGGCGAGCTCGGCCTCGTAGTGGACCTCCTGCGTCCAGGAGGGCAGGACGATGGGGGCGTCGGGGCCGATGACCGAGGTGTTGGGCTTGAGGAAGACGATGGGCTCGTCGGGCGCCTCACTACCCATCTCGGCCGCGTGGGCCGCGTAGTTCTTGCCGATGCCGATGACCTTCGAGCGGGGGATGACCGGTGAGACGAGGCGGGCCTCGGCCAGGGCCACGACCTCACCGGTGGCCTCGGGAACCTGGTAGAGGGGGTCTCCCTTGAGGACGATGAGGTGGCCCGGGGACTCGCCCGACGGCGACGGCTCGCCGTCGGGCAGCCCCTCGACAATGCCGTAACGGAGCTCGTCACCGGTGGAGAAGCGCGCGATCTTCATGGCCCGAGCCTAGCGGCAGGGCACGTGAGCGGCCCGCGCGCCCCGCTCAGCGGCCCGAGTGCTCGGCGTCGGCGGTCCACACGTCGCCGGGGAGCTCACCGGGCAGGTGCGGGTTGCCCGTCGCGACGAAGCGGATGTGGTCGATCTCGCCGGCCTTGAGCGCCCGGTTCTGGGCCTCCCAGTCGCGCAGCGCCCCGAAGGCCCACTTGCCCAGGGCGAGGATGGCGACGATGTTGATCACCGCCATGACCCCCATGGCGACGTCGGACAGGTTGATGACGAACTCCAGCGAGGAGACCGCGCCGATGGCGGTGGCGATGAGGATGACGGTGCGCAGGCCGAGGTGCGGCTTCGCCTTGCCGTCCTTGGAGGGGCGCAGGAAGTCCATGTTGATCTCGGCGTAGGTGTAGTTGCCCAGCAGAGAGGAGTAGGCGAAGACGAAGATCACCACGGTCATGAGGTACCTCGTCCAGCCTCCCAGGGACGTGGCCACCGAGGCGCTCGTGAGCGTGGCCGCAGTGTCCGCGGAGGCGGTGGCGGGGTCGTAGACGCCCGAGAGCAGCACGATGAGCGCGGTGGCCGTGCACACGACAATGGTGTCAACGAAGACGCCCATCGACTGCACGAAGCCCTGTTTGACCGGGTGGGAGGTGGTGGCGGTCGCGGCCGCGTTGGGCACCGAGCCCTCACCTGCCTCGTTGGAGAACAGCCCGCGCTTGATGCCGTTGATGGCGGCGGCGTACAGGCCACCGGACAGGCCCGCGAAGGCCTGGTTGAGCCCGAAGGCGCCCTGCACGATCTCGGTCAGGGCGAGCGGGATCACGTTGATGTTGAGCACGAGGATGACCAGGGCCATGCCGGCGTAGACGAGCGCCATGACCGGGGCGATGACCTCGGCGATGCGGGCGACGGGCTTGATGCCGCGGAAGACGATGGGCCCGGTGAGGGCCACGAGGAGGGCGGCACTGACCCACGGCGACAGGTGGAAGGTGTCCTGCAGGCTCGAGGAGATGGCGTAGGACTGGGCGGCCTCGTAGGCGAAGCCGAACACGACGGTGATGATGACGGCGAAGACGGCGCCCCAGGCGCGTGAGCCCAGGCCGCGCTCGATGTAGTAGGCGGGACCGCCGCGGAAGGTGCCGTCGGGATGACGGACCTTGAACATCTGGGCGAGGGTGGACTCGATGAACCCGGTGGCCATGCCCACCATGGCGACCAGCCACATCCAGAACACCGCGCCGGGGCCACCCAGGGTGATGGCGATGGCCACGCCGATGATGTTGCCGGTGCCGATGCGCGAGGCGAGCCCGATGGCGAAGGCCTGGAAGGAGCTGATGCCCTCGTCATGGTGCCTGGCGCTCGAGCGCGAGGTGAAGACCGTGCGGACCATGGCGCCGAACAGGCGCACCTGGACGAATCGGGTCCGGACGGTGAAGTAGAGGCCAACGGCGATGAGGAGCCAGGCGAGGAAGGATCCGTAGAGGTAGCCCGAGGCCCATGAGAGCCAGGCTGCCGCGGCGTCGATGACGCCGGGGGCGTCGGTGTCGGAGGCCACTGCGGCCACGAGGACGGGAAGGGTCATGGCAGCAGGCTAGGTTCGTCTGATGTCGTGCCCGTTTCGTGGCGGGGCCACCGTGCCTGGCCCCGCCACCGGCCGCTGGCACGCGCCCGGCTCGTGGCCCGGGCCCGCGCGCTCAGACCCTGGCGCGCTCAGGGGCCTCGGCCCACACGTCGCCGGGCAGCTCGCCGGGCAGGTGAGGGTTGCCGGTGGCGACGAAGCGGATCTGCGTCGTCGTGCCCTCGGCGAGGGCGCGGCGCTGGGACTCCCAGTCGCGCAGGGCCCCCACGGCCCACCTCGCCAGCAGGGCCAGGGCAACGAGGTTGATAAGCGCCCCCAGCCCCAGGAGGACGTCGGCCAGGGCCCACACGGTGGTCAGCGCGGTGCCGCCACCGATGAAGGCGCAGGCGACCGCGCCCAGGCGAAGAGCCGTCGTCGCCCACGGGGCCCGGGTGAGGTAGTCGAGGCTGACCTCGGCATAGGAGAAGGCCCCCAGGATGGTGGAGTAGGCCAGCACGAGGATGAGCCCGGTCATGGGCCAGCTCGTCCACCCTCCCAGCACCGAGGCGATGGCCGTCTGGGTCAGGGTCCCGGACACGTCCGCGCCGTCCGCCCCGGTGACGCCCGCCTGGTAGACGGCCGGGTCCCCGGCCCCCGCCACGAGGATGGCCAGGGCGGTGGCCGTGCAGATGAGCACCGTGTCCACAAGGACCCCCAGGGACTGCATGAAGCCCTGCTGCACGGGGTGGGCGACGGTGGCCGAGCCGGCGGCGCAGGCCGCCCCGCCCAGGCCCGCCTCGTTGGAGAACAGGCCACGGCGCACGCCGTTGAGGACAGCGGCGCTCACGGCTCCGGCCACCCCGGCCAGGCCGGGGCGCAGGCCGAGTGCCCCCGAGACGATCTGCCCGAGCGCGGTGAGCGTCTGGGCCGGGTGGGTGAGGATGATGACGGCGACGAGCACGAGGTAGACGCCGGCCATGAGCGGGGCCATGAGCTCGGTGACCCGGGCGATGGAGCGCAGTCCCCCCAGGAGCACCGGGGCGACGAGGACGGCCACGAGCGCACCCCACACCCAGGGGCTCACGCCGGAGCCGAGGCCGGAGGAGACCGAGGCGCTGATGGCGGCGGTCATGGCGTTGGCCTGGACCATGGGCATGGCCAGGCCGTTGGCGACCATGAACAGGACGGCGAAGACGCCGCCGACGGCGGGCAGCCCCAGCCCACGGGCGATGTAGTAGGCGGGCCCGCCCCTGAAGGAGCCGTCGCCGCGGCGCACCTTGAACAGCTGGCCCAGGGTCGCCTCGGTGAAGGCGGTGGCGGTGCCCACCAGGGCGACGACCCACATCCACAGGACGGCGCCCGGCCCGCCCAGGACGAGGGCGAGGGCGACACCGACGATGTTGCCGGTGCCCACCCGGCAGGCCAGGCCGACGGCGAAGGCCTGGAAGGAGGAGATGCCGCCGTGCGCCCTGGAGCGCGAGCCGACCACGGAGCGCAGGACTGCACCGAGGTGGCGCAGCTGGACGGCGCCGGTGCGGATGGTCAGCAGCAGGCCGGCTCCGATGAGGAGCCACACGAGGACGGTGCCGAACAGCCAGTTCGACAGTGCCGACAGCACGTCGTTGACCGCAGCCACGTCTCAGTCCTCCCAGACGCCCGCGACGGTGTCACCGGGCAGGAGGGGGTTGCCGTGCCCGCTGAAGACCGGCAGGTCGGTGCCCGCGGCCCTCTGGGTCTCCCAGTCCCTCAGGGCACCGATGACCCAGCGCGACAGCAGGAGGATGACGACGAGGTTGATCAGGCCCAGGAACCCGAGGGCGATGTCCGTCAGCGCCCACACGACCGGCAGGTCGAGGACGGTGCCGGCGAAGGCGGCCGCGGTGAGCAGCAGGCCCAGGGCCTGCTCGGCGCGGCGCTCACCACCCAGGAAGTTGACGTTGACCTGGGAGTAGGAGTAGCAGCCCAGGACGGTGGAGAACACGAGGATGAAGATGAGCACGACCATGGGCCAGGTGGTCCAGGCCCCCAGGTGCTCGACGACGGCCTGCTGGGTGAGGACGGCGCCTACCAGCCCCTCGTTGCCGGGCTGGTAGGTGTCGGTGGCGAGCAGGATGAGGAAGCCGGTGGCGGAGCACACGAGGATGGTGTCCACGAAGACCCCGAAGGACTGGACGAGGCCCTGCTGGACGGGGTGGGCGACGGTGGCGGTTCCGGCGGCGTTGGGGACGGTGCCCAGGCCGGCCTCGTTGGAGAACAGGCCACGGCGCACGCCGTTGAGGACAGCGGCGACGATACCGCCGGCGACGCCGAAGAGCGCCGAGTCGAGGCCGAAGGCGCCCCTGACGATCTGGACGAGGACGGTGGGCAGCTCGGTGACGTTCATGGCCATGACGACGAGCGTGACGAGCACGTAGACCAGCGCCATGAGCGGGGCGACGACCTCGGTGACGCGGGCCACGCCCTTGAGCCCGCCCAGCACGATGGGCAGGACGAGCAGGACGAGGGCGACGCCGACCATCCACGGGGACACGGAGGCGACGGTGGCGTGCACGACGCCGGCCAGCGCGTTGGTCTGGACCATGACGACCGTGACGCCGACGCTGACGATGCAGATGGCCGCGAAGACGGCGCCCCAGGCCCTGGAGCCCAGGCCGTTCTTGATGTAGAAGGCGGGGCCGCCGTGGAAGGTGAAGTCGCGCCCGCGCTCCTTGAACACCTGGGCGAGGGTGGACTCGGCGAAGGAGGTGGCCATGCCCACCAGGGCCACGACCCACATCCAGAACAGGGCGCCAGGGCCTCCGGCGACGACGGCGAGGGCGACGCCCGCGACGTTGCCGATGCCGACGCGGGCTGCCAGGCCGACCGCGAAGGCCTGGAAGGAGGAGATGCCGCCCTCGGCCCCGGAGCGTGAGGAGGTCAGCGAGCGGACCATCACACCGAAGTGGCGCACCTGGACGGCGCGCGTGCGCGCGGTGAAGTAGAGGCCGACGGCAACGAGCAGGACCGCCAGGACGTAGGTGTAGAAGCGGTCGGAGAAGGTGGACAGGCTGGTCGCGAGGTCGGTGGGCGCCAGCGCGGGCACGAGCGCGGTGGTGGCGTGGGTGACGGCCGAGGCGGCTGCGGTGGACATGGGGATCAGGACTCCTGGGTGGTGGTCGTTGAGGAAGTGGGCGCCCAGACGTCACCGGGGACGTCCGCGGGCAGGTTGGGGTTGCCGGTGCCGACGAAGACGGGCTCGGCGGCACCGGCACGGCGTTGGGACTCGTAGTCGCGCAGGGTGCCGGTGCCCCAGCGGGACAGCCGCACGAGCGCGACCAGGTTGGTGACGGTCATGACCGCCATGGCGATGTCGACGGCGTTCCACACGACGTCGAGGCTCAGGACCGCGCCGGCGGTGGCGGACAGGACGCAGATGACGCGCACCATCCAGGAGGCCCAGCGCCTGCCGCCGGTGATGTAGTCCATGTTGACGTCGGAGTAGACGTAGGCGGCGATGATCGAGGAGTAGGCCAGGACGAAGATGAGTGTGGCCATGGGCAGCACGGTCCACCCGCCCAGGCTGTGGGCGACGGCCAGGGTGGTGAGGGTCGAGGGGTCAACGCCCTCGGCGCCCCAGGTGCCCGGGCCCGCGATGAGGATGACGAAGGCCGTGGCGGTGCACACGATGATGGTGTCCACGAGGACGCCGAGGGACTGGACGAGGCCCTGCTGGACGGGGTGGGCGACGGTGGCGGTGGCGGCGGCGTTGGGGGCGGTGCCCTGACCGGCCTCGTTGGAGAACAGGCCGCGCTTGGTGCCGTTGATGACGGCGGCGAGCACACCACCGCCCAGGCCACCCACGAGGGGCTCGGGGGCCAGGGCCGAGGACAGGATCCAGCCAACGACCTCACCGAGCTGGTGGAGGTTGCGCAGGCAGATGACAGCGACGAGGACGACGTAGACGAGGGACATGGCCGGCGCCAGCCACTCGGTGACACGGGCCACGGAGCGGACGCCGCCGAAGACGACCACCGAGGTGAGCACGAGGACGAGGGCGGCGACCACGAGCTGTGCGGCGCTGAGCCCGCCGAAGCCCGGCAGGGCGGAGCCGGAGGCGCCGAAGGCGGCCACAAGGGTGCCCGCGACCGCGTTGGACTGCACCGAGGTGATGATGAAGCCGCAGGTGACGACGGAGATGACGGAGAAGACCACGGCCATGGGCCGCGAGCGCATGCCGCGGGCCATGTAGAAGGCGGGCCCGCCCCTAAAGGAGCCGTCAGCGGCACGGACCTTGAAGACCTGGGCGAGGGTCGCCTCGAAGAAGGCGGTGGCCATGCCCACCAGGGCCACGACCCACATCCACAAGACGGCGCCCGGCCCTCCCATGAGCAGGGCGGCGGCCACACCGAAGACGTTGCCGATGCCCACGCGGGCGGCCAGGGAGATGGCGAAGGCCTGGAAGGAGGAGATGCCGCCCTCGGCGCCGGCGCGAGAGCCGGCCACGGCACGCAGCATGCCGGGCAGGTGGCGCACCTGGACGGCGCGGGTGATGACGGTGAGGAACAGGCCCGTGGCGATGAGGACCCACATGGTCACGTGGGAGGTGATCCAGTCGGCGACGACGAGTAGCTCGTGGGCGAGCGCGTCCATGGAGGTGTGCCTTCGGCAGGGAGCGGGGTGTCCGGCGCATGTTCTCACACCCGGGCGCCTGGCCTGCGTGCCGTCCGCATACTCGTCCGGGGCCGGGTGCGAGCCCGTGTGGGAGCATGGCCGCATGGCCTCTCCCGCAGCGCACGTCCCGGCTCTCAACGCGCTCCTCGACTCGCTCATCCCGGCCAATGACCCCGAGCACGTCCCGGAGCCCGAGGAGGTCTACCTCGCCTTCACCGAGTGGGCCGAGTCAACGGGCCGCCCGCTCTACCCGCACCAGGACGAGGCCCTGTCACAGGTCCTCGAGGGCCGTCACGTCATCGCGGCCACGCCGACCGGCTCTGGCAAGTCGATGATCGCGCTGGCGGCGCACACGGCCTCGCTGGCGCGCGGCGCGCGCTCGTACTACACGGCGCCGCTCAAGGCGCTGGTGAGCGAGAAGTTCTTCGAGCTCGTGCGCCTGTTCGGGGCGCGCAACGTCGGCATGGTCACCGGCGACACCTCGGTCAACGCCGCCGCGCCGATCATCTGCTGCACGGCGGAGATCCTGGCGAACCAGGCACTGCGTGAGGGCACGGAGCTCGACGTCGACACCGTGGTGATGGACGAGTTCCACTACTACGCGGACCCGCAGCGGGGCTGGGCCTGGCAGGTGCCTCTGCTGGAGCTGCCCCAGGCCCAGATGGTGCTGCTGTCGGCGACGCTGGGTGACGTGTCCTTCTTCGTGCGGGACATGGAGCAGCGCACCGGCAGGCCCGTCGCCGTCCTCGACGACGCCCAGCGGCCCGTCCCCCTGGAGATGGAGTACGTCGTCGAGCCCATCGGTGAGCTCCTGCAGCGGCTCGTGCAGCAGGGCCGGGCGCCGGTGTACGTCGTCCACTTCTCCCAGAAGGAGGCGATCGAGCGGGCGACGGCGCTGCTGGGCGTGGACCTGGTGCCCAAGGAGCGCAAGGCGGCGGTGGCCGCGGCCCTGGGGGCCTTCCGCTTCGGCCCTGGCTTTGGCGCGACGCTCTCGCGGCTGCTGCGCTCGGGCATCGGCGTGCACCACGCCGGCATGCTGCCGCGCTACCGGCGCCTGGTCGAGCGCCTGGCGCGTGAGGGCCTGCTCAGCGTCATCTGCGGCACGGACACGCTGGGCGTGGGCATCAACGTGCCCATCCGCTCCGTCGTGCTCACGAGCCTGGTGAAGTTCGACGGGTCCAAGGAGCGCCACCTCACGGCACGTGAGTTCCACCAGATCGCGGGCAGGGCGGGGCGGGCGGGCTTCGACACGCGCGGCTACGTGAGCGTGCAGGCGCCCGAGCACGTCATCGACAACGCCAAGGCCCTGGCCAAGGCGGGCGACGACGAGCGCAAGCGCCGCAAGATCGTGCGCAAGAAGGCCCCCGAGGGGCGGGTCAACTGGACGGACAAGACCTTCGAGCGGCTGCGCGACAGCGCTCCCGAGACGCTCACGAGCCAGTTCCAGGTGACGACGACGATGGTGCTCAGTCTCATGGAGCGTCCCGGGGACCCGGTGGCCCACATGGCCCGGCTGCTGGGACGGGTGCAGTGCACGGCGTCTCAGCGGCACGCCCACGTGCGCCAGGCGGTGGCGATCTACCTGTCTCTGCGCACCGCCGGCGTGCTCGAGCACGTCTCCAGCACCCGGGCCGCCGAGGACGGTCGGCCGCGCCTGCGCCTGGCGGTGGACCTGCCCGACGACTTCGCGCTGCACCAGCCTCTGGCACCCTTCGCCCTGGCCGCCATGGACCTGCTGGGCGTGGACTCGCCCACGCACACGCTCGACGTCGTCAGTGTCGTCGAGGCGACCCTGGATGACCCGCGCCCGCTGCTGTACGCCCAGCAGCGCCAGGCCCGGGGCGAGGCGGTGGCGGCGATGAAGGCCGAGGGCCTGGACTACGACGAGCGGATGCAGGCCCTGGAGGAGGTCACCTGGCCCCGGCCCCTGGCTGAGCTGCTGGCGCCCGCGCTGGAGATGTACCGCCGGGCCAACCCGTGGGTCACCCAGTACGAGCTGAGCCCCAAGAGCGTCGTGCGCGACATGGTGGAGAACGCCATGACCTTCTCGGACCTCGTCTCGCGCTACGAGCTGGGACGCAGCGAGGGCGTGGTCCTGCGCTACCTCACCGACGCCTACCGGGCCCTGCGCCAGGTGGTGCCCGAGGAGCACCGCACCGAGGAGGTCGTCGCCGTCATCGAGTGGCTCGGCGCCCTCGTGCGGGCGGTGGACTCCTCCCTGCTGGACGAGTGGGAGGCCCTGGGTGCGGCCGAGGCCGGCAGGGCCGCCGAGGGGGCCGCCCTGCTCGAGGGCGAGCGGGCCGGGGCTGAGGGCTCCAGCGGGGTGGAGCGGGCCTTTGGGGCGGACGCGGACGGGAAGGTGGCCCTCACCCGCAACCTGCACGCCTTCCGGGTGGCGGTGCGCCGTGAGATGTTCCGCAGGGTCGAGCTCATGGCCCGCGACGACGTCGAGGCCCTGGGCCGCCTGGACGGGGCCTCCGGCTGGGACGCGCAGCGCTGGGACGAGACGCTGGCCCGCTACTGGGAGGAGTACGACTGGATCGGCACGCACACCGCGGCGCGCTCCGTGGCCCTGGCCCCCCTGGACGAGGCCCCGGACCAGCAGACGCTGGCCCTCGCCGGGGTCTCCGAGCGGCTCATTGAGGCCCTGGGCCGCAGTGGGCGCAGGGTGTGGCTGGCGACCCAGGTCATCGAGGACCCCGAGGGTGACCACGACTGGCGCCTGTGCGCCCTCGTGGACCTGGCGGCCAGCGACGAGGCCGAGCAGGTGGTGCTGCGCCTGCTGTCAGTGGGCCCGCGGGGCTGAGCCCGGTGCCGGGGCGGGCACGGCGTCGTGCGCCGTCACCAGAAGACGCGCTGGGCGATGGCGTCGGCGAAGTTCGTCATCGCCTGCGGCGAGGAGGTGAGGTAGAGGCCGGCGTCGATAAGGGAGACCTCCATGAGGTAGAAGCCGCCCTCGCCGTCGGAGACGACGTCCACGCGGTTGAACAGGAGCTGGATGTCACGCCCGGCGGTCTCCTTGACGACGCCGTGGATCGCCTTGCGCACGCGCTCACCCCACAGCCACTCCTGCTCACTGGGCTCACGGGCGCGCACGATCTCCTCGTGCGCCTCCTCCTCGTCGGTGGAGCGGAAGGAGGGGTGCAGCATGGGGGCCTTCTCCACGGCGTGGGACAGGACGCCGTTGAAGTAGACGAGGGAGAGCTCGCCCTTGCGGTCAACCTCCTCGAGGTAGCGCTGGACCATGACGGTGCGCCCGCGGTGCAGGTGGTGCACGGCGTCGTTGATGGCGTCCGCGCGCGAGCCCGCGTCCATGGCCGTGTAGCGCCCCGTGCCGCGCCCCCCGGAGGAGACGGCGGGCTTGACGACGAAGTCGCCGTGGGCCGGGAAGCGGGTGTGGACCTGGTGCTTGGACAGCTGCTGCTCGGGCTCGAGCCAGGTCGTGGGGATCATGGGCACGCCGTAGGCGGCCATGCGCTGGAGGTAGTGCTTGTCCGAGTTCCAGCCGACCACCGAGGCGTGGTTGAGCAGTCGCGGCACCGACTGGGTCCACTCGAGGAAGGAGGCGTAGTTGCGGCGCTTGGCGTAGTCGCGCACGGAGCGCAGGACGACGACGCCGGCCTCGTCCCAGTCGACGCCGGGGTCGTTCCACACGGCGATGCGCGGCTCGATCCCCCGCTCGCGCAGGGCGTCGGGCAGCCCCTGGTCGTCGGTGTCCAGGTGGGGGTAGTCGGCACTGGTCGCAAGGGTCACGATCGGTTGGGTCACCGGGCCACCGTACCGCGCCCCGGGTGCGCGTGAGCCCTTGTCGGCCCCCTTGCGGACGGCCGGGGCGCACACGGCGCCACCGCACCCCCGCCCCCATGAGACTTCTCGCACACTTGGCCGGTTTGGGGTCCTCGCGATTGGACTCAGCGCCACCGGCGCCGTAGAGTCATCCTCCGTCGCCAGGCGCTTGCGTCTGGGAGGACATGCCTCCTTAGCTCAGTTGGTTAGAGCACCTGACTCTTAATCAGGGTGTCCAGGGTTCGAGTCCCTGAGGGGGTACCACGGGTTCAGCCCCTCGGGGTGCGGCCCGCAACCAACGCCTCCTTAGCTCAGTTGGTTAGAGCACCTGACTCTTAATCAGGGTGTCCAGGGTTCGAGTCCCTGAGGGGGTACCACGCAAGGACCGTGGGTCGAGATGGCCGGGAACGGCCCTGACCCGCACCACGACGCCACAGGGGACCGGCTCCTCCCTCTCCTTGGCCGCTGCCACGATCCACTGTGGCCGGCCTGCGTCCACGGGCACGTCACCTGCCGCAATAGACGCAGGCACCGTGAGCGTTGGTCCTTGCACCGGCTGGCGGGCCGTGCCACAGCGCGCCGCCTGGCCGACCACCGCCGCCCACAGGCGTGCCACCGACGCAGCGCCACCGGGCCGCCCCCACAGCCTGCCGGGCCGCAGGACGCACCTGCGCACGCACCCGGCACACGAAGGGCCCCTCGGGGCCACGAGGAAGAAGGAATGATGACCATGAGCACGATGTACGACATCCCCCGCCAGGCCGCCGAGCGCGAGCTGGACGCGGCCCAGGCCGAGCTGTCCTCCCTGGACGCCACCGCCTCCCCCTCCCGCCTGGAGCGGGCCCTGGAGCGCGTGGAGGCGGCACGCAGCGCCCTCGCCCTGGCCGCCTGAGCCCCGGTACACGGTCCTGGCCCCGGATCTTGCCGGGCACAGGAGCCCGTCACCGGGCGCACACCACACGCAGCCTGCGGACCCCCGCTCCCCCACTAAGCGGGGGCCCGCAGCCGTCACGGGGCCCGCGGCCCGCGCGGCCCCACGCGCGCCACGGCGGCGTGCGCCGGGACCGTGCCGATAGGGTCGTGCGCACCGCACCACCCCATCTCAAGGAGACCGACATGCCCGCCCTCGCCGTCGGCGACACCGCCCCCGACTTCACCCTCACCGACGCCCACGGCACCGAGGTCCGCCTCGCGGCCCTGCGCGAGGCGGCCGAGCGGGGCGTCGTCGTCTACTTCTACCCGCGCGCCTCGACCCCCGGCTGCACGAAGGAGGCCTGCGACTTCCGCGACTCCCTGGGCGCGTGGCGCGAGGCCGGCTACGAGGTCGTCGGTATCTCCCCCGACCCGCAGGCGGCCCTGGCCCGCTTCGCCCAGAAGGAGTCGCTGCCCTTCCCGCTGCTGTCGGACCCCGACCACGCCGTCATGGAGGCCTGGGGCGCCTGGGGTGAGAAGAAGAGCTACGGACGCCTGCTCACGGGGACCATCCGCTCCACCGTCGTCGTCGGCCGCGACGGCTTGGTGACGCTGGCCCGGTACAACGTCAAGGCCACGGGGCACGTGGGGCGCCTGCGCGCCGAGCTGGGGCTCGGCTGAGGCTCGGACCGGACCGGCACCGTCCCTGCCCGGGCGGTAGGGTGGGGCGCCGAGCGCGAGTGGCGGAAGTGGTAGACGCCCCAGATTTAGGTTCTGGTGCCTTCGGGCGTGAGGGTTCGAGTCCCTTCTCGCGCACCAGGCCGGCTGCCCGGCCCCGCCACAGGGCGCCGCCGGGAGCCCGGTACCCTGAGCCGGTGACCACCACCGTCTTCACCCGCAAGGACGGGCGCGCGACCGACGAGCTGCGCCCCGTCACCATCACCCGTCACTGGCAGGAGCACGGCGAGGGCAGCGTCCTGGTCGAGTTCGGCCGCACCCGCGTGCTGTGCGTCGCCTCCTTCACCGAGGGCGTTCCGCGCTGGCGCAAGGGCAGCGGCGAGGGCTGGGTGACCGCCGAGTACGCCATGCTGCCGCGCGCCGGCAGCGAGCGCAGCGGCCGCGAGTCCGTGCGCGGCAAGGTGGGCGGCCGCACCCACGAGATCTCCCGGCTCATCGGCCGGGGACTGCGCGGCGTCATCGACGTGGCCGCCCTGGGCGAGAACACCATCGCCCTGGACTGCGACGTGCTCCAGGCCGACGGCGGCACCCGCACCGCTGCCGTCACCGGCGCCTACGTGGCCCTGGCCGACGCCGTCGCCTGGGGCACCGGGCGCGGCCTCATCACCGCGCGCGCCGGCAGGCCGGTGCTCAGCGACACCCTGTCAGCCATCAGCGTCGGCGTCATCGACTCCGTGCCCTGCCTCGACCTGCCCTACGAGGAGGACGTGCGCGCCGACACGGACATGAACGTCCTGCAGACCGGCGACGGGCGCTTCATCGAGGTCCAGGGCACCGCCGAGCACGCGCCCTTCACCCGAGACGAGCTGGGGGCACTGCTCGACCTGGCGGCCAAGGGCAACGCGCAGCTGGCGCAGCTGCAGCGCCGTGCCCTCGCCGGGCCGCACGGCGCGCCCTTCACGGTGCGCTCCGGCAAGGCGGCGCAGTGAGCGCCGCGCAGCGTGTCGCGGTGCCCGAGGGCGCCCGCCTGGTCCTGGCCACCCACAACGCGGGCAAGCTCCGCGAGCTGCGCGAGCTCCTCACTCCCCTTGTCCCCGGCCTCGAGCCGGAGCAGGTGGTCTCGGCCGCCGAGCTCAAGGTGTCCGAGCCGGTCGAGGACGGTCTGACCTTCGCGGCCAACGCCGAGCTCAAGGCGCGCGCGCTGGCCCGGGCCACGGGGCTCGCCGCGGTCGCCGACGACTCAGGTCTGTGCGTTGACGTGCTCGGCGGCGCCCCCGGGATCTTCTCCGCGCGCTGGTGCGGCCGTCACGGCGACGACGCGGCGAACCTCAGGCTGCTGCTCGACCAGCTCAGCGACGTGCCCGACCTTCACCGCACGGCCCACTTCACCTGCGCGGCCGTCCTCGTGGTGCCCGCGGCCGGTGCTGGTACGGACGAGACGGTGACGGTCGTGGAGCGCTCGATGCACGGCCGGCTCCTGCACGCCCCCGTCGGCGAGGGCGGCTTCGGCTACGACCCGGTCTTCGTGCCGGCCGAGGAGGACGCCGCAGGCGGGTCCGGGCGCACGAGCGCGCAGATGGGCGCGCAGGAGAAGAACGCCATCTCCCACCGGGGCAAGGCCCTCAGGGACCTGGCTCCCGTCCTGGCTGACCTGCTGTCACACTGAGGCCGGTTCCCGGGCGGCGGGACGGTCCGTGACGTCGGCTGTCCCTTTCCCGTTGGTGCCCGGGGCCAGCAGCCGTCACCGCCTCACGCGGGCGTGTCCTGCGGTTCTCGGAGCCCGTGCGCCACCTGGGCGTCGCGGGCAGCCTGGGCATCGAGCCGGCGCTGGACCGGCTTCGGGACCAGCGACTCCTGGGCCTTGACGTAGCCGTAGACCCAGCGCCAGCCGCCCTGGGCGACGAGCAGGGCGACGGCCAGCACCAGCCACGTGCCCGCCACGTCCCCACCGGTGGCCAGGCGCGTGACGAGCCACACGAGCCAGGTGGTGCCCACGACCGTCAGCCCGTCGCGGTCCGCGGCCTCCAGGTGGTCCTCAGGCCGGGCGAGGCCCCATGCCACGAGCCATGCCAGGGCCGTCGAGATGACGCCGTGCACGAGCATCGGCGGCAACAGAGACAGATCGTGCACGGAGGCGCACACGAAGGCCGCCACGAGCAGCACGCTCACGAGGTCCGCCGGAGGCACCAGCCACCAGCGGGTGCGGCGCCCGCGCGTCCACGGACGGTCCGGGCCGTCAGGCACCGCGGGCGTGAAGGAGACGCGACGCGGCTCCGGGCTAGCCATCCTCAGATCTCCCAGGTCGCGCCCGCCGTCGCCGCCTCCAGCGGCCCCTCGTAGGCGAGAGCGGCGTTGCGCAGAGGGATGCGGTGCTCCGTCCACGGCTGGATGTGGGTGAGGACGAGCTGGCCCACGGGACGCCGGGGCGCCTTGCCGGCCGTCCCCGCCGCGAGCTGGCCGGCCCGCTTGCCCGTCAGGTGCATGCCCCGCACCGTGTCACGGCCCTCGACGAAGGCCGCCTCGGCGAGCAGGAGGTCCACGCCGTCGGCCATCTCGCAGATCGACTCGCACAGGTCCGTGTCCCCGGTGAAGGCCAGTGAGACCTGACGGCGCCGGCCGTCGGGGCCCACCTGCTCACTGGGACCCTCGATCCGGTAGCCGTAGGCCTCCACGGGGTGCAGCGCGGCGTAGGGCGTGATCGTCATGGGACCCACCTGGAAGGACTCGCCCGGCACGGCGGTGCGGAAGTCGAACTCGGTCGCGTAGGTCTCCGTCTCGGGGGTGCCGTCCACGCCGTTGAGCCGGTGGAGCAGCTCACCGGGCCCCACGGTCAGGACGGGCCCGAGGGCGCCGGTGGGGCGCCAGCGGCGGTAGACGTGCATCCCGACCATGTCCACCATGTGGTCGGCGTGGCAGTGGGAGATGACCAGGGCGTCGAGGTCGGCAGGGTCGAGGTAGCGCAGCATCTGCCCCATGGCGCCGGGGCCGAGGTCGAGGACCACCGAGTAGATGAGCTCCTCGCCCGCCTCGTCGGCACCGGTGGCCTGCACGAGGTAGGACGAGGCCGCGGAGGCAGGGCCGGACATGCTGCCGGTGCATCCGATGACGGTGAGCTTCATAGGTGGTCCTTGCTGAGGAGGCCGGGAACGGGCGGGGTGGGGTCAGCCGGCTGCGGGCACGCAGGCACGCGTCACGCAGCCGACCTCGGGGCCGAGGAAACGACGGGCGAGGACGGCGAAGGCGTCCGGGTCGCCCGTCGCCCGGAACCGGTGGACGGGGGCGGGCGCCTGGGTGTCACGCAGGAGGTCGCAGCCGGCGAGCTCACGGTAGACGTCCTTGGCGGTCTCCTCGGAGGAGGTCACCAGGGTGACGTCCTGCCCCATGACGTAGGAGATGGCGCCCGTGAGCAGAGGGTAGTGCGTGCAGCCCAGGATGAGGGTGTCGATCTCGGCGGCGCGCAGCGGGGCGAGGTAGCCGCGGGCGACCTCCATGACCTCCGGTCCGGTGGTCGTGCCGCGCTCGGCCAGCTCGACGAAGCGCGGGCAGGCGGCTGACAGCAGCTCGACACCCGGCACGGAGGACAGGGCGTCGTCATAGGCGCGCGAGTCCACCGTGCCCTGGGTGGCGATGAGCCCGACGCGGCCGTTGCGGGTCACGCGGGCGGCGGCCCGGGCGGCCGGGTGGATGACCTCGACGACTGGCACGCCGCGCCCGCGGGTGTAGCGGGCGCGCGCGTCGTGCAGGACGGCGGCGGAGGCGGTGTTGCAGGCGATGACGAGCATCTTGACGCCGGCGTCAACGAGCTCGTCCATGACGCTGAGGGCCAGGCCCCTGACCTCCTCGATGGGGCGCGGCCCGTAGGGGGCGTGCGCGGTGTCCCCGATGTAGAGGATCTCCTCATGCGGCAGCTGGTCGATGATGGCGCGCGCCACCGTCAGGCCGCCGACGCCTGAGTCGAACATCCCGATGGGCGCGTTTTCCACGCTCCCGAGACTAGGCGGGGCCCTGACCCGCCAATAGCACGGTCAGCAGTGATTCCTGCCACCAGGTGAGCACCCCGTAGGCCGTTGCCAGGGCGCGCCGGACCTGGGTCTCCTCATCCTCCTGGCCGGACGGCTGCTGCCGGGCGAGCTCGTGGACGCCCTCGGCGTCGTCGGCGTCCTCGACACCGAGCACGTGGGCCAGGACGAGGCGCAGGTCGTTGAGGGCGGCCAGCCACCTGCCCTCACCGCCCCGGCGCACGAGGACTGCCCCACCGTCCCCGGTGGGCTCCAGGACCTCGCCGAGGACCTCGGTCAGCCGGCTGTGCTTGAGGGCACGCAACCGCTGGCGGTTCAAGGCCGAGACCTCGACGGCGACCTCCGGGTCCTCGCTCGCCTCCGGCAGCAGGACCTCCAGCACGGTCACGACGCCAGCGGGCAGCGGGGCCGGTGGGGCCGCGCCCTCGTCGGGCGCCCGGCCGTCGGGGGCGTGCGCCAGGGCCTCGAAGTCGAGGGAGGCCAGGACGGCGTCGTCCGGGGTGCGGTCGCTGCCCGGCGGGGAGGACGCCGCGGGCGTGGCCGTGGCCTCGAGGGGGCCCTCGGCGGCCAGGACGAGGCTGACCTGCTCGACCAGGCCGGCCAGGTACTCGCGCTCCCAGACCTCCAGCCGGCTCTGCCAGCCGGTCTCGACCGGCTCGAAGGACCTCATTGCCCGGTCCCGTCGGGGCCGGCCGGCTCGATGGTGGCGCGCAGCCCGTAGGAGTGCATGGCGGCGACGTCCACCTCCATGCGCTCGCGCGGACCAGTGGACACGACGGCGCGCCCGGTGGTGTGCACCTGCATCATGCGACGCTCGGCGAGAGCGGTGGGCAGGCGGAAGTAGGTACGCAGGACCCACACGACGTAGTCCATCGTGTTGACGGGGTCGTCGTGGACGACGGTGTGCCACTGGTGCAGGGGCGAGGTGCGAGCGTCCTGCCGCGTGCCGGGTAAGACGGTGGGCGCGGTGGGACACATGGACCCCAGCGTAACGGCGCAGGGACTAGGTTGGTGTCATGACTACTCAGCCCGCGCAGGCGCCCGCTCCCCGCACTGCTCCCCTGGCCTCCCCCACGACGTCGCTGTTGACGGACATGTACGAGCTCACCATGCTCCAGGCAGCGCTGCGCTCGGGCACGGCTGGCCGGCACAGCGTCTTCGAGCTCTTCGGGCGCTCCCTGCCGCCCTCGCGGCGCTTCGGTGTGGTGGCCGGGACCGGGCGGCTGCTCGACGCCATCGAGCGCTTCACCTTCACGGCTCAGCAGATCGACTTCCTGCACGCCCAGCAGGTGGTGGACGACGACACCCTCGACTTCCTGCGCGGCTTCCGTTTCACGGGCACGATCCGCGGCTACGCCGAGGGAGAGTGCTACTTCTCCGGCTCCCCGCTGCTGACGGTGGAGGGGACCTTCGCCCAGGCCTGCGTCCTGGAGACGCTGGCGCTGTCGATCTACAACTACGACTGCGCGGTGGCCTCGGCCGCCTCCCGGATGACGATCGCCGCCCACGGGCGCCCCTGCGCGGACTTCGGGGCGCGCCGTGCCCACGAGCGGGCGGCGGTCTCCGCGGCGCGCGCGGCGGTCGTCGGGGGCTTCACAGCGACGAGCAACCTGGAGGCCGGCCTGCGCTACGGCATCCCGACCGTGGGGACCTCGGCGCACTCCTTCACGCTGCTGCACGACACCGAGGAGGAGGCCTTCGCCGCCCAGGTCGCGGCGCTGGGCCCGGGCACCACCATCCTCGTGGACACCTACGACATCGCCCAGGGCATCGAGCGGGCGGTCAAGGCGGCGCGCGCGGCCGGCGCCGAGCTGGGCGCGGTGCGCCTGGACTCGGGCGACCTGGTGGCGGAGGCCTTCAAGGCCCGCGCCCAGCTCGACTCGCTGGGGGCCACCTCGACGCGGATCACGGTGACCAACGACCTGGACGAGTACGCGATCGCGGCGCTGGGCGCCGCCCCCGTGGACTCCTACGGCGTCGGCACCAAGCTCGTCACGGGCTCGGGGCGGCCGACGGCGGCCCTGGTGTACAAGCTGGTGGAGAGGGCTGACGGCGACGGCGTCATGCAGGAGGTCGCCAAGTTCTCCCAGGGCGGCAAGGCCACGGTCGGCGGCCGCAAGTGGGCCGGACGCGTGGTGGACGCCTCGGGGCGGGCCTGCGAGGAGCTCGTCATCTCCGCGCGCGAGGGCGACCAGGCGCTGGCCGCTCTGGAGGCCGCGGGGGCCCGTCCTCTCCAGGTGGACCTCGTCGTCAACGGCACCATCCAGGAGGAGCACCGCGGCCCTGGGGGGCTGGCGGCTGCGGCTGAGCGCCACCAGACCTCGCGGGCGGAGCTGCCCTACGAGGCGTGGCGTCTGAGTGAGGGTGAGCCGGCGGTGCCCACGCGCCACCTCGACCTCGACGGCCGCCAGGCCCTGCGCGGCTGAGGCGCTCCGCTCCGCCCGCCTCCACCTCCTCGGTTTGCGCGCGAGGTCCCTGGGCTGTTGCCGTACGCTCGCGCGCAAACCGAGGAGGTGGAGATGAGCACCGCGGAGGTGGGGGCCGGGCAGGACAGGGCGTCAGCACTTGCCGACGAACCAGCGACGCAGCGTCTGCACCCGCTTCTCGATCTCCTCGGTGGAGGCCTGGGCAACCTCGGGGCCTCCGCACACGCGGCGCAGGTCGTTGTGGACGACGCCGTGGGGCTGGCCCGAGCGGCGCGCCCAGGCGGCCACGAGCTGGGACAGCTCCTTGCGGGCTGCCTGCCGCCTGCGGGCGTCGTCGATGCCCGAGTTGGCCCGGCGCTGGGCGGCGGCGGCCGTCTTGCGCCGGTGCGCCTGGATCTGCTTGTCCTGGCGCTGGCGCAGCAGGGCAGTGACCTGCTCGGGCTCGAGCAGGCCGGGCAGCCCGAGGTAGTCCTGCTCCTCGACGCTGCCGACCACGGCGCCGGTGCCGAACTCCCCGCCGTCGAAGAGGACCCGGTCGAACTCGGCGGTGGACTCCATGGCCTCGAAGGAGCTGAGGAGGTCGTCCGAGGCCTTGTCCTCCTTGTTGGCCTCGGCGACCAGACGGTCCTCGGGGTAGCCGAGCAGGTCGTCCTCGCTCGTGCGGGCCCGGCCCAGGACGTGGTCCCGGGCCACCTCCATCTCGTTGGCCAGGCCCAGCAGGGGCGTGACGGAGGGAAGGAAGACGCTGGCGGTCTCCCCCTTGGCGCGTGAGCGCACAAAGCGGCCCACCGCCTGGGCGAAGAACAGCGGGGTCGAGGTGGAGGTGGCGTAGACACCGACGGCCAGGCGGGGCACGTCCACGCCCTCGGAGACCATGCGCACGGCGACGAGCCAGCGGTCACGGGAGGCGGAGAAGGCCTCGATGCGGCTGGAGGCGCCGGAGTCGTCCGACAGGACGACGGTGGGGGCCTGGCCGGTGATGGCCCGCAGCTGCGCGGCGTAGGCGCGGGCGCGGGCCTGGTCGGTGGCGATGACGAGGCCGCCGGCGTCGGGCACCTGGCGGCGCACCTCGCTCAGGCGCTGGTCGGCGGCGGCGAGCACCGCCGGGACCCACTGGCCGGAGGGGTCGAGGGCGGTGCGCCAGGCCTGGGCCTCGAGGTCCTTGGTCAGCGGCTCTCCCAGGCGGGCGGCGACCTCGTCACCGGCCCGGGTGCGCCAGCGCATCTGCCCGGAGTAGGTCATGAACATCACGGGCCGCACGACGCCGTCGCGCAGGGCCTCGGCGTAGCCGTAGGAGTAGTCGGCGTGGGAGCGCCTGATGCCGCCGGGCTCCTCGTCATAGCGGACGAAGGGGATCGCGGACTCGTCGGAGCGGAAGGGGGTGCCGGTCAGGGCCAGGCGGCGGCGGGCGGGGGTGAAGGCCTCGCGCACGGCGTCACCCCAGCTCTTGGCGTCGCCCCCGTGGTGGATCTCGTCGAGGACGACGAGGGTACGGCGGGCGTCGGTGCGGGCGCGGTGGAGGTTGGCGTTGGCCGCCACCTGGGCGTAGGTCAGGGCGACGCCGTCGAAGCGGGAACCGAGCACCCCCTGCGAGTTGGTGAAGGAGGGGTCGAGGTGGATGCCGACGCGGGCGGCGGCCTCGGCCCACTGGTACTTCAGGTGCTCGGTGGGGGCGACGACGGTGACCTGGTGGACGTCGCCGCGGCTGAGCAGCTCGGTGGCGACGCGCAGGGCGAAAGTCGTCTTGCCGGCGCCGGGGGTGGCGACGGCGAGGAAGTCCTCGGGCATGGAGGACAGGTAGGCCTCCAGGGCCTCGGCCTGCCAGGCGCGCAGGGACCCGGCCGTGCCCCAGGCGGCACGCCGCGGGTAGGCCGGCGAGAGGTTCTCGGCGGCGAAGATCGAGGGCTGGGTGGGGTGACCTGCTGCCTGGGAGCCGCGCGCGGGGCTCACTGACCGCCCCGGCCGAAGGGGAAGCGGGGGCGACGAGGTCCCGTGCCGCCGGAGCGGCCGTCCTTCATGCTCTCGTAGATCTGCTTGCAGGTAGGGCACACGGGGTAGCGCGACGGGTCGTGGCCGGGGGTCCACACCTTGCCGCACAGGGCGACGACGGGCCGCCCGGTGGCCGCGGCGGCGGCGATGCGGTCCTTGCGCACGTAGTGGGCGAAGCGGTCGGCGTCGCCGTCGTCGGTGGAGCGCAGCTCCTCGCGCTCGAGGACGGCGGTGCCGGTGGAGGGCTCCGAGAGCGGGCTGCCGGGCCCGGTGGGGCCGCCGGGGGCGTCCGTGCTGAGCACGGGGGGCGTCGTGAGGGGCTCGCTCATGGGCGCCAGTGTAGGACGGGGAGGGGCCCCTGCCCCCGGGTGGGTCCTGTGGTCCTTGTCCTGGGGACACGGCGCCGGCGCCCGGTGGGCCGACGGCGAGGGGCCGCCCGCTCGGAGCAGGCGGCCCCTGTGCGCTGCGCGGGCGCCTCCCCCGGGCGGGAGGCGCCGGCTCAGCGCTTGCTCAGCAGGCTGGCGGCCGCGGGGTCCACGAGGACGAGCGCGTCGGCGTGGTTCTGCATGACGGTGGCGGGCCACTGGGCGCTGACCTCGCCCTCGACGAGCTGGCGCACGGCCTCGGCCTTGTTCTCACCGGTGGCGATGAGGACGAGCTTGCGGGCCCTCATGATGGTGCCCAGGCCCTGGGTGATGCAGTGCGTGGGCACAGCGTCGATGTCGCCGTCGAAGAAGCGGGCGTTGTCGCGGCGCGTCTGCTCGGTGAGGACGTCCACGTGGGTGACGGAGTCGAGGGGGCCGCCGGGCTCGTTGAAGCCGATGTGGCCGTCGGCGCCGATGCCGAGGATCTGCAGGTCGCAGTAGCCGGCGGCGGCCATCTTGGCCTCGTACTCGTCGCAGGCGGCCTGGAGGTCCGGGTTGAGAGCGTCGGGGCCGTTGAGGGCGCCGGGGCTCATGTCAACGCGCGAGCGCAGGTTGCGCTCCATGAAGGTGGCGTAGCGCTCGGGGTGTCCCTCGGGCAGGCCGACGTACTCGTCGAGCATGAAGCCGGTGACGTCCTTGAAGGAGATGCGTCCGGCCTCGCAGCGGCGCGTGAGCTCGTCGTAGAGCGGCAGCGGGCTGGAGCCGGTGGCGGTCCCCAGGACGGCGTCGGGCTTGGTGGTGAGCAGCTCCTCGATGGCGTCGGCGGCCCGCTCAGCGATCTGCTCGGCGGTGTCCAGGACGATGAGCTCCATCTTGTTCCCCCTCGGGGTTCGGGTCCACGGCGGCGTGCGCCGGTGCGCCTCGGTGCGCGGGTCAAGCATACCCACTCCAAGCGTCTGACGTCTGACGTCTTGGGGTCTTCCGGTCAACGGATCTCCTCGTGACCGGGCCAGGAGCGGATCGTGGCCAGCACCCGCGACCCCCGCTCGTCCAGGTACCGGCCTCCCAGGACGACACCGCCCCAGGTGGCGCCCGCACCCCACAGCAGTCCGCCCACGAGCACGAGCCAGCCCCACGCCCACCGCCCGCTCACCGCGGTCACGACGAGGCCCACGCCCACGGGGGCGCTCATGACGGCGATGAGCCCCAGGCCGACGGCCTGCACCAGGCCGGCGATGAAGGAGGTCCCAGAGGTGCGCGAGCGCAGCGGGCTCTCCCCCGGCGCGTTGGCCTCGTAGGGCAGGAGCACGCTCGTCACGCTCGACCAGGCGTAGGCACAGCCCATCACGGCGGCGCTGAGCCCCAGCACGGCCGGCAGCATGTCCCACCGCCCGCTGGCCCCGGCAGCGGCTGCGGCCAGGACCACCACCACGGGCAGCTGCCACAGGGCCGCCGCGACCACGCGCCCCAGCCGGTCGTCGCGCCCGCTCAGCCCGGCGGACACGTGCTGCCACAGGGCGGTGGAGTCGAAGGCGAGGTCGTCGTGCAGGCCCCAGCCGCACATGAGCGCGGCGATGACGGCCCCTGCGAGCACCAGCGGGGGCGCGCTGCCCCAGGACAGCATCCCTCCGAGCAAGAGCGTCCCGCCCTCCTGCCCCAGGACGGCCATCCTGCTGCCGGCGAGGGCGACGGTGAGGACGACCGGTACGAGGACCATCGCAACCATCTGGGACAGGTAGCGCGGGTCGCTGCGCCAGTAGCGCAGGGACCGGGCGGCGACGGCGGCCGCGGGCGAGGGCAGGAACCGCGACAGGCGGGCGTGCCAGGCCAGCACCCGCACCGCCGCGCCACCCCGATGTCCCGCGGCCTCGTAGGAGCGGCTGCGGGCCCGGGCCCGGGCGGGTCCTGTCATCACGCGCCTGGTCACCCGGTCCCAGACGGGCACGAGGGCCAAGGGCACGAGCCAGGCGCCCAGGGCCAGGGCCACGGCTAGCAGGACGCGCCCCTGGGCGAGGTAGCCGGGCGCCGCAGCAGGCCAGCCGAAGGGGCTCAGGCCCGCGACCTGCGCGCCCGTGCGCGCCGCTGCCAGCACAGCCCGGCTCCCGCCCGCGCCGAGGTTGCCCAGCACGGAGGGCAGCATGGCGACGGTGAGCACCACGAGCATGCCGGCGACACCCGCCAGCTCGCGCCCACGACGGGACTGGGACACGCCGAGTCCGATGACGACGACGCGGCTGAGAAGGACGCAGGTGGCGAGCAGGGCGGGGGCGAGCGTGAGGGACAGCAGGGCGGCGCCCGCCTGGCCGGCACACGCCCACACGAGCACCGGCAGCAGCGTCCCCAGTCCGGTGAGGACGCCGGTGACGCCGCCGGCCGCGGCCACGGCCAGGCCCCGCGACAGCGCGGGTGAGGGCGCGACCCAGGCGGCCATGGCACGGGGGTCGAGCGTGGTGTCCGCTCCGGTGAGCACGAGCGGGATGAGGGTCCAGGCCAGGACCGTCAGCGCCCCGACGGCGGCGAGCACCTGGGCGATGACGTCGGCGGGCGCCTGCCCCAGCCCGACGGCTCCGACGAGGAGCATGCCCAGGAGCCCGATCCCGTAGAGGGTGCCGATGACGGTGCCGACCAGCGCCCACACGTTGCGTGAGAGCGCGTTGAGCGTCAGCCGCCACCTCAGACGGAGGAGGGTCGCAGCCACGCCAGCTCCTCCCGGGTGGACGGGGCCCCGACGAGCTGGGCGAAGCGGGTGTCGAGGTCCGCACCCGCGGCGACCTCGTCGGTGGTGCCCGCGGCCAGCACCCGGCCGTTGCTGATGACGGCCACGTGGGAGCACCAGCGCTGGACGGTGGCCATGACGTGGCTGGAGATGACGACGGTCCCCCCGGCCCCGGCGAAGTCCGTCAGCAGCGCCTGGATGGTCTGGGCCGACAGCGGGTCGACGGCCTCGAAGGGCTCATCGAGCACGAGCACGGCAGGCGAGTGGACGAGGGCGCAGGCGAGGTGGACCTTCTTGCGCATGCCCGCGGAGTAGTCGGTGACGAGAGTGGTTCCCGCGTCCCACAGGCCCAGGACGTGAAGGAGCTGGCTGGCGCGCTCGACGACGGTGGCGCGGTCGAGGCCTCGCAGGAGACCGGCGTAGGTGACCAGGTCGAGGCCGCTGAGTCGGTCGAAGGTGCGCAGCCCGTCGGGCAGCACACCGAGCTGGGCCTTGGCGCGGGCGGGCTGCTCCCAGACGTCGATGCCGTGGACGAGGACGCGGCCGCCGTCGGGCACCAGCAGCCCCGTGGCCATGGACAAGGTGGTCGTCTTGCCGGCGCCGTTGGGACCGACGACGCCGTAGACGGATCCGGTGGGGACCGCCAGCGTCAGGTTGTTGACGGCGATCTTCTGGCCGAAGGCCTTGCTCAGGTCCTGGCACAGCAGGGCCGGTGGGCGGCTGTCGGGCGCCGACGGGGGCGGGAAGGGCGAGGTGGGGTCGGTGACGGCCATGGCCCCACCCTAGGAAGGCGAGGTGGCCCGCGCCTCGTCCGCCAGGAGGATCGGAGGTGCTCCTGGCGAAGGAGCCTGGCCGGAGGTGCCTGCCCCGCCGGCCGGCGCGCGGGCAGCACCAGCACGCGGGCAGCACCAGCACGCCGGCAGCACCAGCACGGACGCCGTGAGGGCGCCCCACACTCTGTGGGACGACCTCACGGCAACCGGTGGTCGCGGCGGCTGGCGCCGCCCCGCTCACCCAGCCGTCACTTGGCGACGGCCTTCTTCAGGGCAGAGCCGACGGTGAGCTTGACGCCGTAGCCAGCCGGGATCTGGATCTCCTCGCCCGTGCGGGGGTTGCGGCCGGTGCGCGCAGCGCGCTCGACGCGCTCGACGCCCATGAGGCCCGTGATCTTGACGGCCTCGCCCTTGGCGACGTTCTCGACGAGGACCTCCTGGAAGGCGCCGAGGAAGGCGTCGGCCTGGACCTTGGTGAGGTCGGCCTTCTCGGCGATGGCGGCGATGAGCTCAGTGCGGTTGACGGACATGGATCTGCCTCTCAGTCGTGGGTGGGCACCGGGTCGGTTCGGCGCCGCTGACGGTAACGCTATGCATAAGTGGCCTGTTTTGTCAGATATCGCGGCGTTCTGAGCGGTACGGCGCCGCCCTGGGGCGTCCACGCCTCACCGCCCGTCACACCAGTCACACCCACCACGCGGGCAACGGCCCTCAGGCCTTCCTCACGGCGTCAACGAACCAGGAGGTGATGGTCGTCGGGTGCGTGATGGCGGTGCCGACGACCACGGCGAAGGCTCCGTGCTGCATGGCGAGCGTGGCCTGGGCCGGGGTGTGGACACGACCCTCGACGACGAGCGGCACCTGGGCGATGGCGGCGACCTGGTCGATGAGCTCGACGTCGGGGCCGTCCGTCTTGGGCCGCTCGCCGGTGTAGCCGGCCAGGGTGGTGCCGAGGATGTCCGCGCCGGCGTCCTGGGCCATCTTGGCGTCGTCGAGGCTGCCGCAGTCGGCCATGACGAGGACGCCCGGGCGGGCCCGCTTGAGGCCCTCGACGGTCTGGGCGAAGGTGAGGCCGTCGGGGCGGGGGCGGCGGGTGGCGTCGATGGCGACGATCTCGACGCCGGTGGCGGCCACGGCGATGGCGTGCGTGAGGGTCGGGGTGATGAAGACGCCGTCGTGGCCGTCCTTCCACAGGCCGATGACCGGCACGTCCACGTGCTGGGTGATGAGCGCGAGGTCCGCCAGGCCCTGGGCGCGGATGCCGACGGCGCCTCCGGCCACACAGGCCTGGGCGACCTCGTCCATGGTGCGCGGGTCGCGCATGGGCTCGCCGGGGTAGGCCTGGGCGGAGGCGATGAGGCCGCCGCGCAGCCTCTCGAGAACGGGGTTGAGGGTGCTCATGGGTGCTTCCTTCATGGTCAGTGGGTTCGCTGTGCTGGCAGGTGGGCCGCGGCGCCCCGGACGCGCTCCGGCGCCGCGGCCAGTGGCTGCGGCGCCGGAGCGTCGGGTCAGAAGGCGCGGGCCAGGCGCAGGTGCGCCTCGTGCGCGGCCCCGATGATGGGTGCTGTGGTGCCGAGGGTGGCCGGCAGGAGCACCGTGTCTCGGGAGACGAGGTCCACGAGCTCGGAGGCGACGGTCTCGCGCAGGGGACCCCACCACAGCCCGCCGGAGCGGGCCAGGCCCCCCGAGATGATGATCTTGTCCGGGTCGAGGACGGTGACCACCTGGGCGATGGCCTTGCCCAGGGCGACGGCCGCCTCCCGGTAGACCCGCTGGGCGGTGGTGTCTCCGGCGTCGGCCAGCCGCTCCACGGCGAGGGCGGTGGTGACCTCGGTGGCGCCGGTGGCCTCCCGGTAGCGCCGGGCGATCTGGGGCCCGGCCCCGATCGCCTCGAGGTGTCCTGGGCGCCCGCAGGTGCAGGTCTCCTGCCCGGCGAGGCCACAGGGCATGTGCCCCATCTCGCCGGCGACGTAGTGGGCGCCGTGGTGGACCGAGCCGCCGAGGATGACGGCGCCTCCCACCCCGGTGCCGACGGCGACGACGAGGGCTGTGCGCGCGCCGGCGCCGGCGCCGATCCAGGCCTCGCCTGCGGCGTAGGCGTTGACGTCGTTGTCCACGTGGACGAGCGGCGTGCCGCCGTCGGGGGTGGTGACTGCCGCCGCGTCGAGCCGGCGGCTGACGCCCGTGACGATGTCGGTGCCGGGCCAGTCGGTGATGGCGTCGGTGGCGGAGGTGACCACTCCCCTGTCGGCGTCGATGACGCCGGCGGAGCCGATGCCCACGGCGAGAGGGCGCACCGGCTCACCGGGGCGGGTGTGGGTCCCCGCCGCCACGACGCGGGTGACGAGCCCGGCGATAGCGTCGAGCATGCGCTCAGGGCCGTCGTGGGCCGGCGTCGGCACCTCAAGGACCTCGCTGAGGACGGTGCCGTCGGTGGCGACGAGGGCGGAAGCGATCTTCGTCCCGCCCAGGTCAACGCCGACCAGCACGTCGTCGTCGGGACGGGGCGCCGTTGCGGCGGGGACCGGTGAGGTCATGTCAGACCAGGCCCCGGCTGCGGGCAACGGCGATGACGCCCTCCTTGGTCTCGCCCTCAAGGGCCTTGACCGGGAAGGCCATCTCGTTGGAGGCGATGGTGCCCTGAGCCTCCATGACGGTCTTGAAGGCGCCGATGCCCGTGGCGTCTGCGGAGCGGCCCTGCGGGACGAAGACGATCTCGAAGCCCTCGTTGATACCGTCCTGGATACGGCGGGCCTCGTCCCAGTCCTTCGCCTTGGCCGCGGCCCACAGGTCGGCGTAGGCACGGGGCTCGACGTTGCCGTAGCCGGGCACGAGGCCGTCGGCGCCGCCCAGGAGCATGCCGTCAACGACGCACTCGTGGCCGGTGAGCAGGGCCAGCGGGTGGCCGGCCTTCTCGTTGAGCTGGACAAGGCGGCGGAAGGCGACGTCATTGCCAGAGGAGTCCTTGACACCGGCGAGCACGCCGTCGGCGCCCAGCCGCACCAGCATCTCGGCGGCGAGCTTCTTGCCGTTGAGGCGCACGGGCACGTCGTAGGCCAGGACCGGGACATCGACCGAGGCGGCGATGGCACGGAAGTGGTCCTCGATCTCCGTCATGTCGTTGATGGCGTAGAAAGGGCAGGTGGCGACGATCGCGTCGGCCCCCAGGGCCACGGCGCGCTTGGCCTGCGCGATGACGCGGGCGGTGGTGGTGTCGATGACGCCGACGAGGACCGGGACACGGTCCGCCGTGTGCTTGATGACGCGGGCGGCGACGGCGTCGCGCTGCTCGTCGGTGAGGTAGGCGACCTCGCCGGAGGAGCCGCCGACGAAGAGCCCGTTCATGCCGTTGTCGATGAGGAAGTCGACGACCTTGTCGAGGGACTCGAAGTCGATCTCGCCGTCCTTGAACGGTGTGACGACGGGGGGGATGACGCCGGTAAAGCGGGTGTCCATGGTTACTCTCTTCTTTGACAGTTGATCAGACGTCTGACGTCTAGGTGTAAGTGTGCCAGATGCGGCCCGCCCTCGCTACCCCTGGGACGGGGTCCTGGGCGCGCGACGAGGCCCAGGGCGGGGCGTCTGGGCGGCGGGTCACAGCGGGTGGCACCGGCCCGCCACTCATGGCGTCAGCCGGCCCCACGACACGTGTGCGCGGGGCCGGCTGACGATGGCCGGGAGCCCCTGAGGGCGGGCCTCAGACCTCCAGGAGCGAGGGCACGGCGCCCAGGAGGGTGCGCGTGTACTCCTGCTGGGGGTTGTTGAAGATCTCCTCGGTCGTGTTGAGCTCGAGGATCTCGCCGAAGTACATCACCGCGATGCGGTCCGAGACGTAGCGGACCGTGTTGATGTCGTGGCTGATGAAGACCAGGCCCAGGCCGAGGGCGGCCTTGAGGTCCTGGAGCAGGTTGAGCACCTGGGCGCGCACGGACACGTCCAGCGCGCTGGTGGGCTCGTCCGCCACGATGATGTCCGGGTCCAGCGCGAGGGCGCGCGCGATGGCGACGCGCTGGCGCTGGCCGCCGGAGATCTGGCGGGGCAGGACGTCCATGGCGCTGGGCGGCAGGCCGACGAGGTGGAGAAGGTCCTTGACCTTGGCCTCGCGCTCGGCGGGCGAGCCGATTCCGTGGACGTTGAGCGGGTCGATGAGCGTGTCGTGCACGATCATGCGCGGGTTGAGCGCCGTCGCCGGGTCCTGGAAGACCACGGAGACCGCACGTCCCAGCGCACGGCGGTCCGCGGCGCTGTGCCCCAGGGGACGGCCCTTGAACAGGACCTCACCCTTGGTCAGCTCCTGCAGGCCCACCATGACACGGGCGGTCGTGGACTTGCCGCAGCCGGACTCGCCCACGAGGCCCAGGGTCTCGCCGCGACGCACCGAGATGGACACGTCGTTGACGGCGTGGACCGTGTCCGGCCGGAAGAGCTTGCCGGTGCGGGACTTGTGGATGACGTGCGCGTGGCGCAGCTCGACCACCGGGTCCGTCTCCGGGTTCCACCCGGCGTACTTGTCAGCGGACATCAGTTGGCCTCCTTCGCGAGGATCGCCTCAAGCTCGGGCGTGATGGCGTGGTAGTGCTCGGTCGTGCCGGGCACCAGCTTGAGCACGGGGCGAGTCTCGAGCCCGACCGTCGGGTGGTCCGAGCGGGGAGCGAAGCGGTCTCCCGCGACGAACTCCGAGGGGCTGGGGACCGTGCCACGCACCTGGTGCAGGCGCTTGGAGCCGGCCTCGATGGACAGGACCGCTCCCAGCAGGCCACGGGTGTACTCGTGGACCGGGTTGCTCATGAGCTCGGACGTGCCCGCCTGCTCGACGACCTGTCCGGCGTACATGACCGTGATGCGGTGGGCGACCTTGGCGACCAGGGCCAGGTCGTGGCTGACGAAGACCATGGCGAAGCCGAGCTTCTCACGCAGGTCGTTGAGCAGGTCGATGACCTGCTTCTGGACCGTCACGTCGAGCGCCGTCGTGGGCTCGTCGGCGATGACGAGGCTCGGGTCGCGGGTCAGGGCCATGGCGATGAGCACGCGCTGGCGCTGCCCACCGGACAGCTCGTGCGGGTAGCTCTTGAGAGTGCGCACCGGGTCCAGGCCCACGAGCTCGAGGAGCTCCTCGGCGCTGCGGGTGCCACCGCGGGAGGACAGCTGCTTCATCTGCGCGGAGATGAGCATCGACGGGTTGAGCGAGGACAGGGCGTCCTGGTAGATCATCGCCATCTCGTGACCGCGCAGCGCGTTGTGCTCGTTGGGGGTCATGTCGAGGATGTTCTTGCCCTGGAACAGGATCTCGCCGGTGATGCGGGCGGTCGGGGGCAGCAGGCCCATAACCGCCATCGAGGTGATCGACTTGCCGCAGCCGGACTCGCCCACGAGGCCCATGGTCTCGCCGGGGCGCACGGAGAAGGAGACGTTGTCAACGATGTTGACCTCGCCGTGCTGCTGCGGGAAGGCGATGGACAGGTTCTTGACCTCCAGGACCGGGGTGGCCTCGGGGGTGGTGTAGACCAGGCGGTCGCCGCGGGCGAGCTCGGCGTCGCGCAGCAGGGCCAGGCGCTCGGACAGCGGCACGTCCTCGGCGGCGGGCTCGACCAGGCCGGTGAGGCCGGAGGCCTGGCCGCCGGCGATGGCGTCGGAGGGCATCTCGGCGTTGTCGCGCACGGCGTCGCCGGCCTCGTTCCACGCCTTGTCCGTCTTCATGGCCTCCTCGTCAGCCTGGACGTCCACCTTCTTGCGGATCTTGGGCGACGCCATGGCGTCGGTCAGGCCCTCGGAGAGGATGTTGAGGCACAGGGTGGCGATGAGGATGAGCAGGCCGGGGAAGAAGGTCGGCCACCAGTGGCCGGACAGGACCAGGGCCTTGCCCTCGGAGAGCATGTTGCCCCAGGTGGGCGTGTTGACGGCCTGGATGCCCGTGCCGATGAAGGACAGGGAGGCCTCGAAGACGATGGCGTCGGCGACGAGGACCGTCGCGTAGACCATGATCGGCGCGATGCAGTTGCGCACGACGTGCTTGATGAGGATCCACGGCACCCGCGCGCCCATGACCTTGGAGGCGGCGACGTAGTCCTCACCGAACTGGGCGAGGATGTTGGCGCGCACGACGCGGGTCAGCTGCGGGGTGTAGACGATGGCGGTGGCCGTGATGATGACGGGCACCATCGGCATGTGGGCGCTCAGGGCGAGCACGAGGACGGCCGCCAGCGCGATGCCGGGGAAGGACATGACGACGTCGAGGAAGCGCATGAGCGTCTCGGAGACCCACTTGCGGCTCGTGGCCGCGATGGCTCCCAGGACGGAGGCGACGGCGAGGGCCAGGCCGGTGGCGGACAGACCGACGACGAGGGAGACGCGGGCACCGTAGACGGCGCGCGAGAAGATGTCGCGGCCGGAGGCGTCGGTGCCGAACAGGTGGGACGCCGAGGGCGCGACGGCCGGGTCGACCGAGACGACCTCACCGACTCCCTCGATGTGGGTGACGATCTCCGTGGAGTCCAGGCCGGTCGCACGCGGGGAGTAGGGGGCGATGAGCGGGGCGAAGATCGCCACGAGGACGAGGGCCGCCAGGACGGTGACGGCGATCTTGGAGCCCAGGGGCAGCGCCTTCCAGCCCTGGAACCGGGTACCGGGCGCGGCGACCTTGTCGAGTGTGCGGCGGTGCAGCATCAGATGCTCCTGATTCGCGGGTTGACGAGCACGTACAGCATGTCCACCACGATGTTGATGATGATGAACGCGGCGGCGACGGTGATCGACACGCCCTGGACGATGTTGACGTCGTTACGGGTGATGCCCTGGAAGATGAGCTGACCCATACCCTGGATGTTGAAGATGATCTCGATGACGACGGCGCCGCCCATGGCGTAGCCCAGGCGCAGACCGAGGACGGTCAGCGGGGTGATGAGGGCGTTGCGCAGGACGTTGCGTGCGACGACGGTGCTCTTGGGGATGCCGGCGCCGATGGCGGTGCGCACGTAGTCACGGTCGAGCTCCTCGACCATGGCGGTACGCACGATACGGGTCAGGGTGCCGGAGTTCGGGACGGCGATGGCGAAGGCGGGAAGCGCGATCTGGCGCATGTAGGCCCCGGCGTCGTCGGAGAAGTGCACCCAGTCGGTGACGACCGAGGGGAACAGCCCCGCGCCGCCGGGCACGTCCGCGAGCCACTGGATGAGCAACAGCGCCAGCCAGAAGGACGGGGTCGCCAGCGACAGGATGGAGATGACGCGGATGACCTGGTCGGGCCAGCGGTCCCGGTAGAGGGCCGCCACGACGCCCAGGACGAGGGCGATGATGACGGCGAGGAAGATGCCGATGAAGGTCAGCTGGAGGGTGATGGGAAAGGCCTTGGACACAAGGTCCGTGATCCTGACCCCCGTGAAGCTCTCACCGAGATCGCCGCGCACGAGGCCCACCATGTAGGTCCAGTAGCGGAGCAAGAGCGGGTCGTTGAGGTGGTGGGCTTCGCGGTACTGCTCGAGGGCGTCAGCCGAGGCGGACTCACCGAGCGCCAGGCGCGCGGGGTCTGCGTTCGAGAACGACATGACGATGAAGACGAGCAGCGTCACGCCCAGCACCATGAGCGGCAGCGCGACGAGGCGCCGCCCGATCAGGCGGAGGAGGTTGGACACTGGGTGCTCCTTTGCTTCGGTGTCCTGCACCGCACGCGGGTACGCGCGGCTGCAGAGAGGACGACAGCGGTGCCGTCCCCCCTATTGTCTGACGTCTGACGTCAGATGGCAAGCGTTTAGGTGTGTTGTGCCTGACGCCCCTGGGTTTGCCAGGCGCCAGACACAGCGGGTGCCGGGGGCCGCAGCGGACATCCCACTGCGGCCCCCGGCACCCGGAGTCAGTCTCAGACGGTCGTACCGACCTCGACGAAGGACAGACCGGTCAGCGCGATCGGCTTGAAGCCCTGCAGCGTCTCGCTGTTGTAGGCCGTGGGCGTCTTGCGGTGGAAGATCGGGTAGAGCGGCACCTCGGCGGACAGCAGGTCGAAGATCTCCTGCCACTTGGTGAGCTGCTTGTCACCGGTGAGCTGGACGGCCTCGTCGAGCATGGCCTGGACCTTCGTGTAGGTCTCGGTGCCCTTCCAGTGCATACGCGTGTCGGTCCACACGTCGCCGCCGTACCACCAGCGCAGGAGGAGGTCGGCGTCGGAGCCGAAGACCGAGGGGTCACCCGGCGCCACGACGACGTCCCAGGCACCCTCGGCGGAGTCCACGTAGCCGTAGACGTCGGAGGACTTCTTCTCCTGGTAGTTGACCGTGATGCCCAGGGCCTCGAGGTTCTGGCGGATGATCGGGCGGACGTTGGAGAACCAGCCGTGGTCGGTGCACAGCAGGTTGATCTCGGTGACGCCGGCCTCGGCAATGAGGCTCTTGGCCTTCTCGACGTCGTAGGTGTAGACGGTCGAGGCCTTCTTGTAGGCCGGGTGGTCCTCGTGCACGAAGCAGGTGGCCGGGGTGGCCAGGGTGCCCATGCCCGTCTTGCAGATGGAGGCGTAGTCCAGGGCGTACAGGACGGCCTGACGCGCCTTGGCGTCGGTGAGGACGGCGTTGTTGAACATGACGAAGAGCAGACCGAAGCCCTGCTGCGCGGCGACCTTGATCGGGTCCGTCATGGAGGTGAGGTTGGCCACCGGCACGGCGTCGATCGCCTGGACCGTGTTGGAGGTCATGGCGTTGGTGCGCGTGGTGTCGTCCGGTAGGACCTGCCACACCATGGACTTGGCCAGGGCGGGCTTGGAGCCGGTGTAGGCCTCGTTGCGCTCGAAGACGACCTTCTGCGAGCCGGCGCCGTTGTCCGTCATCGTGTAGGGGCCGGTGCCCACGGGCATGAGGTCGAAGGCCTTGGCGTCGGCCTCGACGGCGGCCTTGGGGACGATCTTGACGACGCTGATGCGCTCGGCCACGAGCGAGTAGGCGTACTTGGTCGTGATCGTGACGGTCTTGTCGTCCTTGGCGGTGACGGAGTCAACGAAGGTGATGAACTGGGCGTACAGCGACTTGTTGTCGGGGTTGAGGACGCGCTCGAAGGAGAAGACGACGTCCTCGGTGGTGACGGGGCTGCCGTTGGAGAAGACGGCACCGTCACGCAGGGTGACCTCGTAGGTGGTGTCGTTGACCATCTTGGGCAGCTCGGCGCCGAGGGCGGCGTAGACCTCACGGCTGGCGGGGTGGAGCTCGGTCAGACCCTCCATCGTGTGCCAGTTGGCGGCGACCGTCAGGGCGGAGGTGGTCGTCATCGGGTCGTAGCCGTTGGTGCCCAGCTCGTAGGAGATGCCGGCGGTGATGGTGCCGTCAGAGCTGGTGGCCGCGGGAGCCTCAGACGCAGCGCCACCCTGGGTGGAGGTGGAGGTCGAGCCGCTGTCGCTACCACCGCAGGCGGCCAGGGTGGCGGCGACGCCGGCAGCCAGGCCGAGGGTGGAGGTGATGCGGATGAAGTCGCGCCGGGAAGCGCGGGGGGTTGAGATCGCCATTGATGGTCTCCTGAAGTCTGACGTCTGTTGTCTGACGTTGGTAGGATCACTATAACACACGTGACGCCGCTTCGTCGCCCCGTCACGCGTCACGTCACATTGTGCGCCGCAGGCAGGCTGCGGGCACGCTGTGCGTGGGGAGGGGGAGCACGGGCCGGCGCGTCACCACCCACGGACACCACGCGCAGCAGCACCTGCGCTCAATACCCTAGAACGACCGGACACCGGGGACAATGACGCCCATGGCACCCACGCGCGGCACCTACACATCCTTCACCGACGCCAACACGACACAAGCCTCGACGGCCATCAACGCGATCAAGGACTACATCCTCGCCAAGCACCTGCAGCCCGGCGACCCCCTGCCCACCGAGTCCCAGCTCTGTGCGGTCCTCGGCGTGTCGCGCTCCTCCGTCCGCGAGGCAGTGCGCACCCTCGTGGCCCTCGACATCGTCACCGTGCGCCACGGGCACGGCACCTTCGTGGGCCAGGTCTCCATGCGCCCCATGGTCGAGTCCCTCGTCTTCCGCGGGCTGCTCAAGCCCGGTGACGACTTCCGGTCCCTGCGCGACGTCGTCGAGGTGCGCGTCACCCTCGACGCCGCCCTCGCCGAGGAGGTGGTGGCCGCGTGGAAGGGCCGTGAGGACCCCACGATCGACGCCGTCGTCGAGGAGATGGAGGAGCTGGCTGCCGCCGGGAGCACCTTCACCGACCAGGACCACCAGTTCCACTCCATGCTCCTGGAGCCGCTGCCCAACCAGCTCTTCCGCCACCTCATCAATGCCTTCTGGGCCGTCCACACCCTCACCGTGCCGCTGCTGGGCGCCCCGACCCCCGAGGACATCCAGCACACCGCCATGGCCCACCGAGCCATGCTCGAGGCCGCGCGCGCCGGCGACCCCGAGGCCTACCGGCGCGCCATCATCGACCACTACGCGCCACTGCTGCACGTGCTGGAGGCCAACCGGGGGGCGCAGGGCGCCTCGTGACGCGCCCTGCCGCCCGCGGACGCCCTCGTGCCCCGGGGCGCGCCGTGACGTCCTCGTCACACCGTGCCCTGGGTCATGCACCCGGCGTCGGGAACTGATCTCACAATAGGTCTGACATCCCCTGTCCCGACCTAGGAGTCCCCGTGTCATCAGGCCTGACCACTCCCACCGGACCCGCCGCCCCGCCCACCCGGGCGAAGGACCCCGTCGACGCCGTGCCGCCCCTCGGGCGTCTGACGGTCCTCGGCGTCCAGCACGTCCTGGCCTTCTACGCCGGCGCCGTCGTCGTCCCCCTCGTCATCGCCACGGGGCTCAACCTCGACAGCGCCACGACCATCCACCTCATCAACGCCGACCTGCTGACCTGCGGCATCGCCACCATCATCCAGTCCGCCGGACTGGGCCCGCGCATCGGCGTGCGCCTGCCCCTCATCCAGGGCGTGACCTTCACCGCCGTCTCGCCGCTCATCGCCATCGGCCTGGCCGCCTCCGGCGGCGCCGGCGGCACCCAGGGCCTGGCCGCCATGTACGGCTCGATCATCGCCGCAGGCCTCGTCACCTTCCTCGTGGCCCCCTGGTTCGCCCGGCTGCTGCGCTTCTTCCCGCCCGTCGTCACCGGCACCCTGCTCACCGTCATGGGCACCACGCTCATGAGCGTGTCCGCCAACGACATCGTCAGCTGGGGAACCGCCGCGGCGGCGGCCGGGCAGGACCCCGCGGGCCCCACCCTGCGCGGCCTGGGATACGCCTTCCTCACCCTCGCGCTCATCGTGCTCGTCCAGCGCATCTTCAAGGGCTTCGTCTCCACGATCTCCGTGCTCATCGGCCTGCTGCTGGCCACCGCCGTCGCCTGGGCCCTGGGCGACGCGAGCTTCTCGGGTGTCGCCGAGGCCGACGCCCTGGGGATCACCACGCCCTTCTTCTTCGGCCTGCCCGAGTTCACCCTCACCGGCATCGTGTCCATGCTCATCGTCATGGCCGTCACGGCCGTGGAGACCACGGGCGACGTCTTCGCCACCGGTGAGGTCGTCGGCCGCCGCATCACCCCCGCGCACGTCGCCAACGCCCTGCGGGCCGACGGCCTGTCCACCGTGCTCGGCGGCATCATGAACTCCTTCCCCTACACCTGCTTCGCACAGAACGTCGGCCTGGTGCGCCTGACCCAGGTCAAGTCCCGCTGGGTCGTCACCTGCGCGGGCGTCATCATGATCATCCTGGGGCTGCTGCCCAAGGCGGCCGCCGTCGTCCAGGCCATCCCCACCCCCGTCATCGGCGGCGCCAGCCTGGCGATGTTCGCCTCCGTCGCCGTCGTCGGCATCCAGACCCTCGGCAAGGTCGACATGACCGACAACCGCAACGCGGTCATCGTCTCCACCTCAGTGGGTCTGGCGCTGCTGGTGACCTTCAAGCCGGACATCGCCACGATGGTGCCGTCCTGGCTGGCGATCCTCTTCGGCTCGGGCGTCACCATCGGTGCGCTCACCGCCATCATCCTCAACCTCCTGTTCTTCCACGTCGGCCGTCAGAAGGGGGCCGACGTCGCCCGCGTCGAGGGCCGGCCCCTGGGCCTGGACGACGTCAACGCCATGGACCGCGACGAGTTCGTGCGGGTCTTCTCCCGCCTGCACGCCGGCGCCACCTGGCCGGCCGAGCGAGTGTGGGGCGCGCGCCCCTTCGCCACGACGACGGCCCTGCGCCAGGCCTTCGAGGACGAGGTCCTCGCCGCCTCCAGCCAGGAGCAGGAGGCCCTCATCGCCGGCTACACCGACGTCGTCGACCTCCTGCTGGGCACGGGCGGAGACGAGCAGGCGCGCCTGGACACCGCCTCACTGGCGCTGGGCGAGCCCGACGACGCCGAGCAGGCCGAGCTGCGGGGCCTGTCCGAGGCCTACCGCAGCAAGTTCGACCGCCCGCTCATCATGTGCGTCGAGAGGGTCGCCGACCGCCGCCAGCTCATCGCCCGCGGCTGGGCCCGGGTCGAGGGGTCCCCGACGCGCGAGGCACGCACCGCCGTCGGCGAGGTCATCGACATCGCCGACGAGCGCTTCAGCGAGATGGTCGCCGACGCCAACCCCATCCGCTCCGCCTGGGCACGCAAGTTCGAGCAGCTCGGCTGAGGCCAGACCCGGCCCGTGAGGTGGGGCCCCTGCGACTCGCACGGGGCGCCACCTCACGTTGTGCCTGGGGGTCCCGCTCAGGCAGGTAGCAAGGCCCCTCACCCCTGAGGAAGGAGGCCGAGGGGCGTGCACGATGCTCCCGTGTCTGAGCGTCTCGCCTCCGTCGTCCTCAGGTCAGATGTGCACAGCGGCTCAAGGTGGGTGCGCAGGACCGGGCGCGGGCTCCCTCGGCCGGCACCATGACGACCCCTTCGAGGGGGCCCAGCGGGAAAGGCGGTGCTCAAGCGCAGGGGACGACCCTCGGTCACGAGGAAAGCAACAGTGAGACCGCCAGTGCTCATCAGCCACGGAAGGCCTGGAGCCCTGCCTCACACAGCACCTCGATGCCGCCAGGCTCAACGAGGCTCTCGACCACCGACACGACAATGGGGAGCTGCGGGCTCGAGCCCGAAGGCGCAAGCTTGCAGCTCCCCTTGTGGTGGAGATGGGGGGAATCGAACCCCCGTCCGACGGTGGTGCAACAGGACTTCTCCGGGTGCAGCTCGCTGCTGCTTTTCTCAGCCCCGGCGTCTCACGCGAGCAAGGACGCCGACGGGCTCAGTCACCTCAAAGTCCCGAGGTCCCCGGTGACGAAGGACCTCAGCAGTGGCTCCCTGGATGACGCCAGGAACCGGGGCGGAAGCAGTCCCCGGGCTGACGGACTTCGAGGCTCGCTCAGGCGGCGAGGGCGAAGTCGGTGCGAGTGTTATCGGCACCTATTGGTTCGCACAGAGCGTTGACGAGATGACTGTGCGTCCTCGACCCGCTTCTCCTGAACCCACGACCGTCGTCGAAACCGATCATCCCCTGTGCAGTTGTGCCCGGCTGCCCGGGCGCACACGCTCCTGACGGAGCCTCTGCACTCTAGCAGCGCACCGTCCCGCCGCGCCAGAGGCGGCTGTCACTCGCCGTCGCCCCAGCACCGCGTGTCGATACCGGTCCCGCTCGCTCCCCCGGCCGCCGTCGACTTGGAAGGATGGCCCCGTCCTCCTCCTCAGGAGGGCGAGCACGACGAAGGAGCACGTCATGGAGTCACGCCCGCTGCCCGCGCTGGAGCGCAGCATCTCAAGCATCGGTATCGGGACCTGGCAGCTGGGCACCGACTGGGGCGAGGTCACGCCCGCCGACGCCGAGGCGACCCTCCAGGCCGCGGTCGACGCCGGCGTCACCTTCATCGACACCGCCGACGTCTACGGCGACGGACGCTCCGAGCGCCTCGTCGGGGCCTTCGTCAGGGCGCGGCCCGAGGCGGGGCTGACCGTGGCGACCAAGATGGGCCGCCGCGCGGAGCAGACCTATGAGAGCTACAACCGGGACAGCTTCCTGGCCTGGAACGACCGCTCCCGCCAGAACCTCGGGGTCGAGACCATCGACCTGGTCCAGCTGCACTGCCCACCCAGCGAGGTCATCGAGGCCCAGCGCACCTGGGACTGGCTCGACGAGATGGTCGCCGAGGGGCGCGTGCGCGCCTACGGGGTGAGCGTGGAGACCTGTGCGCAGGCCCTGGAGGCCATGCGCCGTCCGGCCTGCGCGAGCGTGCAGATCATCCTCAACATCCTGCGTCGCAAGCCCCTGGAGGAGGTCCTGCCCGCTGCCCTGGCCACCGGCACCGCGATCATCGCGCGCGTCCCACTGGCCTCCGGCCTGCTGTCGGGGCGCTACCGCGAGGACACGGTCTTCGCCGCGAGCGACCACCGCTCCTACAACCGCGACGGCTCCGCCTTCGACGTCGGCGAGACCTTCTCCGGGGTCCCCTACGAGGTCGGCGTGGCGGCGGCCCGTGAGCTCACCGCCCTGGCCCGCGAGCTCGGCCCCGAGGGCGCGAGCCCGGCCCAGGTGGCGCTGCGCTGGGTCATCGACCAGCCGGGAGTCACGACCGTCATCCCCGGCGCCCGCAACGCCGCGCAAGCACGGGCCAACGCCGAGGCGGGCTCACTGCCCCCGCTGAGCGCGGACCTTGAGGCGGCGCTGGCCGAGCTGTACGAGCGTCTCATCCGCGAGCACGTGCACACGCGCTGGTGAGACGGGCCCCTCGGGCCCCTCAGCCCCCTCAGCCCCGACGGCGGTTGGCGTCCGCCATGGCGCGCGCGGCCTCACGCCGGTCCTGGGCCTCGCGCAGTGAATGGCGCTTGTCCCAGTCCTGCTTGCCCCGGGCGAGCGCGATCTCGACCTTGACGCGCCCACCGACGAAGTACAGCTCCAGAGGCACGATCGTGTAGCCCTTGGCCTGCACCCGCATGGCCAGACGCTCGATCTCGTTGCGGTGCAGGAGCAGCTTGCGCTTGCGCCTGGGCGCGTGGTTGTTCCACGTGCCCTGGAGGTACTCGGGGATGTGGGCGCCCTGGAGCCACGCCTCGCCCCGGTCGATCTCGACCCAGGCCTCGGTCAGGGAGGCGCGGCCCATGCGCAGCGCCTTGACCTCGGTTCCGGTCAGGGCCAGCCCCGCCTCGAAGCGGTCCTCGATGAAGTAGTCGTGGCTCGCCTTCTTGTTGCGGGCGATGGTCTTGTGGGCGTCGGAAGCCGCCTTGGCCCGCTCACCCGCGGTCGGCTTCCTCGGCCTCGTCGGCTGCTTGGCCATGCGACTCCTCTCCTGGCCCGTGCGCCCGCCGTGCGCGGGGCAGGGGCCCACCCTACGCGGGCTCCAGCCGGGGCAGAAACCCGGCAGGACGAGCGCTCAGAAACCCGGCAGGGTCATGGGGTCGATGGAGGAGCCGTTGAGGTAGACCTCGAAGTGCACATGAGGCCCCGTGGCGCCCCCGGTGGCGCCGGTCAGGCCGATCTGGTCGCCCTTGGTGACGTAGGAGCCGTTGCCCGCAGTGATCGAGGACATGTGGCAGTAGTACAGGACGACGGACTGGCCGTTGATGACGCCGCCGTTGATCATCACGCCATTGCCACACGAGCTGTTGATGTTGTACGTGAGTGTGCCCGAGACAGCGGCGTACTGGGGCACGCCCTGGGCGGCGACGAGATCGACCCCCGCGTGCAGGGCACTGGCGCCGGTGATGGGGTGGATGCGGTAGCCGTAGGGCGAGGCGACCGTCAGCGGCCCGGTGATGGGGTGGCCGATGGCGCCAGAGCCGAGCGTCGCCGCAGCAACGGAGCCGGACGAGGCCCCCGTGTAGCCGGCGCTGGCCTGGTTGGAGGCGTCGATCTGCGCGATGGTGGCGGCCGCCGCCTCCTGGTCCGCCTGGGCCTGGGCCAGCTGGTCCTGGAGCCCCACCTTGCGGCTCTCAAGAGCGGCAGCGGCCGCCTCCCTGCCGGCGGTGAGGGTCGCGACCTCGTCACGCCGGGCCTGCGCCGCGTCCGCAGCCTCCTGCGCCTCGGACTCAGCGGCGTCGGCCTCCTCCTTGAGCATGCTGACGCGCTCGGCGACAGCGTCCTGGCGGGTGCGCCGGTTGGCGGTCTGGGCCCGCTCCTGCTCGGCGGCGGTCAGGACCGAGGACTGCACGCCGGAGGCGATCTCCATGGTCGAGGCCCGCCGGGTCAGCTCCTCCACGGAGTCGGAGGCGAGCACGTAGGACCAGGAGGTGATGGCGGAGTCGCCCTGGTAGGCGGAGACCACGAGCGAGGCCACAGAGTCCTTGTTCACCGAGGCGCTGCGCTCGGAGGCGGCGGCCTCGCTCTCCAGGGCCGAGAGCTGGGACTGGGCGACGTCGAGCCGGTCCGCAGCCGCCTGCTGCGCGCGCTCCTTCTCCGCCAGCACCACCTCCGCGCCGGCCAACGCCGTCTCTGCGGCCGTCAGCTCGCTCTGGGCCGCCTGCAGGTCGAGGTAGGCCTGGCCGAGCTCTGCGGAGACGCCCTCGAGCGAGGCGGTGATCTCACTGGCGCGCTGCTCGGCCTGGTCCCGGTCCACGACGGCGTCGGAGCGCTCGTCGGCTGTGGCGGCCGGCAGGAGCACGCTCACCGGCGCCGCGAGCAGGCACAGGGACGCAAGGACGGCCATGCCGCGGCGGGCCGCGGGCCCTGCCCTGTGCCACAGGCTCCGTGGGTGGCGGCGTCCGGCGTCGGTGAGGCGGTGCGGGAGCGGAAGCATTGTCAGACCCTCGTGTACTTCGACAGGGACAAAGCGGATGAGACGGCCGCGATGACGATGGCCGCCAGGATGAGCCAGGGGGCGACGCGCAGGACGTCGTCGGTGCTGATGAAGGCGGTCGTGAAGGAGATCGACTTCGCGAGCCACCCCTCGACGAGGTAGTGCACGCCCGCGTAGAGGCCACCGACGGCCAGCAAGGCGCCCGCGAGGGCCGCGAGCGCCCCCTCAAGCATGAAGGGCAGCTGGATGAAGAGGTTGGAGGCGCCGACCAGACGCATGATGCCGGTCTCACGCGAGCGGCTCATGGCAGACAGCCGGATCGTCGTCGTGATGAGCAGGACGGCGGCGACGGCCATGATGGCGGCCAGCCCTGCCGTGACCCAGGAGGCACGGTTCATCACGAGGAACAGGGGCTCAAGGGTGGCCCGCTGGTCAACAACGCGCTCGACACCGCTGCGTCCCGCGAACTGCTCGGAGACCACCTGGTACTGCTCGGCGTCAACGAGCTTGATGCGGAAGGACACGGGCATCATGTCCTCGGTCGCGTTCTGGCCGATCTGGGTGTCGCCGTAGCCCTTCATGAAGCTCTCGTAGGCCTCGGCCTTCGACTCGATCGTGTAGCTGGCGATGTAGGGGGCCAGGGCGTTGGAGGTGACGAGGTCCTCGATGGCGTCGATCTGCTCCTGGGTGGCCTCCCCGTCCGCGCACTCCGCCCGGGCGGAGGAGGCCGGGCACATGTAGACGCTCACCTCGACCTTGTCATACCAGTCGCCCTTCATCGTGCTGATCTGGGCCTGCAGGAGGGCCGAGGCACCCACGAAGAGCAGCGAGACGAAGGCGACGAGGATGACGGAGACCGTCATCGCAAGGTTGCGCGTGAGCCCCTTGAGGGTCTCGGTCAGGATGAGGCGGAATCGCATGCTGGTGCTCCTTCAGCGGTCAGAGCCGTAGACGCCGCGGTCCTGGTCGCGCACGACCCTGCCGTCCTTGAGCTCGATGACGCGCTTGCGCATCTGGTCGACGATCTCGTCGTCGTGGGTGGCCATGACGACGGTGGTGCCCTGGCGGTTGATCCGGTCGAACAGCCGCATGATGCCGACGGAGGTGGAGGGGTCGAGGTTGCCGGTCGGCTCGTCGGCCAGGAGCAGCTTGGGGCGGTTGACCATCGCGCGGGCGATGGCGACGCGCTGCTGCTCGCCACCACTGAGCTCGTGGGGCCTGCGGTCCTCCTTGCCGGCGAGGTCGACGAGCTCCAGGGCCTCGGGGACCGCGGAGAGGATGTAGTGGCGAGGCTTGCCAATGACCTGGGAGGCGAGGGCGACGTTCTCCAGCACGGTCTTGTTCTCCAGGAGCCGGAAGTCCTGGAAGACGAAGCCCATCTCCCGGCGCAGCTGAGGCACCTTCCAGGAGGACACCTGGGACAGGTCGCGCCCCAGGACGTGGATGCGCCCGGAGGTGGGGCGCTCCTCGCGCAGGGTCAGGCGCAGGAAGGTGGACTTGCCGGAGCCGGAGGCACCGACGAGGAAGACGAACTCGTCCTTCCCGATCTCGATATCGACGCCGTCGAGGGCGGGGCGCGCTCCCCTCTTATAGACCTTGGAGACGTGGTCGAAACGGATCATGGGTGGGGTCTGCTCTCCTGGCTGACGGCTGGCTCCCTGCGACGCGGCGCGCCCGGGCTCCCTGCCACCGTATCCAGCAGGGCCGCGTACGCGGCCGAGACACGCCCAGGACCGGCTGTGGTGAGCCCCGCGCGCTGGGCCGCTAGCGTGCGGGGCGTGAGTCCCTCCCCCACGCCCGCAGCCTGCTTCCCCGACCCCGCCGACGGCGCAGCAGCTGCCGACACCACGGTGCCCGCCGGCGCCGCGGTGGCCTCAGGCGCTCAAGCACCCGGTGGACCGTTCTCCTTAGACGGCGTCCTGCCCCCGTTCGACGACCTCGTGGACCTGGGCTCCTGGGCCGCCTTCGAGCCCTCGCTGGCGGCCCTGCTCGACGGCCAGTCCCTGTCAGGGCCGGGCAGGAAGGGGCTCACGCTCCTGCTCACCGCGCCGTGCGCGGTGGTCACGCAGGCGCAGCTCGAGCAGCGTCTGGGGCTGCGCTCCCTGCTGCGCGGCCGCCGCAGACTCCTGCCCTCGCCCGAGGTGCCGGGCCTCGTCGTTGTCGCACGGGCCGACGGGGTCGAGGTGGACGTCCCGGTGCTCGACGGCGAGGGCCGCCACCTGCTGGGGCCCGACGCCCGTGAGGCCCTCGGGCGGCTGGGATGGGTGCTGCGGGAGGACGTCATGGTCCGGCTGCTGCCCGACGGCGCGTCGGCAGCGCAGGCCGTCACACGGGTGCTCATCGAGATGCTGAGCGTCGCCCACCCTGCCGACCTCGACCACCTCATCACGGTCACCGGCTAGGGGTGGCCAGCCCCGCACCCGGGGCGGTGCCACGGCTACGCCTTGAGCACCACGCGTGGGCATCGGCTGCTACACGTTGACGTCGACCACCTCGTAGGACAGCTCGGCCTCGGTGAAGCCACCGCCGTCACCGTCCAGGGGCGGCAGGGACGTGGTCCAGGGGTCCTCGTCCGGGTCGGCTCCGCAGGAGCCCGCGTGGGTCCCAGAGCCCGTCTGGGCAGCCACGCTGCTACCGGCCTCGGCACCCGTCTCCAGGCCGGGCCCAGGCACCGTTCCCGGGCCGGCAGCCGTCGTCCCTGGTGAGTCCGCCGAGGGCGCGCAGGCGGACGTCTCGGCACCGCGCGGTGGGCTCATGACCGGCTCGACCCGCATGTAGGAGGAGGCTCCCCGGTTGAGGTCGTGACCGCCCGAGGTGACGGTGATGACGTTGCTGGTCTGCACGGGACCGCTCTCAGGGTGCCAGGTCTCCTGGGTGAGACGGCCCTGGAGCAGGACGGGGTCGCCCTTGCGCAGGCTGCGTGCCAGGTTCTCCGCCAAGGGTCCCCAGGCCTTGGCCGTGAACCACAGGGTCTCCTCGTCGTGCCACTGCCCGGTGGCGTCACGGTAGGCCGGGGTGGAGGCGACGCGGAAACGGCAGTAGGCACGGCGGTTGGGCGTGGTGGCGACGGTGGGCGTCGTGCCCACGACGCCCTGGACGGTGATGTCGATCTGGCGGCTCATGGAAGCTCCTCCTGATGCTGGTGCCGGCGGCGTTGCCGACGTGCCAACCGTGCCGCCGTGGGGGCACCGGCGCGAGGAGTCCGCCACCCGCCTGTGGACACCAGCGTCCTTGGGTGCCCCGCAGGGCACCTGTGGAGCCCGGCCGTCAGCCGCTCAGGCCCAGCGCCCTGCGCAGCTGCGCATGGCGCTCGAGCACCCGCGTGGCGGGCGAGACCAGTCCCCGCTCCACCACCGAGTCCACACGTGTGCGCACCAGCCGGGCGTAGACCGCGGCCTCCCGTCCTGCCCGGCGGCGACGGGCCCACGCCGCCCACCCGGCGGCCGCGCAGCCCAGCAGGGCCGCCAGTACCGGCCCGAGGAGGGTGTCCCAGGCCAGCAGCGGTACACCGCCCCCGCCCAGCAGGGACAGTGCGAGCCAGGCCGCAGCCCCCAGGACAGCGAGCAGACCCGCCCACCACCCCAGGTCGATGAGCGTCGAGCGCGGTGAGGGCAGGGGGACGGAGCCGACCCCCTCAGCCGTCTGCGCGCCCAGGGCGTCCGGGCCGGCCACGGCCTCCTCGACGGAGCGCGCCCAGGCCCCGGGCAGGCCATGGGTGACACGGGCGAGCCACTGGCTGCGGGCGGAGGCGACAGCCGCGCGGGCCGGCGGCTCAGGGCGGGCCAGGGCGCCGGGCAGCGCCCTGGACAGGCTGGTGGCGACGCTGGCCTCGACCGCTCGGGCCCCCGAGGCCTGCACGAGCGCGTCCACCACCTCGGTGCGCGGTCCGTCCTCCACGTGCCTGGCAGTGGCGGCGACGGTGCCCGCCAGGCGGGCGGCGATGGCGTTGAGCTCGGCCTCGGCGGTACGCGCCGCGTTGGACGGCCTCGCAACCCGCTCGATGAGCAGCCGCCGGACCTGGTCGAGGTTGTCGCCGCGCACGGCGGAGACGGGCAGCACGGTGACGTCGGCAAGGCCGTCCTCCACCAGGAGGGCGCGCACGTCCTCCAGGAGCTGGTCCTGGCCGGAGGCCGGCAGCTCGTCGATGTGGTTGACGAGCACGAGCATGTCCTCCTGCCGGGCGCCCAGCCTGCGCAGGTAGCCGTCATGAAGGGCGGAGTCCGCGTACTTCTGCGGGTCGAGCACCCACACGAGGATGTCCGCCAGCGGCACGAGCCGGTCCACCTGGAGGGCGTGGGCCGTCGTGACCGAGTCGTAGTCCGGCACGTCCAGCAGCACAAGGCCGGCGAGCTCGTCCTGGTCGGCGGCGTCCAGGAGGGACTCGCGGCGGATGCGTCGGCCCTGGTCCACCCCCAGGAAGGTGAGCAGGGCGCTCGCGTCGTCACCCCAGGAGCAGGCGGCGGCCCTGGAGGTGGTCGGCCGGCGGGCGCCGACGTCGGCGAACTCCAGGGCACTGAGCGCGTTGAACAGGGAGGACTTGCCGGAGCCGGTGCCTCCGAAGAGGGCGACGACGGTGTGGTCCACCCCGAGGGCGAGCCTCTCGGCGACGGCGTCCAGGCCCGCGCGGGCCGGCAGGGCGAGCGCGGCGGGGACCTCCGTGGGGCAGGCGTCCAGGGCGGCACGCATCGCGGCGAGCCGGGAGTCGAGGACGGCCGCGGGGCTCGGCGTCAGGGTGGCCGGGTGAGTCATGTCCTCGTCGCTCTCCTTGGTGGTCTCACTCATACCTGCGTCCTTGGCCCGCGTCACTGGTCACCGGGACGCACGAGCACGGACAGCTCGCCGGCACGCAGACGCAGGGCGGCGGCGAGGTCAGGGTCCGGGACCAGGCTGAGCCCGGAGCCCGCCCTCACGGCGGCCTCAAGCGCCGCCGTGAGGGCACTGGCCAGGCGGGCTCGCGCCTCATCGACGGCCTCCGCCAGGCCCAGCCGGGCGGAGGCGGCGCGGGCGCCCTCAAGGCCGCAGGCGGCCACAATGACGAGATGGCCGGCGGCCGGCGCGTCCAGGCCCTTGACAGGCGTCGTGGCACTGAGCGTGCCCTCCACCCACGAGGCCACCGCCTCCTGGGCGCCGGGCCCGCGGCCCAGCAGCCGACCGGCGTGCTCAGCCGCGCCGGCGGCGGACCATGCGCCCGTGGCCTCCTGCGTGACAGCGGCCAGGTCAGCCGTCAGGCGCAGGACCAGGGCGTCACGCAGGTCATCGACGACCTCGGCCAGGGCACGGCAGCGGGCCCTGGCGGTGCGGCCGAACCAGCCCGCGCGCAGGCGCGAGCCTGTGGCCAGTGCGGCGAGAGGCCCTCCAGCCGAGGCGTGGGAGACCCACCGGGTGGTCGGTGCGCCCTCCGCAAGTACCCCGCGCTCGACGTCGTCCCGCAGGGCGCGACAGGGCCCGGCCAGCAGGTCGCGGCCCGCCTGCTCCAGGCGGCGTCCGGCGTCCCCCTGGGCGTCAACGGCGTCGGCCAGCGCGAGGAGGTCACGGCGCAGGGCGGGCCACAGCTCACGGTCCGCGCGGCGCACGAGGCCCGCCGCGCGGTGGCGGCCGGCCAGCAGCTGCATCCAGTCGCGCAGCTCACGCACCGCCCCGGCCGGAAGCAGGCCCTCGTGGGGACCGACGTCGGGCACGACGAAGAAGGGCGAGCCGGCCAGCCCGAGCCCGTCGAGCCTCTCGACGAGGTCGAGACGGACCTCGCCCAGGACAGCCGCAGGCACGCGGTTGAGCACGACGGCGATAGAGGCGCCACGGGAGACCGCCTCCTCGAGCGTGGCCCAGGGGGTGTGGTCGCCGTAGCGTGCGGCGGTGGTGACGAAGAGCCACAGGTCGCAGGCCTCGAGCAGCCGGGCGGCGAGGGCTCGGTTGCCCGCCTGGACGGAGTCGAGGTCCGAGGCGTCGATGAGGGTGAGTCCGGCCGGCTGCGCCTCGCAGACGACGGTCTGGACGACCTCGCTGACAGGGTGGGTCTCGAGGGCGGGGGCGTCCTCGGGGTTGACGACGAGGACGGGGACACGGGTCGTGGGGCGCAGGACGCCGGCCTCGGAGACCTCGGTGCCCAGGACGGAGTTGACGAGGGTGGACTTGCCCGCCCCCGTGGAGCCGCCGACGACGACGACAGCCGGCACGTCGGCGTCCTCCAGGCGCGGCAGGACGTGGTCACGCAGCTGGCCGGTCACGCTCGCGCACAGGCGGCGCGCGTCCCCCACGCCGTCCACCGTCAGTGTCAGGGGCAGCGCCTCAAGGTCCCGGACGGTGTCGGACAGGACGTCGATGAGGCGTCCACGGCTGATGACCGTGGAGGGGACACCGAGGCCGTCGGCCTGAGGGCGGGAGGATGGCATAGGCCAACACTAGGGGCGCGGTGGTCTTCTGGCCGCATTGAGCGCCCTCGGGGCCGGCCGCGTGGCGCGCGGGCAGGCGCACGGGCAGGTGGTGCCCCCACCCGGACTCGAACCGGGAACCTGCGGATTAGAAGGCCGTTGCTCTATCCATTGAGCTATGGAGGCACGTCGCCCTGCCGGTGGCGCCCGGCGCGGACGGCGACGGCCTGGGCCGCGAGGCGCACAATACCAAGCGCGCGGCCTGGAGCCGACGTTGTGAGCCAACGAGCACGGTGCCACGCACGACGTCCACGTCCTCGCAGCGCAGTAAGCTGCCCGCACCCCTGTGAGCCCAACAGGCCCCGTCCTGCCGGGCACCAACTTCTTGTGGGACACCGGGGCAAACAAGTGGGGTGCCTGAGTAGCACGTTCGGCAACTCTGCCCCCAGAACGAAGGCCCTGGTCAACCGCTTGAATCGTGGGGTCTACGGGGTGTCCCGACGGCCCGGAAGCACTGCCCCGAGGGATGATCGTGGTCCTGTTGTGGGGACTGTCGAGACGGCTCAAACTTTCCTCACGGCCGCCGAGGTGGACGCGCTCGTGGGTGACTACCTGGCCGGGATGAGCGTGAAGTCTCTCGCCGAGACCTACGGCATCCACCGCGCCACGGTGTTCTCGCACCTACGCCGGCGTAACGTGCCGAGTCGCCGGCCGGGGCTGGGTCTGGACGAGAAGGCGGAGGCGGTGAGGCTGGCCCGAGCTGGTGTCTCGATGCGGGCGATCGCTCGTCTGACGGGAGTGGACCGCAAGGCCGTACGCGCAGCGCTGGTTGAGGCAGGACTCATCGTGGGTGGCGCCGATGCCTCATAGCGCTGTTCCGGGTCGCTGGTCGTGGAGAGTTTTGCCGGACATCGTCGCTCTCGTCGTGTCTCGCCCCACAGACCGAAACAGAAGGCTAGCGTTCGGCATGAACGACTGCTCTCGCCGGTTGGCCGAGGGCGTGGATCGCCGGACGGAGCACGAGAGCGGGGCTGGGTATGGCTTACGAGCAGCTACCGATAGTCGAGGTCGACCTCGATCAGCTCTTCCTTGACCTGGAGAACTACCGCATACCGACGCGCCGCGACGACGAAGCTGGTGCGCTGAAGTACTTGTTTGCGTCGGAGGACGTCCTCGGAGCGGCGCGACTGATCCTCCGTGACGGTTACTTCGACAACGAAGTCCCGATTGTGACGTCGGCATCGGACTCCGGGAGCGGTTCCCCATACACCGTGTTGGAAGGCAACCGTCGAGTCAGTGCGCTCAAGGCGCTTCGGGACCCGACGATCGTGCCCGGCCATGAGGCAGAGATTCGAGCCCTGCTGAAGCGGTACGCAGTGGAGGCGGAGAATCTTCCGGAACGAGTTCGTGTGATCGTCGCTCCCGACCGAGCGGCAGCGGCACCTCACGTAGCAAGGTTGCATACCGGCATCTCGAAGAGGCGCTGGAGCCGTGATCAGCAGGCCACCTTCTACTATTCGCTCATCGACGAGCAGACCACGGTTGACGATGTGAAGGCGCAGTACCCGGACGTCGAGGTCGCCAGGTTCATGAAAATGGCCGTAATGCGGCGCTTCCTAAGTGCAGCACCGTTTTCTGATCACTCTCTCCGCGAGTATGCTCAAAGTGACGCCTTGAAGATGTCAGCCTTCGAATATGCCTACCGAAACAAGGAGATTGCCTCTGCGATCGGCGTGGAGTTCGATAAGGATGGCATGCTCCTGCCGCGGGCATCGACGCCCGAAAAGATTGCTGTGAAGTTGACGAAAGAGAAGCTCAGCGCTTTGGAGTATCTCGTCGGCGAGTTTCGTGCCGGCCATCTCAACACTCGCTCGCCAGAGTTCAAGAAGAGCAAGCAGGAATATCAGTCCCTGGTGAATCGCCTCAACGGCGTCTCGACTCCTACTTCGCCACAACCAGCGCCGCCCGATCTTCCCGCGCAACCAACGCCATCAGGACCATCCCAAGGCGGTCCGTCCAGTGTGTCCGGCGGGCCCGGCAGTGGTCGGGGTGGAACCGGCCTGACTCCACCTGGCGCACCTGGTGGCACCGGCAGCCGTGGGCCCAACCATCCAGACACGAAGGACACGCTTGACCTGTCGGGGCTTGACTACGAGAACGCGCCACTGAATCTCAAGCTGCGATACTTCGAGCTGCGCAGGATCAGCCTCACGAATCTCCCAATCGCGGCCGCGATCCTCATGCGCTCAGTATTGGAGGCGACCATCAAGGTCCATTTCGAGGGCGACCCAAACCCCGCCACCGGCCAGTTGAGCGATGCATTCAAGCATGTCGTGCAGGCCTACGGTCAAGAGAAGTCTCTCAAGTCGACCATTGCCACTATTCAGTCGGGTAACGCTCACAAGCACGGGTCGATCCAGTGGTTCAACCTCATCGCGCACAGCGCCGATGCTTCCGTTAGCGCGGATGACGTCCGGCAGGCATGGAAGGTCGTGAACCCGCTGCTTAGGCGTTTGTTGCGCCAGTCATCGCGGGCGTCGTCAGCGACGACTTGATCACCCGCGCGACCGAAGTGGATGCTACGAGCAGCTCTTCCGCCTGTCCCGGATACCTAGCGGAGTAGGTGAGCTCTAGTCGGCACTGGAACTGATCTCGGTACAGCTTTTCGATCAGTGGAGCCGCGTCATAGGTTATTAACCAGTGCGCCTCTTCGACTGAGTTGACGATCGTCGAGAGGGCCTTGTGGTCCCGCCCGTCGAAGGCGTTTAAGTAAAGTTGCGATCCTGCCTGCACGTAGGGTGGGTCGATGTACATAAACGATCGCTCATCGTGAGAGTACTGCTGAATCACGGTCCGGCCATCGAGGTCAGAGACCGTGATGTGATCTGCCAGGTCGCCGATTGCCGTCAACCGTTGAACGAGAGTTTGTCGGTTGAACCGGGCATCAATCTTGTACTTCCCCTCCTGGCGCTGCCCACCGATAACACCTGCGTTCAGAATCCCCGAGCGATTAGTGCGGTTCAGGAAGAAGAAGGCGAATCCGAGACGGAGTATATCGCTCTCATCTCGGCTCCGATATATCTCTCGTTGCCTCAGCCACTCGTCTATGGTCAACGGCGTTGACTCGACCAGCTCAACAAAGCTCGCATTGTGGGCAACGACAGACCTCCAAAAGGCATGGACGGCCGGGTCGATGTCATTGATAACCAAGTGCCGAACGATGCCCTCACGAAGTAGCGCGATCCCTGCGCCTGCGCCCCCGGCGTAGGGCTCGATGTATCGGGCTTCTTCGACGCCCAGGGCGGTGATGATGTCAGCAAAGAACCCCGCGAGCGCTGACTTACCGCCTGGGTATCGAAGCGGGGAGAGTGTGCCGTAACGGCGTGATCCAACGACACGCAGGCTGTCATTCATTGGAGTCTTTCCCTCACTCGATGTGCAGCAACTCGGCAGCGAGCAGAGCAGAAACGCGCGTCACCTCGGCCGAGAAAGGGGTCGCCGCAGTGCTCACAATCTCGCCATGCGTCGCGACGACGAAGGCGCTCGCGACGCAGAGCACGGTCCAACTCTGTTAGGCCAGCCTCAGGTAGATCGCCCAGACTCTTCATGTTACGAATAGTACTCGTTACGCGGCGAGCTGCGAGTTGCAACGCGGACAGTGCGCCAGGTGTGGATCTTCGGCGGCACCGCCTTCGCGCTCAGAGCGGAGGGAGCTCCGAGCCTCGTTGCCGCGAGATGCTCAGTGCGCACCTCCTCGGCAGGAAAGCCGAGAGGAAGCGAAGATGGCTGGCTTGACCGACCTTGCAGGTGATGAGCGGGCGGCGCGGATGGTGTTGTCCCTTCTTGTTGAGCCCAATGATCGGGTGACGGGTCGTCTTCTTGCTCGGCTTGGAGCGGTGGGGACGCTCTGGCTTGCCGAGCACGACAGCGCGGTGGTGGGCCTCAGCCCTGTGGACGCGCAGTTCTGGCGGGGCCACTTCGACGTCCCCGCGGTGAAGGGCATCGCCTCCCGTCTGGACCAGGTTCAGCGGTCAGGGGTTCGGGCACTCATTCCCGGTGATGCCGACTGGCCTGCTGCACTCAATGATCTGGGCGTGGGAGCCCCGTACGTGTTGTGGGCTCGTGGTGCGTCGTCATTTCTCGCTCGCCCGGTGCAGGACTTCATCACGATCACGGGGGCACGCGCTTCCACTTCTTACGGCGACCATGTTGCCCGCGAGCTCGCCGCTTCGATGGCTGCGGACGAGCGGGGGGTCGTCGCCGGTGGCGCGTATGGGATCGACGGTGCTGTGCATCAGGCGGCGCTCGCCGCAGGTGGGGACACGATCGCGATTCTCGCTAACGGAGTTGACCGCCCCTATCCTGCTGGCCACCGTGACCTACTCGAACGCGTGGCCGATGTCGGGCTTCTTGTCAGCGAGGTGCCGCCCGGTGCAGTTCCGACCAGGAATCGGTTCATCGCCCGCGCGCGGCTGATGGCGGCGCTCTCGTCCGCGACGGTCGTCGTCGAGGCGGGAAGCCGGTCGGGCTCCTTGGTGGTGGCGCGTCACGCTTTCGAGTTGGGTCGGGGCGTGGGGGCCGTACCAGGCCCGGTGACGAGTGTCGCGAGCATCGGGTCGCATCGTCTGCTTCGGGATGGCACCTCTTCGCTGGTCGCCGACACGTCTGATCTTGCACGTCTGGCGGAACGCGGCTCTGGCCACCGTGTTTCGGTGCCACGTGCGCAGATCAAGACGGATCGACTCCGCGCAGCCACGCCTGAGCCTGCACACACGTTGTAACCGGGTACCGGCGGTCGAACGGCGGAGCTCTGTCTCAGCGGTTGATTCGAGCGAGTTCGGGCTGAGACAGCTCATCGTGCGCGCTGGGCTCGACACGATGCCTGGCCCGGTTGTCGTGGGCGCGAGCCCTAACCAGCAGCACCACGCTCACTGGGCCGATGACGACCATCTTGAAAGCGTTCCAGATGCAGACCAGCACGACGATGTGGAGCCATCCGGGGCCACCGTTGTCGATGAGCCCGGTGCACCAGACGGCTATGGCCAGGTAGGGAACGGCCAGCAGCATCGCCGGCACGCCCCACTTCAGTCCTCGCCTGGTCCGGATGAGATCGAGGACGATGTTGCTTGGCATGTAGCGGCGCAGGAAGTAGCGGGCCTTGACGCTCAGCCCCCACAGAAAGTCGATCATGATGGGCTCCTCTCAACACGCAGGTGCATCGTTGAGGCGGTGCGTGGAGAGCGACCCGAAGGTCTGCCGCGGAGGGCCCAAAGGTAAGGAGAAATCCGCCTCACCTCAAGGCTACGCCTACCGCCGGACAATCGGAAGCGTCACATGCTGCGTCCAGTCTGGGCCTGACTCCTCCTCACGGCCTGGAGCCCAGCCGCCGAAGCGGGGTTCTCCTCTGAGAGGCGGAGCACCCGGTCAAGAGCGGCCCGCGCTCGCGCGGCGTCGATCTTCTGCGTCGCGGTGGCTGGTTCCGGGCCGAGGGGTGTTTGGCTGGTGATGCGGTATCGGTCGCGGTATGCGGCGACTGTGCGTGCGGCCCTCCGCCAGACCGCGGCTTGGTGTTGGTCGCTGGGTGGGGTTCCGATGGCTTTGGTCCAGGGCGCGTTCTCGGTCAGGGCGGTGTCGAGGACGGCGTCGGCGCGCGTTTCGATGAGTGCTTCTCGTTCGTGGAGGGCGGCTCGCATCTCGGTGTCGCTCACGCCGTGGGCGTGTGGGATGAGGCCGGCGATGAGGCGTGGCGGTTTCCTAGTTCGTCCTGATCCTGCTGGCCGCGCGGTGGTTCGTTCGATGCGGTGGTGGAGGATGGCGGCGATGTCGTCGGCGTCACCGAACCCCCGGACAGCGACGAGCCGCGGCAGGAGGGCATCAAGGTCGTGGTGGTTGGCTTCGGCTCGGCGGAGTTCGGCGGTGAGCGGGCCAAACGCTTCGGATCCGATGGCGCGGTCGGCTTCGTCTGCGGTGAGGCCAGAAGTGCGGATGAGGGTGGCCAAGCGGTCGTGTTGGGCGGCTGCGGCGATGGTTTCGTATTCGGCGGCGAGTTGCGCGATCGAGCCCCACTGGTCGTGTTCGGCGGTGATGGCCTGGTGGGCGGAGAGTTCGGCTCCGGAGTGTTGTAGTACTCCGTAGAGCACGCTGCGCGCGGTCACGTGCGGGTTGTCCCCGGGGTGTGGCTGGGTGTGGTCGTCGGCGCGGTCGAGGGTGACGTAGGCGTGGTTGGAGTGCCGGCCGCGGGTCATCGCGACGTAGAAGGTTTCCCTGGTAGAGGTGGGTTCGACGAGCACGTGCGCGGTGTCGGTGGTGGTGCCTTGGGCGCGGTAGGCGGTGACCGCGTAGCCGAGGTCGACGTGTTCGGCAACGTAGGCGGCTGGGAGGAGGATGCTGCCGCCGAACCGGTATCCGGGCTTGCGGATCGTGAGGGTGCCGTCGTCGCCGACGCCGGTGATGGTCCAGATGTCGCCGTTGCGTACCCAGTCCCGCCCACTGGCGGTGCGGAGTCTGCGGTTGTTGAGACGGGTGATGATCGTGTCGCCGATTCCGGCGGTGGTGCCGTCGCTCAGTTCGACCTCGCGGCTGGGGGTCAGGGTGCCGTCGAGGATCAGGTCGGCTCGGGCGCGTCGGTTGAGGGCGGACACGTCTTCGTGGGTTTCGGCGATCAGCAGCGAGACGAGACCTTGGTCGCGGTCGGCCCGCCACGCGGTGTAGGCGGCGTCGGTCATGGTGTCGTGGTCGCCGTCGGTGATGCGGTGGTGGTCGAGGTAGGTGTCGATGACGTGGGGGTGTCCGTGACGCAGCCCGAGGGATGCGGTCTTCTCCCAAACGTGGGTGAACCGGTACACGTCGACCAGTTCTGGCGTGTCGACCCGGTTGTTGGTGATCATTGCGAACGCGCCGCCGGCGTCCACGGATTGCAGTTGGGCGTAGTCACCGACCAGCAGTACCTTCGCCCCGGCAGTGTGGGCGAGGTGGGTGATGCGGTCCAACGAGAGGGTGCCGGCGAGGGAGGCTTCGTCGATGATGACGAGTTGCCCCGGCTGGAAGGTGGTGCCGTGCAGGAGATGGCTCTGCCACCATTTCGCCGTGTTCTCGGTCGCGATCCCGAGATCGTCGGCCAACACTTGGGCGGCGACCGCTGAGGGGGCGAGACCGACGACGGAACCAGGCCCGTGTTCGGCTTCCCAAGCGCGGCGCAGCGCGTTCATGGCGGTGGTCTTGCCCGCCCCCGCGGGGCCGACCAGGACGTCGAGCATCCGCCCGGAGGCGGCGATGCGGGTCAGGGCGTCGGCTTGGTCGTCACCGAGCATCCGCCCATCCGAGTCCGGTCTACCGGTGGCCTTCTCGACCGTCGCCAGCGTCACTGTTGGCCCGGTGAGGTCGTTGGCGCGGTGCAGGAGCCGGTCCTCGGCCGCCAATAGGGCCTCGGAGGAGAACACGGTCGAGTCTTTCGGCCGGAACACCGTCGAGCCGTCCGCCCGACGGAACACCAACGGGGAACTGGCCAGGTCTGGTGGGGTCAATCGGAGTGATGCGTGTTGGGCGGCGTCGGCGACCATCGCGATGATCGTTTCCCGGTCCTGCATGGTGGCGAATCGCCAGCCCATCGTCTGCCGGGACGCCTCCGCTATGAGGTTCCAGCGCCGCCAGGTCGAACGCTTCTCCCCGACGGCCTCCACCACGCGCTGGCCGATCTCGCCGATCATATCGAGCGGCACATCGTCGGCGCGGAGCAGTAGCGGCTGCTCGTTGTTGGTGACCTCGCGTGCCCACAGGGTCGCGTCCCGGCCCAGGATCGTGGTGGCCCGGGTCCGCCAGCCGGCGGTGAGATCGGCCAGGGACCGGACCTGCTTGTCCGGCCGGGTCGTCAACGTCGCCTGCGCCCGCAGTTTCACGACCACCGCAGTGGACGGCCGTCGCCCATGCTCCTCGACATAGGCCGCAATGAGCCGATCAGTTTCGGCGTCGATGTGCCGGGCGCGGGTCGAGAACTCGGTCACCAGATCCTCCGGCACGCCCGAGATCGCCCACGCCGGGTTCCGGTCGCGGCCCATCTCCCGCGGCTCCCACTCGACGCCGAACGTGCGGGTCATGTGGTCGGCGAACACCGCCTCATGCAGCTCCGAGAGCGCGACCACTGCGGCGTGCATCGGGCGACCATCCAAGCTGCGCCATCTGCCGTCCAGGACCGTCTTGGCCTTGTTGCTGATCACCACATGCGTGTGGAGATGGGGATCGCCGGCACGGGAGTCGAAATGATCGAACGCGGTCGCGACCAGCCCGGTGACATCAACCTGTGCAACCGCGCCATCCCCACCGGTTGCGCCCGTGCGGGTGGCTGCAACCTCCTGCTCCATGAACGCAACCACCTCCGCAACCGCCCGATGATGCGCCTCCCCAATCAGTGCCTGCACCCCGGCATCCGCCACGGCCCACAACACGGATGCGGACTTCGGAACCGAGAACGTGAAGTCGAACCCCGCCACCGCCCGCCGGGTACCCCGGGCCGTCTCCTCGGCCACGATCTGGGCGACCACCTCGCCCTTCGCCCCCGGCGACAATGCCGGGTCGACAGCGGCGATCCGGGCATCGATCCGCCCCGTCTGGCTCTTGTACACCGGGAAGGCGCGGCCCAGTGGATCCCCGGTGATCGGGTCACACCCCGCGCCCATCAGAAGCTGAAGCTGGGCCTCGGACACCCGATCGCCCACCCGCAGCTCGCCGGCCCCCAGCGCAGCCACACCCGCCCCAAGCCAACGGCCAGGCGGCGTGCCCTCCTCCAAGTAGTAGCGAGTCAACGGCGTCGACAACGACCGGACGCCATCAGCCACCGTCACCGTCTTCAACAGGTACCTGTAACCGTCACCCGCCGACATCACCCGCATCGAAACCGTCACACCCACCTCCGCTCCCAATCGGCAGGTGAGCGCCCACACTCGCTGTGCCCTGTACCCCTCGATCTGCAAGAGGCGTGGTCAGGCGAGTCACAGACGAGGCAGACAGATCAGCCGTCGAGCCTACGAACTGCCACAGGGCGGGCACAGAGTCGACACTGGACAGACCATCCACATACAGCAGCGGCAGCACCTCGGCCACGCCCGGGGACATTCCCGTCCAAGCCGACAGGCCCGCCGAGGGGAACCGATTCCGTTGGCCGTTGTGATCGACGCGCTCGTCGTTGACCGTGGCTGACGTACCGGATGCCGTGGCGACCCCGCGCGGTACGTGGGAGCCATTGCGGCACCGGTCGGTGACCGTGCTCATTGACATCGCTCCCGGAGGATGACATAGGCGGGGACCTCGGCTAGCAACGCCGCCGCGAGCATCTGCCGGGCGTTATCTGGGGCGATCTCATCGAGCAACGACCCGCTCACCGCCGCCGGGCCTGCGTTCCACGCCGTTAGCGCCCACGCGGACTCCGGATTTGCCTCGGGAGGGCGCTCACACCTGGATCCCAGCGTTCGGGTGCGATGCGCACGGTCTGCTCGACGACGGTGCCCAATGGACGATCTGCGTCAGCCTCGAAGCCGATCGTGCCCTCCCACGACGACGCACGGACTAGCAACCGATGCTCGTCAACACCGCCGCGAGATCTCATCGTTCCATTCGCGGCGCCGAGTTCGGCCGACGGAGACACCTATCGCTGAAGATGCTGAACCCCCGTCTCAGTGCCCCGCGACCACCAACAGCTACCTGAGTAGGTCTTCTCTGGCCCGGATGCCTGAATACCGAGGCAGGTGTGGAACTCGGGCCGGGACTTGCCGCTGGGACCATGTCTCTCCCCAATCACTGCGCGCATGGGCGTACCTCCTTAAGCGGGGGCGCTAATGGCGTCAGCACCGACCCGAACCTGAGCACGGCTTCGATCCTGAACGGGAGGCTCGCACCATCTGACGTCGGCTCGCTGAGGGTCATCCACAGGTTCTGATCTCAAGACCAGTGCACGAGTCCCAGCGACCAAGTGTCGCTAGTGCTGTACAATCGTTCCCGAAACCGAGACTGTTGAGACAAGCCCGGGAAGGAGATGATCTTGAGGCAGGCGTTGGTCGTTTGCGTGCCACGCACTCCTCGTTCCTCCTCCAGGGACGGGAGTAGGGATGCCTGCCAACTCGGCGTCTCAGGGGCAATCGCTGACTACAGTCAGGATTCTCGCGTCGGTGACGGCTCCGGAGGAGCGAGGCTTCGGTTGTGACGAAGGATCGCGTGCTAGTCGTGACTGCCAACACGCACGAGACGGACGCCTTTCTTGCGCTTGAGAGCATGCAAGGGTGTTCGGGGCGTCGTTCCGGGAGTTCAACAGATCCGAACTTCTACCAGGTGGCCGATGTTGGCTCTTACGAAGTGGTTCATTTCGAGCTACTTCAACAAGGATCTGCGCGCGCCGACGCTTCGCTGCCGTCCATCATATCCGCGATCGACGAATGGAACCCTCGCGGAGTGATCCTTCTGGGGATCGCGTTCGGGAAAGATGACGGTAGCCCTGGTCCGGGACGACAGAGAATCGGTGACGTGCTCGTCTCTGCTACGGTCATCGATTATGAGAGCGGAAAAGTAGGCCCACAAGGCTTTCAGTCGGACGCTTCGATTCCGGATTCGGGAAGGTTTCTTTATTCTGCGTTCAAGCACGGGTCACGCACTTGGAATCCTGACCCCAACCTTGGAAGGCCAAGCTGTATTCTCGGACCTATTCTGTCGGGCGACAAAGTGGTTAATGACCCAGTGTTCAAGAAGCAGCTGTTGGATAGATTTCCACGCGCCATTGGCGGCGAAATGGAGGGCCGTGGCGCATATGCCGCCTGTCGACATCGAGAGATCGGAGAATGGCTTATTGTCAAAGGAATCTGCGACTGGGGCATGAATAAGGAAACGCCTACGAAGGAGGAGGACCAGATTTTGGCTGCGCGAACAGCGGCCTCGCTGCTGGAACACGTACTCCTGCAAGGTGGGATCTTCAGTGGACCTGTGCCGCCGAATGGGGGGCTCCAGTATCAAGATGTCTCGTTTCCTCGAGGGTATGTCATATACGTTGGCACAACCTCTAGTCGGCTGTTTGAGATAACGGGTGACTACCGCCTCCGTGAAATAGGCTTAATGAGCTATGAGATATCAGACCCAGATGCTCCGGGCTACCTTGATGGGATCATTGACCACGTTAGCGAGAAGGTCCTCCCTCGTATGAAGGAGGGGCCGTCGAAAAAGCTCCAAAAGGTCTTCGTGGATGCGCGCTTTGAAAACATATTCCAAGCCGATGTAGATGCCATGGTCAAACGGGACTTTATTCGGCGATTCTATGAGAGGACGGGGCTGTACTTCAATCAGCTAACGAAAGCACAAACTGAAGAGAACCTCCGACGCTTGTTCAGCAACTCTATCGAGGACGGAACGGCAATCGTGACAATCGGCTCTCTCGGAGTTGACATTCTTCTTTACAGCGGGGGCTACTTCGAGGCCCGATACTTGGACATTTCGCTGGAACAGGTCGAGGCGAGCGCTGAAGCCCTGGGCTTGGGGGACGTGTGGAATGAGCAGGACGTCACCCAGTTGAAGAAGCAGTTCAAGGGGCGAATAGCGGAGCGCTTGCGGGGCCTGCGTTCAAAGCAGGCAATCATCCTAAAGGGTGAGCTTAAGTTCATGAAGGATACTGGTTACAGGCTTCGGACGATGCACGGCGGGCTGCAGCTAACGCAGAAAGAGTATGTGAGTGACAATCGGAAACTCCTTTTCTGTGTCGACTATTCGGCTCTCTTAAGGGAGCGGTATCCTGAGGCGGATGTAAACGCCCTTGCGCGGTTGAAGGGTTTCCGCTACGGGCACCTTCTCATTGAAGCGATTCTAGAGACTTTGGGGAACCAGCGAGTGATTCCACGTGACGACCTAACGGTGCACGGGAATCCGATGAATGCTTACGTATTCAATGTGGTCATCAGCGGCAGTACCAATGAAGGTCGTGACCGCCATGTCGTAGATGCTTACCGCAAGATCAGTAAAATTGGCGCCAATGTCCTCAGTCCTCAGGTAATCGACGGGGTGCTGAGTCGGCCGGCTACGGACGAGACCGAGTATGAACACTTGCGTGCGATCGATGCCTGTGATGTCCTGTTCATTAGCAATCCGGCGAATGGTGGATACGTGGGTAACTCTACGAAGCGCGAGATCTATTACGCATACGCGCTTATGAAGACAATCGCATGCTGGCACCCGCTCCCTGATGAGGACTGTCTCCGCTTCATTCCGTTCGAAGATTGGAGTATCATAAACGATGTGTGATTCGATCGAAATCTGCTGCGGTGGGCGTTTCTGTGGCTCCGTGCGACAGGGAGGGTTAGGGTGCGTTACCTCGTCGACCTAGGTTCATCGAGTGTTAAGGTTTACGAAGTCAGAGGAGATGGCCCTCGTCTCGTCAGCGTTAGAACCTTGGACTTTAAGTCGGAGTTCAGTCCTGCAGAGGGCATAACTGAGACCAAGTATCTTGGGCTCTTGAATTACATTGAGGCGCTCCGTCAAGACGGTCTTCGGTTAGTGAAGAGCAATTCGAAGGTTTTCGCTACTGGCGTATTCCGCGAAGTTCTGGCGAGGCAAGCATTGGTCGAGAAATTCTATGCTGATACGGGTCTGTTTCTCAACATTATCAGTCACGACCTAGAGCAGTTCTACTTAGAGGGGGCTCTTGCTGGCTTGGCTCGATCCAACAGACCTCTCCTTGGGATCAACATTGGGGGGCGGACCACGGAGCTAGTCTTCTATTCAGAGCTCTCGGTTCGCGAGAGGGTTCCCCTGGACGTTGGTGTAGGGACCGTTCTTAAGGATTTCCCGGGCCTCAACGATGCTCACAGTGCCCATCCGCTCGACAGCGTTGTGTCGCAGCTAAAGTCGTCTCTTCCACTTCCCTCCGGAGAGGCGCCAGCAATTGCACTATACACGGGCGGTGAGTTAAACTACATGCGTTTGGCGAATTACGGCTTGGTACCCAATGCGATCTTTAGTGACGACGCACATCCGTCTATGATAACGCTTCCGCAGTACGTGGCCGATAATCGGCGCGTCTTTTCTCAGGTCACGATGGACGACCTTCGAAGCAAGATGCCCTCCAACCCTGATTGGATGAACGGTGCGCGTGCGTGCTCTGCATTGGCCCAGGCGATCTGTGAGCACTATGGTGTGAACCTGATCGTGCCTTCGGACTGGAATCTGATCGATGGAGTGGTTTACCAAGAAGCCCGATCCGTGGTGTTGTGTGGGAGCTTCAATCGTCACCTTGAAGAGATCGGTCGGTTAGCGGATCGTCTCAGGGCAGTCGGGATTCGAGTACTGAGCCCAGTTAGTACCCGCGTAGTGGGGGAGGTGAATGGATTTGTTCTCTTCGAAGGTGATTCGATGGTTAATCGATGTACATGGTCTGTTGAGTCACATCATCTCAAGGCTATCGAGGCCGCGGACATGGTTGTTGTATGCAATTTCGATGATTATGTGGGCTCCAAAACCGCCCTGGAGATCGGGTATGCGTACAAGCTTGGCAAGCGTCTAGTTTTCCTAAAGGATGGACCGTCGGTAGCTGATTTCGACGTTCCCAGCGAGGTCGGGCTTGTTGGTTCGATACAGGACGTCACTGGGTAATCGTCGATGTTGGCTGCGGGGGAATTGTCTGTTCATCTGGATGTGGGCTCTCGGAATCTGAGAATGTCAACGGGTCGTTGTCAGTTTTGTTGGTCGGAATGCGCGGACTAGGCTAAGCCACGATCCACCGGTGGCCTGGTCGGGTGGGCGCCTCGTGCAGTGAGAATGCCCTTGCGGGCGGGAGAATCGGAGTTCTTCAGGGAACGATTCCACTGCGACGCGAAGGGCATCTCGTAGATGCGACTCTCTCACGCTCTGGGCCGGACATCGGCGGTGTTCGACGATCCTAGCCTTGTGTCTGCCTCCGGGCTGGTCCCGGTACTTGCCTTGGCCGATGCTGCTGGGCTTCGGCAGCTGGCCGATGAGCAACTCACGGTCCCCGCCGATAGGGGCTCTTCGTGTTTGAGGGTGTGGTAGGTGGGGCTTGTCGGCTGGTTTAGGTGGTTGCTGCCAGGTGGTCTTTGAGGCGTCCGGTGTGGATGAGGCTGCGGATGGTGTAGCTGGCCAGGTTGCGGAAGCCCAGGGCGATGCCGCGTAGGTGCTCCAGGCGTCCGTTGATCGCCTCAGTGGGGCCGTTGGAGGTACGGGGGCGGTCAAAGTAGGCCAGGGGTGTCGGAGGCTCTTTCGGTCAGGGTCTTTGCCAGTGTCTGGATCTCCTCAAGCCCTTCTGGGATGGCCTGCTTCAGGGAGTCGATGAGCCGTTGCATCAGGTACTTTCCCAGGCCCGGGTCCTCGGTGTGGTAGGCCTGGATGAGGCGCTGGTAGACGCCCCAGGAGGCCTGGACCGCGGCGTGGCGATCATCAGCGAACAGGGTCTCGAGACGCTCGGTCTGGGCGTCGGTGAGCAGGCCGGCCCCGGTGTGCAGGGTGCGCCGGGCCCGGTAGAGCCGGTCACCCGCCCGGCCCCGCCGGCCCGTGATCGCCCGTTGGATGCGACGGCGGCACTGGTCGAGCTTGCTGGCAGCCAGGGACACGACGTGAAAGGGGTCCATCACCGCCCGGGCCTGTGGGAGCTCCTCGCCGGCGGCGCTCTTGAACCCGGTGAAACCGCCCCGTGGCTACCACCTCGACCCGCCCACGCCAGTCCTGGTCGCGCTGGGAGAGCCAGGTCTTGAGGACCTTCTTGGACCGGCCTGGGACCACGTCCACAAGCCGGGCCGGACCACTGCGGCCGCGTACGGGGGTCAGGTCGATGATGACGGTGACATAGCGGTCGCCCCGCCTGGTGTGGCGCCACACAGAGGGGGTGCCTCCCGCATGAGAGCGAAGCGCGCGGGGGAATCGTCGACGCCGAGGACCTCCACGCCATCGAAGCGGTGGGGATCGTCTAACAGCGTGGCCTGAGCGCTTGTCAGGATCGCGTTGTTGGCGGTGTGCCAGGAGATCCCCAGAGCGGCTGCCACCCGGGAGACCGACATGCACTCCAGGGCAAGGGCCCGCAGCCCCCACTCCACCGCCGAGCGGGTCAGCCGCGCCCTGGGCTCAGCCAAGCTGGAGGTGTCCTGTCTCCACACCCGGTGGCAGTGGGTGCAGGCGAAGCGCCGCAGGCGCACCACCAGCTGCGTGGGCCTCCACCCCACCGGCACGTGGGCCAGGTGCCGGGCCACCGTCCCACGGGATACTCCCTGGGCGCCGCAGGCTCTGCAGAAGGGGTCCTCGAACCCGATCGGCATACGGCACTCGATCACCGCGCGCTTGGCTGTGAGGTACTGGCCCACCGCGGTCAGTCCCAAGGCGTCCAGGCCCAGGAAGGTCGTCAGATCAGGGCCGGTGAAGGTAGTCTCAGGCACGTCGAGGTCTCTCAGGTGGCGTGTGTAGCAGCTCCCATCATCGGGGGACCTCGACCCCTACCCGGCGTAACGACGCGCCCGCCCCACCTATACACTTCAATAGGCTTCACCTACCACACCCTCAAACGCGAAGAGCCCCCAATCTGGGTACTCGCCGCCGCCCTGACCTGGATACCCGTAGCGGGCCGACCGATCGTGGAATGGCTCCCCATCGCCTTCTGGTGGGCCTGGCGCACCACGGGCGGGCAACTGCTGTACCGACGCAGGATCGTCGTCCCACGCCCCGCTGGCACGCTCGCACTCCCCGGAGACATGGCCAGGCTACGCGAGTACACCGACCCCGACACCGGAGCCGGGATGATCCACGACTCCCACCAAGCAACCCTGACCGTGATGTGCGAAGTCACACATCCCGCATTCGTGCTCCTCGACCCCGGCGAACAAGAACGCCGCGTCACCTCCTGGGGCAGAGTCCTCGCCACTGTGTGCCGCACCGGACGAATCGCAACCCTCCAAGTCCTCGAACGCACCCTCTCAGACTCCGGCACCGGCCTGGCAGAATGGTGGGCAGCCCACGACACCCCCGACCAGACGTGGGCCGCAAACACCTACGCCGAACTCATCGACCGCGCCGGACCCGCTGGTGAACGACACGCCACCACACTGTCACTCAGCCTCGACATGAAAACGGCAGCCCGGCAGATCAGAACCGCCGGAGGAGGAATACGAGGTGCTGCCGCAGTCCTCCGCCAAGAAATGAACACCCTCGTCGCAGCCCTCCGCTCAGCCGACTTCACACCCTCCGGATGGCTCACACCGGGTCAGATCGGGTCATGCTGCGCTCCGCCTACGACCCAGCCATCGCCGCCACCCTGGAACGCCATGGCCAACTCGGTCAACAACTCGCCACCGCCTGACCAGTCGCCGTCACCGAAACCTGGAACCGACTACGCACCGACAGCGCACACCACGCCGTGCTCTGGATCTCGGAATGGCCACGCTCCCTCGTCTACCCAGGCTTCCTCTCACCGGTCCTCCTCTCCACCGGCATCCAACGATTCTTCTCCCTCGTCTCCACCCCAATGCGCTCCGACCAAGCCGCCCGCGACATCCGCAAGAAGACGGTCGAGCACATCTCCGACCAAGCCCAACTCGCCAAGATCGGACAGATCGAAGACGCCTCCCAGACCGCCGAATACCATGACGTCCTCCAACAAGAAGCCGACCTCACCGCCTACCACGGCATCCTCCGCTACACCGGCCTCATCGCCATCTCCGCATCCACCGTGGAGGAACTCGACGCCCACGTCGCCGCCATCGAACAAGCAGCCATCCAAGCCTCCTGCGAAACCCGCCTCCTCGTCGGCCAGCAAGCCGCAGCGTTCACCGCCGCCGCACTCCCGCTGTGTCGGCGGGTCTAAACGAAAGGGCGTGGGAGCTACTCAGTCGCCTTCTTGGGGTAGCTGGCGGAACTCTTCCTGGGCAGGGCGATTGACTCTCGCAAGCACGCTTGCCAACTCGGCCAGCGTCTCTTCGCCGAGCATTGAAGGATCAGTGACCATCCTGGACATCAGCTCCCGCACCTCACTGGGCGGCAGTTCTACGATCTTCGATTCTACCTCGGCGATGTTCTCCACATCGAGGATGTCCGCGCTCCGAACCATCCTCATCTGCTCCTCACTGAACGCGCGCGCGGCCATGGCTGCGAGATACCGGGCTTGGGCTTCAGCGCTGGACATCTTCGGGCGAGGTACGGCTACAGCGATCTCAACTGAGGATTGATCCGAGTCAACGGGGAGGCGGTCAGATTCGAGGGAGGCGCGGTCTGCCTTCGATGGGCGTTTTGGACGCAACTTGGGCAAGCGGGCGCGTTGTTTGCCTACGAATGGACGAACTGACTCCGTCCACCACTTCTTGACGTGGGGCTTGGCTCGCTCGATTCCCTTGTCCATGAACACGATGAGCACTTCGCTGATGAGATCAGCCAGCTCTTGTTGTTCTGGGGTCAGGCGTCTTTCCTCAGCCGGGACGTAAACGTGCTCTGTCACGTACTCCGTGACATAAGCGGGATCGGAGTCAACCTCATCGGCAGGGACGAACCGCGCGCTTCCTTTCAAGCATCCGTCGGCATCGAACAGGTTCTGATGGAGCCCGCCCTCCTTCTTGCGTCCGGGGGTCAAGTCGTCATCGTCCCACTCGTAGTAGCCCGGAATGCGTTTCACGGGCCTCATCGTAGCAGGCGGTCGGACGGGCCGACCGATGCAGATCGCTCAGGCGTACCTCTCGGAGAGACCGTGTTCAAGGAGGTTCATGATGGCTACGTTCTTCGCTTCGGCTGCCGATGCTGGTGAGACCTCGGAGGCGTTGCGGGGGTTGGCGCACGCGAGTCGGGGAGTTGTTGAGCCGGCGCAGATGTATGGGGGGGGATCGGGGAGTTGTCGGCGGCGATGCGGTCGTTGCGGCAGGTGCTTGATCAACTGGCCGTTGTCCATGAGTGTGAGACCGGGCGTGCGTTCGACGATGCCGGGGACCACGAGGCGGGGGTGCGGGACGCGCTCGCTGCGGCGGCGGGGCTTCATCAGGCGGCGAACCTGGTCGACCGGGCCTACGACCGGCTCGCGGAGGGTTTCGTTGCGGCTGGCCGGATCGCGTGGCACGGCGATCCGGCGGTGGAGGAGAGCGTGTCGCGGTGGGTCAGTGTGGTGTTCCTCCAGGGGGATGAGGCCGATCGGGCGTTGCGCATCCTTGACGAGGCGGGTCCTGCTGATGCGGTGGACTACCTGACCCTCTGGGATTACGGCGACGAGACCACACTGGCTTCGTTGACGTACGGATACGTCTACGATCAGCCTGGCGAGGGCACCAACGATCAGGTGATGACGTGCGGCGATTACGCGCTGGTCGTCAACACCGGCATCGGTTACGTTTCGCTGCTGCGCCGCTACCTCGAACCCGACATTGAGGCTGGGCAGAGCGGCCCGGTCGTACCGTCGGCGACACGGTCTGGCGTGTCCGTGCCGGAGGGGTCGTGGTTCCAGCCGACCCGGAGCACGGGGGTCGGGCCGAGTCGGGGGTTGGAGCTGTGACCCAGGATCGGGAGCAGTTCCATACCGCTGTTTTGGTGGCGCCGTCGCAGGAACGTAGGCGGCTGCGGAGGCAGCGTCGTCGTGCGGAGGCCCGGTTGCACGCCGAGCAGCGGAAGGCCACGCTCGCGGCCGCGAAGGCCAAGGCGGAGCAGGAGCGGGCGGAGCGGCGCGCCACGGTCTATCTACCGCGGACGGGTGAGTCGGGTGCTGCCCGGCTGCGGACGCCGGGCCGGTTCCGGTTGCCCAGGCATCAGGACACGTCCGCCACGTTGGCTGGCGCGTACCCGTTCGTCGCCGAGGGCGGGCTGGGTGCGGATGGGGTATTCGTGGGCCAGGACCTGTATTCGGGAGGGTCGTTCGTGTACGACCCGTGGGTGTTGTACGCGCGTGGGGTCATCACCGCGCCGAATGTGGTGCTGGCTGGGATCGTTGGGTCCGGGAAGTCGGCCCTGGCGAAGTCCTTGTACACGCGGTCGTTGCCGTTCGGGCGGCGCGTGTACGTGCCCGGTGATCCGAAAGGCGAACACACCGCGGTCGCCAACACTGTCGGCGGCCGAGCCATCGTCCTCGGCCACGGCCTCAACACCCGCCTGAACCCGCTTGATGAGGGCCACCGCCCCGCTGGCCTATCCGACGCGCAGTGGGCTTCGACGGTCGCAGCGCGACGGCGGGACCTGATCGGCACTCTGGCGGAGACGGTGCTGGCACGCGGGCTGTCGCCGTTGGAGCACACCGCGATCGACCTGGCTTTGACCGCCACGGTCTCGGAGAACGCGGTGCCGATCCTGCCGATGGTCGTCGAGCGCATCCTCAACCCCGGCCGTGACGATGGCAGGCTCGCAGACGACGGGCGGCTCGTCGGCCACGCGCTGCGCCGTCTGGTGGCTGGTGACCTGGCCGGATTGTTTGACGGCCCGTCCACCGTCAGGTTCGACCCGAGCCTGCCGATGATCTCCCTGGACCTGTCCCGAGTCACGGAGAACTCGACGCTGATCAGTGTGTTGATGACCTGCTCGTCGGCGTGGATGGAGTCCGCACTGCTGGACCCGGATGGTGGACAGCGGTGGGTGATCTACGACGAGGCTTGGCGGCTGATGTCGCACCCGGCGTTGCTACGCCGGATGGACGCGCACTGGCGGCTGGCCAGGCACTACGGGATCGCGAACATGCTGATCTTCCACAAACTCACCGACCTCGACAATGTGGGCGACCAGGGTTCGGCGATGCGGTCCTTGGCGAACAGCTTGTTGGCGAACGCGGAGACCCGGATCGTGTACCGGCAGGAGTCCGACCAACTCGGGCCCACCGCCACCGCGCTCGGCCTGACCGGCACCGAACAACAACTGCTGCCGAACCTGGGCGTGGGGCAAGGCCTGTGGCGGATCAAGGCCAGGAGCTTCGTCACCCAACACCAACTGCACCCCGCCGAACTCGCTCTGTTCGACACCAGCAGCCGAGCAGCCGGAGACTACCGATGAACCCCCTCCGACCGCGCCGACCCCACCAGACCGGAGAACCCGACACCCCGGTCGAACTCCCGCACGTGCTGGTCAGGGTCGCTCCCGACGGGACACTCACCGCCACAGTCGACGGAACCCCATTCCCAGCAGCAGCGGAGAGCGGAGCGTGGACGCGGGCCACGTTCGGACAGCTCACGGATGCCATCACCCAAGACCGCACGATCACGGTCCGCGTAGAGGTACGCGAGAGCGACGGGACCGTCTTCACCGACATCATCCACGCCCGCAAACCCCCTCGTACCGCGGTGCCGCCCGACAACCGACTCATCGGGCACGCAGGCAGCGCCACACTCGCCGACCATGTTCAGTGGACGCGACCGCCGACGGTTTCATCCCCGGGAAAGAAGTCGCCGTCGCCCTGATCATCGCCCACACCAACGCCACCGAAACCGGTCAAGCCCGTGCGGGCATCGACGCCGACCCCATCCCTGCCACTGGGCAGGAAGTGATCCTGTTGGGGCGGGTGTCGGGAACCCTTGCGGTACGGAGGCTGGCATGAGCCAGCAGCAGACCGGCAGCGTGGGCGACGAACTCACCAATGCCGCCCTGGTCGGACTGATCGGCCTGGTCGGGATCGCTCTCGTCCTACGAGCCGCCGCCAGCGTCACCGCCTACCTCACCGGGCTACCCCAGCCGGACGCCGGACCGGCGGCAGGTCTGGCCGTGCTGTTCAACCCCACCGACCCCGCCACGGCACTCGGTGTAGCCGGCCTCAACCCGGCCGCCTACTGGCTCGTCAGCGCCGGCATCCTCGCAGCCCTCACCACCGTCGCGATCCGGCTGTGGATCGCGTGGCGCCGCCACACCCACAAAGCCGAGACCGACCCACACCACCTCGCCGGTATCGCAACCCGCCACGACGTGCAGACAACCGCGTCGACGAAAGCCCTACTCCGCCGGGCCAGAACACTACGCCCCTCCCTGGACTCCCCGACCCCAGCGGACGTCGGCTACCTCCTCGGCACCAGCCACGGCACGAAGGTCTGGGCATCGGTCGAAGACTCGATCCTGCTCATCGGCCCGCCCCGCTCCGGCAAAGGCCTCCACATCGTCATCAACGCGATCCTCGACGCGCCCGGCGCCGTCGTCACCACCAGCACCAGACCCGACAACCTCACCGCCACACTCCACGCCCGACAGCGCCACGGCGGACCGGTCGCCGTATTCGACCCCCAGCACCTCGCCGAAGGCATCCCCGCCGGGCTGCGATGGTCACCGGTACGCGGCTGCCACGACCCAATCACCGCGATGATCCGCGCCAACGGCCTCGCCGCCGCCACCGGACTCTCCGCCGGTGGCGTCGAATCCGGCGGTTTCTGGGAAGGCAAGACCCGCACCGCCCTCCAAAGCCTGCTGCACGCCGCCGCCTTGGAAGGCCGACCACCAGCAGAACTATTCCGCTGGACCCTCGACCCGGCCGCCGCGTCCGAAGCAGTCGCGATCCTCAACTCCCACCCCAACGCCGCCATCGGCTGGGACGACTCACTCGCCGCGATGATCGACGCCGACCCCAAGACCCGCGACAGCATCTGGCAAGGAGTCGCACTCGCCCTCGCCGCCCTGGCCGACCCCCGAGTCCTCCACACCGTCACCCCCGAACCCCACGAACAGTTCGACCCCGAAGAGTTCCTCACCGAACACGGAACCTTCTACCTGCTCGCCACCGGCGCAGGCGCCGGAGCATCCGCTGCCCTGGTCGCCGCATTCGTCGAAGACCTCATCGAAACCGCCCGCAGGCTCGCCGCCCGCTCACCCGGAGCACGGCTCGACCCACCCCTGCTGCTCGCCCTCGACGAGATCGGGAACCTCGCGCCCCTCCCATCGTTGCCCGTGCTGATGGCAGAAGGCGGCGGCACCGGGATCACCACCATGCCCGTCCTGCAATCCCTCGCCCAAGCCCGAGACCGGTGGAGCGAGCACCAAGCCAGCGCGATCTGGGACGCCAGCATCGTCAAGATCATCCTCGGCGGCGCCTCCAACAGCCGAGACCTCCAAGACCTCACCACCCTTATCGGCGAACGCGACGAATACACCGACAGCATCACCCTCGGTGGCCACGGCGCCCGCTCCAACCAGCGCTCCATCCGCCGCGTCCCCATCCTCCCGCCGGACCGCATCCGCACCCTGCCCTTCGGCACGGGCATCACCCTGCTCCGCTCCACACCCCCCATCGTCACCAACCTTCGCGCCTGGCCCACCCGTCCCGACGCCCAGCAACTCCGCACCGACCGCGACAACCTCGAAGCACTCCTATGCCAGCGTTCGCCTCTCAACGATCCCTCCTGACGACGACGCCCGGGAGGCTCGGGCGCACCTGCCAGGTACAGCGGCCACACAGCTGACCGCCCAAGACCAGGAGGACGCCGTCATGGCCATTCACACCCACCAGTCCATTTCGGGTTTCGTTGCCTCGGAGCCCCAACTCAGTTACACCGAGCGCGGCGACGCACGCCTGTACCTGAAGATCGGGATCGAGCACTACCGCAAGGAACCTGACAACACCTTCACTCAGTTGGAGACGACCTTCCACGACCTCGTCGCCTATCGGGGTGCTGCCGAGCAGGGAGCGGAGCGGTTGGCCAAAGGTGACAACATCATCGCGGACGGCCGGGTGCGTGACTATTCCTACGAACGTAACGGCCAGCGCTTCGAGGGTGAGGAGTTCATCGCGAGCAGGATCGGCCATGACCTTGCCCGTACTCGCTACGAGGTAGATCGCAGTGGGCGCTCAGCATCCGGGCGCGACTCCGCAGCGTTCGCCGCGCCTCAGCAGCCCACGCCGTCCAACGCGACCGCTATCGGCATGTGAGCGATCATGACCGATCAGTTTCTCCCGACCGATGACGACATCCCGCCCGAGGTGGGGCCGGCGTCAGCCCGACTCGACATTCCGGAGCCGCCGCACCCGATCAACTGGAATCTGCTTACCGCGAACGATCTCGAAGCCGAACTGCTCGAAACTCAACCGCTGGGTCGATTGGCTGCGCCACACCTACGGACTTCCGGCGAGCGTGATCCCGCCGTGCTGGCACCGCCACCCCGAACTGCTCTGGGAGCTCTCCGCGCTGCACCTTCACTGGCTGTGCGCCTACGACCCCGACCAGAACGGCTCGGCACCGCTGGGCTGGCATCGCGACTTCGCCGACGCCCGAGCCCGCCTACGGGACTGGGTGGCGACATCCGGAACCCGTCTGGACCGGGACCGACCCACACGCCAGACGAACTGGCCGGGTGAAGACCCGGCGCCGCCCATTGAGGAGACGCCGATCACCGACCGTGACGAGGACTTCGTCCAGTTCGTCCTGGACGAGGTTGCGGCCCGGCAAGAAGCAGAGGACGCCTTCTTCGCTGCCATCGATCCCGACAGCGGTGAGGTGTGAATCGTGGTGCGCCGCTACGTTCGCAAGACGGGGCAGCGCCAGCAGAGTGAACGCGTACTGACGATCCGAGCCGAGTTCCACCAGCCGCCCGACCTGGACAAGCTGAGTGAACTGCTGATCCGCCTGGCACTCCAACAATCCGGCGCGGGTCGCTCGCCAGACACGGCTCAGCCCGAACGGCCTTGTGCTTCGACGCACCCGCCGTCGTAGAATGAGCACACCCGTCGCGGACGGCGGATGTTGTGGTCCTAGCGCTTCGCCACGGCGAGGCAAAGCAAACGTGGCCGACTCGGCCTAGTCCTACAGTCCCCGGGCTCTTCTCACGATCAACATCCGGCAGGCTCGTCAGTCCGCGTCGGGAGACCAGTGACGTGAGAAGGGCCATGACGATGATCGACGCACACCGAACCGCGATAGACAGTCTCGTCGCGCCGACCCCGTTCCCAGGTTCGGTCGCGGTGTCCTATCTGCGGGTCTCCACGAAGGAGCAGGCGGAGAAGGGCGGGAACGCCGAGGGTTTCTCGATCCCGGCGCAGCGGGAGGCGAATCAACGTAAGGCCGATCAGCTTGGTGCGACGATTGTGGAGGAGTTCGTCGACGCGGGTGAGTCGGCGCGTAAGGCGGATCGGCCCGAGTTGATGCGGATGATCCAGTACGTCACCCGGCACAAGACGAACTACTGCATCGTGCACAAGGTGGACCGGTTAGCCCGGAACCGGGCTGATGATGTGACGATCCATCTGGCGCTGAAGGACGCCGGGGTGACGTTGGTGTCGGCCACCGAGAACATCGACGAGACTCCGTCGAGGATGTTGCTGCACGGGATCATGTCCTCGATCGCGGAGTTCTACTCGCGGAACCTGGCCACCGAGGTGGTGAAGGGGCTGTCGCAGAAGGCGGCGCAGGGTGGCACGGTGACGAGGGCGCCGATCGGGTATCGCAATGTGGGGGTGCGTGACGAGTTCGGTCGTGAGGTGCGCACGGTCGAGATCGACCAGGATCGGGCGCCGCTGGTGCGGTGGGCGTTCCAGGTGTTCGCGTCGGGGGACTGGACGACCAGCCAGTTGCATCGGGAGCTGGTGGCGCGGGGGTTGACCACGCCGGCCACGCCACGGCGGCCGTCGCGGCCGATCGGTAAGTCGTCGGTGCATCGGATGCTGACGAATCCGTATTACAAGGGGAGCGTCCGCTACCAGGGTGTCACCTATCCGGGGGTCCATGAGGCGCTCGTGGCGAGCGAGGTGTGGGATCAGGTCCAGACCGTGCTGGGTACGCACCGGTCGGCTGCGGACGCGACCCAGGTGCACGAGCACTATTTGAAGGGGACGGTGTTTTGTGGGCAGTGCGGGTCGCGGCTGTTGGTGTGTCATGCCAGGAGTGGCCGGGGCCGGATCTACCCGTACTTTGTGTGTTCGGCGCGGCACGCGGGCCGGGGGGACTGTACCCGGCAGGCGATGCTGATCGAGCAGGTGGAGCGGCTGGTTGAACGGTTCTACGAGACGGTTCAGATCGACCCGGAGACCCGGCAGGCGCTGTCGGGGATGTTGCATGCGAGGTTTGATCAGATGATGGCTGAGGGCGCGGGGGAGTTGGCTGATCTGGCTGCCCGCCGGACCCGTCTGGAGGACGAGCAGCGCAAACTGTTGCAGGCCCACTACACGGGTGCGGTCCCGTTGGGGTTGTTGAAGCGGGAGCAGGACCGGATCACCGGGTCGTTGGAGACCATCGAGTACCGGCTGGCCGCGCATCACGGGCATTATGCGGATGCGCGGGCGAACCTGGACGACTCGTTGCTGCTGCTGCTGTCCCGTGTGAGTGACATCTATGCCCGTGCCGATGATGCGAACCGTCGGTTGTGTAATCAGGCGTTGTTCAAGGCGATCTACATCGACGAGGACAACGGCATCCGGGTCGGGTATCGGAGTCCCTACGACGGGCTCGCCAACACCGATCTACAGGCCGACGCCCTGACCTGGGCCGCCCGGGCACGAGAACAGGGCCAGGACGGAACCCCGACCAAGGGTGGTCCCTTGGTCGAAAGTTCACACCTGACCCATCTGGGGTGGCTGACGGGGCTTGAACCCGCGACCTCCTGGACCACAACCAAGCGCTCTGCCAACTGAGCTACAGCCACCACTGTCACGAGCCTGCTCGCGACGAGGGGAACTTTATCGGGTTGGCGCCAAGGGCACCAATCCGCACCCCGTGCACTGCATCACGTCAGGCCCTCCGCGTCCCTCGGTGCGGCGGGCGCCGCCCGGTCAGGCACGGGGCCGCACCCTCCAGGGCAGGCCCCGGTGCCCGTCAGGCCTGCGCCGTCGTCGGGTGGGCGAGGATGTCGGCGGCCGCCTGGCGGCACTGCTCACTGCTGGGCCCCTCCCCCGCAGGGAAGAGCACGTTGCGGTAGTAGCGCAGCTCGTCGATGGACTCGAGGATGTCCGCGAGCGCACGGTGCCCGCCACTCTTCCTCGGGGACTGGAAGTAGGCGCGCGGGTACCAGCGCTTGGCGAGCTCCTTGAGGGAGGAGACATCGACGACGCGGTAGTGCAGGTAGTCGATGAGCTCGGGCATGTCCCGGGCGAGGAAGGCCTTGTCCGTGCCGACGGAGTTGCCGGCGAGCTGGGCCGTTCCCGCCGTGGGCACGAGGGAGCGCACGTGGTCGAGGACAACCCGCTGCGCCTCGGCCATCGTCAGGCCCTGCTCGAGCTCGGCCAGCAGACCGGAGGAGGTGTGCATCTGGCGCACAAAGTCGTTCATCTGCTCCAGGGCGCCGGCCGGTGGCGCGATGAGGACGTCGAGCCCCTCCCCGAGCGGCCTGAGCTCGTAGTCGGTGACGACCACGGCGACCTCGATCAACGCGTCAGCGCCCAGGTCGAGTCCGGTCATCTCGCAGTCGATCCACACCAGCGGGTCGGAGGTCGTCATCTGTCGGCTCACGGCACGGCAGTCTAGCCCGCGGCGCAACGCCCTCCGCGCGCCCGGGGCGTGTGAGGCCTCGCGCCCAGGGCCCACGGCCGGCCGGGTGGTGACGTGCCCCCTCCCCCAGCAGGAGGCGTCACCGCCCCAGTCCTGGCATGCTGTGCCCCGTCAGCACACCACCGTCACCTCAGGAGCACCCGTGCGACGTCGAGACTTCATGCTCATGCTGGCCGCCGGCACCGCGGCCGCGACCGGTGCCTGCGCCGCCCCCGGCGACAGCGGGGCCTCCCCCGCGGCCACCGGCTCACCGGGCCCCGCGACGTCCTTGTCCCCGAGCCCGACGCCCAGCCCCACCCCGAGCCCGACGCCCAGCCCCACGCCCACGAGGGACCCGCTGTTCCTCCAGGACGGCCCTCCCCCGCTGCCGGGCCCGCAGCCGCTGGACGGCAGCGTCCTGACCGGCCTGCCCGAGGCGGTGGGCAACACCGTCGCCATCACCATCGACGACGGCGCCTCGACCGAGGTCGTCGACGCCTACCTGGACTTCGCAGCCGCCTCGGGCGTGCGCCTGACCTTCTTCGTCACCGGCTGCTACCCGTCCTGGACCGAGTGCCGGGACAAGATGCTCCCGCTCGTCGAGTCCGGGCAGGTCCAGCTCGGCAACCACACGTGGACGCACGCCGGGCTCACGAGCCTGACCGAGGCCGGGATCATCGACGAGCTGAGCCAGTGCGAGGCCCTCCTCAACGACCAGTACGGGGTGACGGGAGCCCCCTTCGTCCGCCCGCCCTACGGGTACCGCGACGAGTGGACGGACTCGGTGTGCGCCAGGCTCGGCTACACCGCCCCGACGATGTGGTACGGCTCCTTCGGCGACTCGGGGCTGCTTACCGAGGACGTGCTGCTCGGTGAGGCCCAGAAGTGGCTGCAGGCCCAGCACATCGTCATCGGCCACGCGAACTTCCCCACGGTCACGCACCTGTACGGCCAGATCATCGACATCCTCCGCGAGCGCTCGCTGCTCACCGCGACGCTCGACGACGTCTACTTCGGTCCCGGGCACGACCGCCACGTGTGAGTGCACCAGGCGGCGCCTGGGACCGGCCCTCAGGACCGGCTCACCGCGGCTGAACGCCTGAGCGCAGGAGCCCGACGACGTGCCCGTCGGTCAGGGCCTCCCAGGAGGCCTCGATGATGTCCGTGCCGACGCCGACGGTGGACCACGTGCGCTCGCCGTCGGTGATGTCGATGAGGACGCGCACGATCGAGCGGGTGCCGCGCTCGGAGTCGAGCAGACGCACCTTGAAGTCCGTCAGCTCGAAGGCCCGGATCTCCGGGTAGACGGTGGCCAGGGCGTCGCACAGGGCGTGGTCCAGGGCGTTGACCGGGCCGTTGCCCTCGCCGAGGACGGCGTGGCGGCGCCCGCCGGTCCACAGGCGCACCGTCGCCTCGGAGTCGGTGACGGTGGCCCCGTCGTCGGGCAGCAGCTCCTCCCCCGGCCCGGGGCGGGCCGTGATGGAGGCGCGCCAGGACTCGACGCGGAAGTACTCGGGCAGGTCGCCGCGCGCCTGGCGCAGCAGGAGCTCGAAGGAGCCGTCCGCGGCGTCGTAGGCGTAGCCGCGCGCCTCGCGCTCCTTGACGGCCTCGGTGACCCGGGTGAGCAGGTCCCTGTCCCCAGCGGTGTCGATGCCGAGCTCACGGGCCTTGAGCTCGATGCTCGCCCGGCCGGCCATCTCTGAGACCAGCATGGTCATGGTGTTGCCCACGCGGGCCGGGTCGGTGTGCTGGTAGAGGCCAGGGTCCACCTTGATGGCAGAGGCGTGCAGGCCGGCCTTGTGGGCGAAGGCCTTGGCCCCCACGTAGGGCAGGCGCCCTGAGGGTGTCCGGTTGGCAATCTCACCGATCCTGCGGGAGACGGCGGACAGCTCGGTGAGGCGGGCGGCGCGCTCCTCCTCCTCGCCTGGCAGGACCCGGTAGCGGGTCTTGAGCTCGAGGTTGGCGATGAGGGTCAGGAGGTTGGCGTTACCGGTGCGCTCGCCGTAGCCGTTGACGCAGCCCTGCACCTGGCGGGCCCCGGCCGTGACGGCCGCCATGGCGCCGGCCACGGCGAGACCGGAGTCGTCGTGGGTGTGGATGCCCACGACGCAGCCGCCGTGACCGGCGTCGTCGAGGGCCGTGCGCAAGGCTCGCACGCCCTGGGCCACCTCCTCGGGAAGGCTTCCTCCGTTGGTGTCGCATGCGATCACGGCGTCGGCTCCCGCGCCGGCCGCGGCCAGGGCGACGTCGAGGCCGTAGGAGGGGTCGCGCCTGAGGCCGTCGAAAAAGTGCTCGAGGTCCACCATGGCCTCGCGCCCGGCCCGCACGAGCACGGCGACGGTGTGCGCCACCATGCGCAGGTTCTCCTCGCGGGTGGTGCGCAGGGCGCGCTCGACGTGGGCCGGGTCCGACTTGGCGACGATGGTGACGGCCTCGGCCCCGGAGTCGATGAGGGCACGGACCTGCGGGTCCTGCGCGGCCGGGGTCCCGGGGCGGCAGGTGGAGCCGAAGGCGACCAAGCGCGCGGTGCTCAGGCGCAGCTCGTCGCGGGCCCGGGCGAAGAGCTCGGTGTCCTTGGGCACGGCGCCGGGCCAACCGGCCTCGATGTAGGCGACGCCGAGCGCGTCGAGCAGGCGCGCGACAGCGAGCTTGTCCTCCACGGTGAAGGAGACGGACTGCTGCTGGGCGCCGTCGCGCAGCGTCGTGTCGTAGGCGGCCACGCGCGCGCTGTCGTCGGGTGCGTTCACGGTGCTCCTGCGCTGTCCGGCGGGCGCCGGCCGTCAGGCCAGGCGGTACATCCAACCGTAGGGGTCCTCGAGCCGACCGTACTGGATGCCGGTGAGGCGGTCGTGGATCTCGTGGGTGACCTCGGAGCCGGTGATCTCGACGTCGAAGTCCCTGCCCATGAGCCTGCCCAGGGGCACGACGACGGCAGCGGTGCCGCAGGCGAAGACCTCGGTGACCGTGCCGCGGCGGATGCCCTCGACGAGACTGTCAAGGCTGATGGTGTCCTCCACGACGCGGCGCCCGGCGTCGGTGAGCAGACGGATGATCGCGGAGCGGGTGCTGCCCTCGAGGATCGTGCCGGTCAGCCGCGGGGTGCGCACGGTGCCGTCGGCATCGACGACCATGATGTTCATGCCGCCGAGCTCCTCGAGGTTGGTCTGGGTGACGTCGTCGAGGAAGCAGACCTGGTCGCAGCCCTTGGCCGCCGCCTCCTGCTGCGGCAGGAGGGAGGAGGCGTAGTTGCCCCCGGTCTTGGCGAAGCCGGTGCCGCCTCGGCCGGCGCGGTGGTAGTCCTGGGTGACCCAGATGCTGATCGGCGTCAGGCCGTGGGTGAAGTAGGCGCCCGAGGGGGAGGCGATGACGTAGTAGTCCACGACGCCGGCGGCGTGCACGCCCAGGAAGGCCTCGGAGGCGAACATGAAGGGCCGCAGGTAGAGGGACTCGCCCCGCCCGGAGGGGACCCAGGCCTCGTCGGTGCGCACGAGGTCGACGAGGGAGGCGATGAAGTCCTCCTCGGGCAGCTCGGGCAGGGCCAGGCGCCGGGCGGAGACGTTGAGGCGGGTCGCGTTGTAGCGGGGCCGGAAGGTCCACACGGAGCCGTCCTCATGGCGGTAGGCCTTGATGCCCTCGAAGACCTCCTGGCCGTAGTGCAGGACGGCCGAGGCCGGGGACAGGGCGAGGTCGCCGTAGGGCATGACCTCGTGGTCCGCCCACCCCTCGCCGCGGCTGAAGCGGGCGTGGGCCATGTGGTCAGTGAAGACGGCGCCGAAGTGGAGGTCGCGCAGGGCCTGGGCGCGGTCAGCGTCGGAGGCGCAGCGCGGGTTGCGCTGGAGCCTGAAGCGTCCACTGAGCTCCGTGGCGGCGGGGACGGGCAGGCTGGCGGCCCGCGACAGGGGTGTCTCGAGGGAGGGGTGCACGGTGGCTGCTGGCTCAGGCATAGGCCCAGCCTACCGCGAGCCCAAGCAATGGACTCCGTCCTCTCGGATACTGACCCTGACGGCGGGGCGGCTCACAGGGCGGCGGCGATGGCGTCGCCGATCTCGCTCGTGGAGCGCACCAGGGGGACGCCCGCCCGGCTGGCGGCCGCACGCGCCGCCATGTCCGCATCGACGGCGGCGCTCACGCGGGCGGCAGCCTGGTGGTGGCCGAGGTGGGCCAGGAGCAGGGCGACGGCGGAGACCGTGGCGGTCGGGTCGGCCAGGCCCTGCCCCGCGATGTCCGGCGCCGAGCCGTGGACCGGCTCGAACATCGAGGGGTGCGCGCCCGACGGGTCGAGGTTGCCCGAGGCGGACAGACCGATGCCACCGGTGACGGCTCCGGCCTCGTCGGTGAGGATGTCGCCGAAGAGGTTGTCGGTGACGATGACGTCGAAGCGCCCGGGGTCGGTGACCATGTAGATGGTGGCGGCGTCCACGTGGCAGTAGCTGACACTGACCTCGGGGTACTCGGCCCCGACGGACTCGACGACGCGGCGCCACAGGTGGCCGGCGTGGACGAGGACGTTGTGCTTGTGCACGAGCGTGAGGTGCTTGCGACGGGCCTGAGCCTGCTCGAAGGCGTAGCGCACGACCCGCTCGACGCCGAAGGCGGTGTTGACGCTCACCTCGGTGGCGATCTCGTGGGGGGTCCCCAGGCGCACGGAGCCGCCGTTGCCGCAGTACAGGCCCTCCGTGCCCTCGCGCACGACGACGAAGTCGATGTCGCCCGGCTCGGCCAGAGGGGTCGGCACTCCCGGGTAGTAGCGCGAGGGACGCAGGTTGACGTAGTGGTCGAGCTCGAAGCGCAGGCGCAGCAGCAGGCCGCGCTCGAGGACGCCGGAGGGCACGCTCGGGTCGCCGACCGCGCCGAGCAGGATGGCGTCGTGCTCGGCGAGGGCGGCGAGGTCCTTGTCCGTGAGGGTCTCTCCGGTGCGGTGCCAGCGCTCCGCCCCCAGGTCGAACAGGGTGGTCTCGACGGTGGTGCCGGTGCCCGCCAGGACGGCGTCGAGGACCTTGAGGCCCTCGGGCACGACCTCCTTGCCGATGCCGTCGCCGGGGATCACCGCGAGCCTGATGGTGTGGGGAGCCTGAGTCATGGGCCCAGGCTACGGCGCTTTGCCACCATGCGAGACGCGCGGTCCGTATCCTGGGCCAGCAGGGGGTGTCATCGGGCCGCAATGCCCGCAGGACGGGCGGTCCCACCAGCGCCGTGCCCCCACGTCCTAGCATGTGCCTACCGAGGTGCACCCGCCCTCACCCTAGTCAGGAGACCTCAGATGCAGAACCCTCCCGCTCCCGAGCCCAGCAGCCCCGTGCCCAACGGCGGCTACGACGCCTACCCGTCAGCCCCCTCCGCCGGCGCACCGACCCAGCCCTACGGCCAGCCCCCCGTCTACGGCGCGCCGCCGGCCCCTGCCTACGGCCTGCCGCCGCAGGTCCCCGCCTACACGCAGCCGCAGGGCGACGGGTTCTTCAAGGCACTGTTCGACATGTCCTTCTCCAGGTACATCACCCTGAGCTTCGCCAAGTTCATCTACATCGCCTTCATCGCGCTGTGCGCCCTGGGCTGGCTGTTCATGGTCATCGCCGGCTTCTCGCAGGACGCCAGCGTCGGCATCATGGCCTTCCTCTTCGGCTGGATCCCGGCCCTCGTCTACATCATCCTCATCCGGCTGGGTCTTGAGACCTCCGTCGCGCTCATCCGCACCGCCCGGAACACCTCTGAGCTGGTCGAGCAGGCCAGGCGCTGAAAGCCCCCTGCCCCTCAGCCCCACGCACGTCCCCGTGCGGCCACTGACCGGCCGCACGGGGACGTCGGCGTCAGGGCGCTCAGCCCAGGCCGAGCCTCTGGCGGGCCATCGCGATGAGCGGCTCGATCTGCTCGGGAGAGGAGTGGTCGTAGCCCTCGGCGATGGAGTCCGCCACGGCCACGGCCCACTCGCCGCGGTGGCGGTAGCGCTGGACCCGCTTGGAGAACAGGCGCAGCAGCCTGTCCTCCACCAGGTTCAGGCCCTCGTAGCGCACGCCTCCCTCAACGTAGACGAAGGGGTAGCGCCCCTGGGCCAGCTCGGCCTTGGTGAAGGTGGCCGCGGGGACCCTCCAGTCCCGGTCGGGGTGCTGCGGGGTCCCGCCGTTGGCCCACACGAGCACCCTGCCCGAGTCCGCCAGCCCCTGGCGCTCCAGCCGACGCCGGAAGGCCGAGAAGCCTCGGATCCGGCTCATGCGCACGCCCGCCCCGTAGACGATGAGGTCGTAGCCGCCCAGGGGCAGCGTGCGGGCGCGCTCCCAGGGCACGAGCTCGGCACCGATGGCCTCGGCGACCCATCCCCCGTAGGTCTCGGCGAAGCCGGTGACGGAGTTGTGGATGACGATGGCGCGCGGGGCGCCGTGGGGCTCGGCGCCGTTCTTTGGTGACACGGGGTGCTGTCCTTCGTGGTGGTCGGGCTCTGGGGCGCCCGACAACGTAGGCGGGCCCGACGGCGTCGTCCAGGAAGGTGAGCCTGCGCAGGCCCGCCCGGCGGCACGACGAACGAGGGCGCCGCCTCCCTGCAGGAGACGGCGCCCTCGTGCGCGAAGGGTGGCCTCAGCGGGCGACAGATCCCTCGACGTAGTCCTTGTCAACCTCCGCACGCCAGGAGAACATCGAGCGGACCTCACGGCCCACCTTCTCGATGGGGTGGCTCTCACCCTTGGCGCGCAGCGCCTTGAACTCGGGGGCTCCGGCAGCCTGGTCGTCCATGAACCGCTTGGCGAAGGAGCCGTCCTGGATGTCGCCGAGGACCTCCTTCATGTGCTCCTTGACGTCCGGGGTGATAACACGCGGGCCGGAGACGTAGTCGCCGTACTCGGCGGTGTCGGAGCAGGACCAGCGCTGCTTGGAGATACCGCCCTCGACGATAAGGTCCACGATGAGCTTCATCTCGTGGCAGACCTCGAAGTAGGCCATCTCCGGCTGGTAGCCGGCCTCGACCAGCGTCTCGAAGCCGTACTGGATGAGCTGGGAGACGCCACCGCACAGGACGGCCTGCTCACCGAAGAGGTCGGTCTCGGTCTCCTCGCGGAAGGTCGTCTTGATGGCGCCCGCGCGGGTGCCGCCGATGGCCTTGGCGTAGGACAGCGCGGTCTGCCAGGCGGAGCCGGTGGCGTCCTGCTCGACGCACACGAGCACCGGCACGCCACGGCCGCCCTCGAACTCGCGGCGCACCGTGTGCCCGGGGCCCTTGGGGGCCACCATGACGACGTCGATCTCCGCGGCCGGCTTGATGTAGCCGAAGTGGATGTTGAAGCCGTGGGAGAACAGCAGGGCGGAGCCAGGCTTGATGTTGGGCGCGATCTGCTCGGTGTACAGCGTCGCCTGGACCTGGTCCGGGGCGAGCACGACGATGACGTCGCCCCAGGCGACCGCCTCGGCAACCGGCATGACCGTCAGGCCCGCCTCCTCGGCCTTGGCGACGGAGGCAGAGCCCTCGCGCAGGCCGACGACGACCTCGACGCCCGAGTCGCGCAGGTTGAGGGCGTGGGCGTGTCCCTGGGAGCCGTAGCCGATAACCGCAACCTTCTTGGACTGGATGACGGACAGGTCGGCGTCGTCGTCGTAGAACTTCTCAGCTGCCATAGTGGATTCTCACTTCTCCTTGAGTTGGTCGGTGATGGAACGGGGGCCGCGCGTGATGGCGACGGCGCCTGACTGGACGATCTCCTTGACCCCGTAGGGCCGCAGGGCATCGAGCAGGGCCTTGACCTTGGACTCCGAGCCCACGGTCTCGATGACCACCGAGGTCGGGCAGACATCGACGACGTGCGCACGGAAGAGGTCCACGATCTGCAGCACCGCGGTGCGGTTGGCGTCGTCGGCGCGGACCTTGATGAGGTAGAGCTCGCGGCCGACGGAGGTCTCAGGGTCGAGCTCAACGATCTTGAGCACGTTGACCAGCTTGTTGAGCTGCTTGGTCACCTGCTCCATGGCCAGGCCCTCGGCGTCGGCGATCACCGTGATGCGCGAGATGTCCTCGTGCTCGGTGGGGCCCACAGCCAGGGAGTGGATGTTGAAGCCGCGTCGGGTGAACAGCGCCGACACGCGCGTGAGCACGCCGGGCTTGTTCTCCACCAGGACAGACAGCGTGTGCTTGGCACTCACGTCGCTCACTCCTCTTCCCACGTGGGGCTCATGCCCCGGGCGATCTGGATCTCGTCGTTGGACACGCCGGCTGCGACCATCGGCCAGACCTGGGAGTCGGCGGACACGATGAAGTCGATGACGACGGGGCGGTCGTTGATCGCGTTGGCCTGGGCGATGACGTCGTCAACGTCCTCCAGGCGCTCGCAGCGCAGCCCGACGGCGCCGTAGGCCTGTGCGAGCGTGACGAAGTCGGGGACCCGGGCCGTGTCCGCGCCGGTGTGCAGGTCCGTGTTGGAGTAGCGCTGCCCGTAGAACAGCGTCTGCCACTGGCGGACCATGCCCAGGGAGGAGTTGTTGATGATGGCGACCTTGATCGGGATGTTGTTGAGCGTCGCGGTCGCCAGCTCCTGGTTGGTCATCTGGAAGCAGCCGTCGCCGTCGATGAGCCAGACCGTCCGCTCGGGCGCACCGACCTTGGCCCCCATGGCCGCGGGGACTCCGTAGCCCATGGTGCCGGCGCCGGCGGAGGTGAGCCAGGAGCGGGAGCGGTTGAACCTCAGGTAGTGGGCGGACCACATCTGGTGCTGGCCGACGCCGGTGACCCAGATCGTGTCCTCGGGGGCCTGGGCGGCCAGGTGGTTGATGACCTCCTGCGGCTGGAGGAGGCCGTCATCGGTGTCCGTCCACGTCGTCGGGTAGGTCGCGCGGATGTGGGCGACCTCCGTCAGCCACTGGTCGGTGTCGGCGCGCGGCTCCGCACTGAACTGGGCGCGGCAGGCGGCGCTCAGGGCGGGGACGACGTCCTTGAGGTCACCGACGATGGGGATGTCGGCGGTGCGGATCTTGGAGATCTCCGCCGGATCGACATCGACGTGGATGACACTGGCGCGCCGGGCGAAGGTGTCCACCTTGCCGGTGACGCGGTCGTCGAAACGGGCACCGAGACACACGATGAGGTCTGCGCGCTGCAGGGCGCCGACGGCGGCGACGGTGCCGTGCATGCCCGGCATGCCGAGGTTGAGCGGGTGGGCGCTGGGCAGCACGTCCAGCGCCGTGAGGGTCGTGGTGAAGGGCGCCCCAATGAGATCGACGAGCTCGGTGAGCGCCTCGGTGGGCAGCCCGGAGCGGTTGAGGCCGCCGCCGAGGTAGAGGACGGGGCGCTCGGCGGAGGCGATGGCCTCGGCCGCCTGCTGGACACGGCGCTGGTTGGGCCTGCCGGGCAGGGTGTAACCGGGCAGGTCGAGCCTGCCGGGGGCCTGGTACTCGATGAGGCCCTCCTGAGCGTTCTTCGAGACGTCGATGAGCACGGGGCCCGGGCGGCCGGTGGCGGCCAGGTGGAAGGCCTCGGCGACGCGGGCGGGGATCTCCTCGGGGTCGGTGACGAGGAAGGAGTGCTTGACGAAGGGCATCGTCGCGCCCACGATGTCCGCCTCCTGGAAGGCGTCGGTGCCGATCGCGCGGGCGCCGACCTGCCCGGTGATGGCGAGCATGGGCACGGAGTCCATGTGGGCGTCGCCGATGGCGGTGATGAGGTTGGTCGCGCCGGGGCCGGAGGTCGCCACGCACACGCCCACGCGCCCGGTGGCCAGCGCGTAGCCCTCAGCCGCGTGGCCGGCGCCCTGCTCGTGGCGCACGAGGATGTGGCGGATCTTCTCGCTCGCGAGCAGGGGGTCGTAGAAGGGCAGGATGGCGCCTCCGGGCATGCCGAAGATGTCCGTCACCCCGACGTCCTCAAGAGCGCGTACCAGCGCGGCTGCTCCTGTCATCAGCCGGCGGTCATCGGCCGACGGTGCGCCTGCGCGTGCCATGCTGCCCTCCTGTGTCCTGGGTTCGGCGGCCCACTGCTCTCGGTCGGGGCCGGTGCCGCCAACGTTATGCCGTCCCACGATCCGAGTCACCATGCGGCCCGCTGGTCTCATATCGTGGGACCACGGGCGTGCTGGCGAGAGACAGCCCGCTTGGTCCCTCCACATGTGTGCGCCACAGCACGGCCCGCGCCCCGGCGGAGCGGACGGTGCGCACACGGGCCGGTGGGCGGGGCGGGGCGCACGGCCCGCGCCCCGGCGGAGCGGACCGAAGTCCAGGACCGTGTCGCCAGCGGCGGTGAGACAATCCTCATGCTCCCTGCCCGATTCTCTACCCACGCCCGGTCCCGCCGTCCGGGCGCACGAAAGGCTGGCACACCACCGTGGTCCCCGTCCTCACGCACCTGGCGGACAACCCCGTCCTCGTGCTGTTCCTCCTCATCGGCCTCGGCATGCTCGTCGGGCACATCAAGGTCAAGGGCGTGAGCCTCGGCGCCGCCGCCGTGCTCTTCGCCGGCATCGTCCTGGCCGCCTGGGGCGTTGCCCAGGGCGTCACCATCGAGGTCCCCTCCGCCATGGGCATCCTCGGCCTGGCGGTCTTCACCTTCGCCATCGGCGTGCAGTCCGGCCCCAACTTCTTCCACGTCATCCGCACGGCCGCCGGGCCCCTGGCCCTCATGCTGCTGGTCTTCATCGTCGCCGCCGCCTGCGGCCTCGGCGTCGGCCACGTGCTGGGCATGGACTCCGCCCTCATCGCGGGCACCTTCGCCGGGGCTATCACCAACACCCCTGCCCTGGCCGCTGCCGGCAACGCCGCGACCATGGCGGGCAACCCCGACGGCGTCGCCATCGCCACGGTCGGCTACGCCGTCGCCTACCTCTACGGCGTCATCGGGATGCTCTTCTTCAGCCTCCTGGCGCTGCGCTACCGCCGCTCCGACAGGGACAAGCCCTCGCCACTGACGAACCGCACGATCCGCGTCGAGCGTGACGACTCCCCCATGATCGGCGACCTGCTCGCCACCGTGTCGGGAGAGCTGCGCTTCTCGCGCCTGCGCCGCGGTGAGACCGGGCCCATCACGCGTCCCGTTTCCGAGGACCGAGTCAACCGCGATGACCTCGTCACCGTCGTCGGGACCCAGGATGCCGTCAGCCAGGTCATCAAGGCTCTGGGCCACGGCTCCTCCCACTCCCTCATCGAGGACCGCCGCTACCTCGACTTCCGCCGTATCACCGTCTCCGACCCGAAGATCGCGGGCCACACCATCGCCGACCTCGGCGTGGACCACACCTTCGGCGCGACCATCTCGCGGGTGCGCCGTGGGGACACGGACATGGTGGGCACCCCCGACCTCGTCCTCCAGCTCGGCGACCGCGTGCGCGTCGTCGCCCCGACGGGCCGGATGAAGGAGGTCTCGGCCTTCTTCGGAGACTCCGCCCGTGGCCTGTCCTCCATCAACCCGGTGGCTCTCGGCCTGGGCATGGCCCTGGGCATCTTCATCGGTGAGTGGAAGTTCCTGACGCCCACCGGGGCGACCTTCTCCATCGGATCGGCCGCGGGCACGCTGCTCGTCGGACTCGTCTTCGGCAAGATCGGCAGGATCAAGGGCTTTGTCACCGCCCTGCCCTTCACCGCAACGGCGGTGCTCTCCGAGCTCGGGCTGCTCATCTTCCTCGCGCAGGCCGGTACCAAGGCCGGAGGCCAGATCGCCAACGCCTTCACCGGGGGCGACTGGTGGAAGATCCTCGTCACCGGGTTCGTCATCACGACCATCGTCGGTCTGGGGATCTACGCCTCGATGCGCTGGGTCGTCAAGATGGGCGGCACCCGCCTGTCCGGCCTCCTGGGCGGCGCCCAGACCCAGCCTGCGGTCCTGGCCTTCGCCAACGAGCGCACCGGTGCGGACCCGCGCGTTGCCCTGGGCTACGCCATGGTCTACCCCGTGGCCATGATCGCCAAGATCTTCATCGCCCAGATCCTCGGGGGGCTGTGAGCACAACCGCTGCGACAGCGAGGGGGCTGGTCACCACACAGGTGACCGGCCCCCTCGCTGTGTACCGTGCGCCCTGTCAGCGCTGGGCCCGTGGCGAGACCAGAGGCAGTGAGGTCGGAACGTCATGGCGCCAGTTGCGGTCGGTGAGGATGCGCGCCATCGCCAGCCCGACTCCGATCGCCGTGACAACGAGGAAGACCTCGGTGAGGTTGGTGGCCGCGGTGCCGATCGCGACATGAGCCTCCGCGGTCTGGTCGTTGAGGGCGGAGACCGCCCGGTAGAAGGGGACCCCGGGGATCATGATGACGACGGCCGGCACCGACAGGGCCACACGAGACAAGGAGGCGCGCGAGACGAAGGCCTGGGCGAGCAGTCCGATGGTCACCGCCGCCAGGCCGACGGCCAGCTGCCACGGCACGCCCAGCTCGTCGATGAGAACAAGACGGCCCGTGTTGGCCACCGCGCCGACGACCGCCGCCAGGCCGGCCGCCCTGGGAGCGGCGTTGAACAGGACGGCGAAGCCGTAGGCGGCGACGAAGGAGCACAGCGCGCGCAGCGCGTAGAGCACGGGCCCGTCAGGCAGGAAGACGTAGGTGGCCTCCACCTCCCAGTCGAAGACAAAGGTCACCGTCCACACCGCCACACCAGCTGCCGCCATGACGAGCACGACGTACGAGGCCCGTGAGAGCGCAGAGGAGAAGTCCTGACGCACGAGGTCGAGCATCGCCGTCACCAGCGGGAAGCCGGGGATGAGGAAGAGGATTGCGGAGATGATGCCGCCCTGGTGGTTGCCGTCAGTGACGCCCGCGAGGTCGAGGAGGCTGACGCCGGCCATGTAGAGCCCCGAGGCAACCACGCCGCACACGATCCACGTGAAGAAGTGCTGGAAGTGGCGCCCGAGCATCTGACGGCGCACCGCCTGACCCACGCAGGCCGCCAGCAGCACCGCAAGGCACTCGACCCACCCACCCTGGTTGAGGAAGCAGAAGCCCGCACAGGCCACACCAGAGGCGAGGGCGTTGGCGACGCCCCCGTACAGCGGGCGGGCAGCGACGATCTCGTCAAGCTTCGCGTCCAGGTCCTCCACGCTGACGTGCTCAGGAAGGTCATGGACCAGGCGGCGCAGTGCCTCAAGGCGCGCGACGTTGACACCCACACGCCGGATCTCCGCCGCCTCCGTGCGGAAGCGGTCACCGGTGTAGGACGAGGTGACGATCTCCGTCATCGTCACCGTCGCCTCGTGCCTGTCGAGGCCGACGGCCGCAGCCGCCCTCGCCATCGAGGACTTCACGCGGTAGGAGCTCGCGCCGCAGGCGAGCATGAGCTTGCCCAGGCGCAGGACGACACCTGACTGGTGCATGAGCTGGTCGGCGTCAAGAGGCAGGTCGAGATCGGCAGGGCCGGAGGAACCAGGATTGTGTGTCACGTACCCATGCTGCCCGAGGACTGCCGTGTGTGGGGTGCGTGAGTGCGGGGCGTTGTGTGTGGTGTTGGGTGCACTGTGTGGGGGGGTGCCCCTATGTGGTGTGTCAAGCGGCGGCGGGTAGTTTCGTGGCTGGTTGTGGGTCGTAGAGGGCTCCATCTCGGATCATGGCGTGCAGGGTCAGGATGCGGCGGTGGGCCAGGGCGAGAACGGCCTGGTTATGACGCTTGCCCTGGTCTCGTTTGCGCTGGTAGTAGGCCCGGGAGACGGGGTCGGAGCGCAGGGAGGCGAAGGCGGACAGGAACATGGCGCGCTTGAGCCTCTTGTTGCCGCCGTGGGAGACGTGCTCACCACGGATCGATGAGCCGGAGCGGCGTGTGACGGGAGCGAGCCCGGCGTAGGAGGCCAGCTGGGCGCCGGTGTCGAAGGTCTTGCCCAGGGTCTCGGCCAGGAAGACGGCGGCGGTCCTGACCCCGATCCCGGGCATGGAGATCAGGACCTCATAAAGAGGGTGGGCCTCCACCAGGGCCTCGACCTGGGCGGCGACATCGGCCCGCTGAGCGTGCAGGGCGATGAGCTGCCTGGCCAGGTGAGGTAGCACCGTTGCGGCGGCGTCGGTGCCGGCGACCACCACGGTCTGGTGCTCCAGGGCCGAGACGATCTGGCCGGCCCAGGTGGCGTGCCGCCTGCACCCGTGCTTCTTGAGCCTGGCGTCAATCCTTGCCTTGCCCGCTCGCTTCAGATCGGCTGGGGTGGGCCAGGCGGCGATGACCTCCAAGACGGCGTCGTGCTCCAGCCAGGGCCCCACCACGGCCTCGAGGGCGGGGTGGATCTGGGTGTACAGGCCCCGGATCCGGTTAGCGCTCTGGTTGACCTGGCGGGCCAGGTCCAGGTCGAATCCCGTGAGCATCGACAAGGCGGCCGCGTCCTCGTCCGAGGCGCTGACGGCTCTCAGGGTGTGAGGCATGCTCCTGGCCGCGCCGGCGATGACGGCCGCGTCCTTCGCGTCGGTCTTGGCGCTGCCCGGCGTCAGGTCGGCGATGCGTCGCATCGACAGTCCGGGCAGGTAGCCCACGGTGATGCCCATGTCCTGGGCCACCGCCACGGCCAGGGCCCCGATGGTGGCGGGCTGGTCGACCACCACCAGCAGCCTCCCGTGGTCGGCCAGCTTGCCGTAAAGGGAACGCAGACGTGCCTCGTCATTGGGAAGGGGCTTGTCGAGGACCTTCCGCCCGTCCCGGCTCAGGGCCGTGGCCCAGTGGTCCGTCTTGCCGACGTCGATGCCGATGAAGACCTCGATGTCCTCGATATCCATCTCTCCTGCCGCCTCTCGGTCAAGTCGATACGGGGCCAGCCGGTGGACGACCGGTTCCGCACCCACGTTACGAAAGACCTCACACGCGGTGGGTCGTTCCCCTTATCAGCGGTCACCAGCGTCCGGCTGCTGCGGGTGACAACACCCCCCGGATCATCTACGGACAGGGGCAAGACATCATGCCCACAGCAACTGG
>NZ_JBPPGD010000003.1:0-219807 GCF_051303165.1 Actinomyces sp. W5033 | reverse complement strand
CCAGTTGCTGTGGGCATGATGTCTTGCCCCTGTCCGTAGATGATCCGGGGGGTGTTGTCACCCGCAGCAGCCGGACGCTGGTGACCGCTGATAAGGGGAACGACCCACCGCGTGTGAGGTCTTTCGTAACGTGGGTGCGGAACCGGTCGTCCACCGGCTGGCCCCGTATCGACTTGACCGAGAGGCGGCAGGAGAGATGGATATCGAGGACATCGAGGTCTTCATCGGCATCGACGTCGGCAAGACGGACCACTGGGCCACGGCCCTGAGCCGGGACGGGCGGAAGGTCCTCGACAAGCCCCTTCCCAATGACGAGGCACGTCTGCGTTCCCTTTACGGCAAGCTGGCCGACCACGGGAGGCTGCTGGTGGTGGTCGACCAGCCCGCCACCATCGGGGCCCTGGCCGTGGCGGTGGCCCAGGACATGGGCATCACCGTGGGCTACCTGCCCGGACTGTCGATGCGACGCATCGCCGACCTGACGCCGGGCAGCGCCAAGACCGACGCGAAGGACGCGGCCGTCATCGCCGGCGCGGCCAGGAGCATGCCTCACACCCTGAGAGCCGTCAGCGCCTCGGACGAGGACGCGGCCGCCTTGTCGATGCTCACGGGATTCGACCTGGACCTGGCCCGCCAGGTCAACCAGAGCGCTAACCGGATCCGGGGCCTGTACACCCAGATCCACCCCGCCCTCGAGGCCGTGGTGGGGCCCTGGCTGGAGCACGACGCCGTCTTGGAGGTCATCGCCGCCTGGCCCACCCCAGCCGATCTGAAGCGAGCGGGCAAGGCAAGGATTGACGCCAGGCTCAAGAAGCACGGGTGCAGGCGGCACGCCACCTGGGCCGGCCAGATCGTCTCGGCCCTGGAGCACCAGACCGTGGTGGTCGCCGGCACCGACGCCGCCGCAACGGTGCTACCTCACCTGGCCAGGCAGCTCATCGCCCTGCACGCTCAGCGGGCCGATGTCGCCGCCCAGGTCGAGGCCCTGGTGGAGGCCCACCCTCTTTATGAGGTCCTGATCTCCATGCCCGGGATCGGGGTCAGGACCGCCGCCGTCTTCCTGGCCGAGACCCTGGGCAAGACCTTCGACACCGGCGCCCAGCTGGCCTCCTACGCCGGGCTCGCTCCCGTCACACGCCGCTCCGGCTCATCGATCCGTGGTGAGCACGTCTCCCACGGCGGCAACAAGAGGCTCAAGCGCGCCATGTTCCTGTCCGCCTTCGCCTCCCTGCGCTCCGACCCCGTCTCCCGGGCCTACTACCAGCGCAAACGAGACCAGGGCAAGCGTCATAACCAGGCCGTTCTCGCCCTGGCCCACCGCCGCATCCTGACCCTGCACGCCATGATCCGAGATGGAGCCCTCTACGACCCACAACCAGCCACGAAACTACCCGCCGCCGCTTGACACACCACATAGGGGCACCCCCCCACACAGTGCACCCAACACCACACACAACAGGCCACCGGGCAGTGTCCGTGGGTCGATAGTCTGTTGCCAGAAGCTCGTTGACGGGCACCACCACACACGTGAATGAGAGATGAGCATGGCTGACGACAGACCTGGCGCCCGTCGAGCGCGGCACAACGGGAACGGAGACCGGCACGGTTTCGCACCGCGCCGCTCCTACGGTGACGGTCAGCGTCGCTCCTACGGTGAGCGCGATGGTGGCGAGCGCCGCTCCTACGGCCGGAGCGGCGAGCGTACAGGCGGATCGCGGACGGGCCGCTTCACCCGGGACGACCGCCGCGACTCACGGCCCCCGCAGCGCCAGCGCGTGCCTGAGCCCCGTGTGCCTGAGGACGTGGTTCCGCAGGACCTCGAGCCCTCCGCCAGGCGTGAGCTGCGCGCCCTCGGACGCGCCAACGCCGAGAACGTCGCACGGCACCTTGTCATGGTCCAGCGGCTGCTCGACACCGACCCCGAGCTCGCGTACCAGCACGCTCGCTATGCCGCCTCGCACGCCGGACGCATCGCCGTCGTCCGTGAGTCGGCGGGCATCGCCGCCTATCTCTCGGGCCACTACGTCGAGGCCCTGCGCGACATCCGCGCCGCGCGCCGTCTGTCGGGCCTGGACCTTCACCGGGCCATCGAGGCCGACTGCGAGCGCGCCCTCGGTCACCTTGGCCGGGCTCTCAAGGCGGCGGCCGAGGCGGACCCGAGCCAGCTCGACGACACCGAGGAGGCCGAGATCGCCATGGTGGTCTCGGGGGTGCGGCACGAGATGGGGGAGACCGAGCTCGGTCTCGTCGTCATCGAGGAAGCCATCATGATGTTCCGCGGCGACCGCGAGACCCGCCGCCGCCTGCACTCTGTGCGTGCGGACAGGCTCGAGGAGCTCGGGCGCCTCGAGGAGGCGCAGGTGGTACGCGAGCGCATTGGTCAGGGCCCTGAGGACCTGCCGGAGGACGTCGCCGTCTACGACATGGAGGACGAGTCCGAGGTCACCGGCGCCGAGGTCACCGGCGAGCCGGGTGCGTCGGCCGGCGCACCCTCTCACGAGCCCGCCGAGGGGACCGCGGCCGACCCAGAGGACGCCCGTGATGACGACGGCGGTGCGGGCACCGACGAGGTCCTGGACAACGAGGACGAGAGCTGGACCGGTTCCTTCGCCCAACGTGTCGAGGCGGAGATGGCCGAGCTGCTCGGCGAGGAGGTCGCCGACACCTCCTCCACCGACGCCTCCTCCACCGACGCCCCTTCGACCGCAGCGCGCGGCAGTGACGAGGACTGATCCGATGAGCACCGTCCTGCTGGGCTCGAGCCTGCCGCTCGCGCAGGCCTACGACTGCGCCCTGCTCGACCTCGACGGCGTCTGCTTCGCCGGCGAGGCCGAGGTCCCCCACGCCGCCGAGTCGGTCAACGCGGCGCGTGACGAGGGCATGCACCTCACCTTCGTCACCAACAACGCGTCCCGCGCCCCGCAGACCGTCGTTGACAAGCTCGCCCGCAACCGCATCCGCGCCCGGGCCACCGAGGTCTTCTCCGCCGCCATGGACGCTGCCGCTCTCCTTCGCGAGCACCTGGAGCCGGGGGCCAAGGTCCTCGTCGTCGGCGGCGAGGGAGTGCGTCAGGCGCTGGCCGACGAGGGCTTCGTCGTCGTCGGCTCCGCCACCGACGCACCGGACGCCGTCGTCCAGGGCTGGGACCCCGCCGTGGACTGGGCGATGCTCTCCGAGGGCTGCTACGCCATCACCGCCGGCGCGCTGCACGTCGCCACCAACACGGACGCGACCCTGCCCACCGAACGCGGCTTCGCCCTGGGCAACGGCAGCCTCGTGCGGGCCGTCGCCAACGCCACCGGCAAGGACTTCCTCTCCGCGGGCAAGCCCCACCCCGGCATCTACCAGCGGGCCCTGCTCCGCTCCGGCGGGACCCGGCCCCTCGCCGTCGGCGACCGGCTCAACACGGACCTCACAGGCGCGCGTGCCAGCGCCATCCCCGGCATGCATGTGCTCACCGGCGTCAGCTCCGCGCGCGACGTCGTCCTGGCAGACCCCGCTGAGCGCCCCTCCTTCCTCCACACCGACCTCAGGGGGCTGCTCGAGCCCCACCCGCAACCCACCCGCGACGCCCAGGGAGCCTGGCACTGCGGAGCCTCCACGGCACGTGTGGGTGAGGACGGCACCCTCGAGGTGGACGGCACCCGCCTGGCAGGAGCCGACGTCACCGTCGGCCTCAATGCCTACCGCTCCCTCGTCAGCGCCGCCTGGGAGCACGCCGACGCCGCCCGGGTCGGCGGTGGACCGGCCGGTGCGGTGACGGTGCCTCACCTCACCGTCACCTACGAGGCCGGCCAGCCGTGAGCCCCACGGCGTCGGGCCCCCGCCCGGCCCTGCCCGCCGGAGCGTCCCGTCCCCTGCCCGCCCCACCACGGGCAGCGGCCGCCCAGGAGACCGCCTCACGGCTGGAGCAGGCGGGTGCGCACGTGAGGCAGCGGCTCGCGCAGGCGGGCGCGCTGCCCCTCGAGGAGCGGGCGGCGGCGCTTGCCTGCCTCCACGAGGACCTCACCGCCGTCCTGCGGGGGGCGGAGGACTGACGTGGCCAGACTCATCCGCATCGACTCCGAGCTCGTGCGCCGCGGCCTGGCACGCTCACGTTCCCAGGCCGCCCAGATGGTCACCGACGGCCACGTCACCCTCGACGGCCAGGTCGTCACCAAGCCCGCCCGGCAGGTTGACCCGGCCCAGGCCATCGAGGTCGTCACCCCCAGCGGCGACGACTATGTCTCACGCGGCGCCCACAAGCTCGCCGGGGCCCTGGAGGCCCTCGCTGCCCGCGGCAGCGCCCCACGGGTCGAGGGTCGCAGGTGCCTGGACGCCGGAGCCTCCACCGGCGGCTTCACCGACGTGCTCCTGCGCGCAGGCGCCGCCCACGTCGTCGCCGTGGACGTCGGTTACGGACAGCTCGCCTGGTCCCTGCAGTCTGACGACCGCGTCACGGTCCTGGACCGCACCAACGTCCGCACCCTCGACCCCGCCGCCGTCGCCCCCGCGCCCGGGCTCGTCGTTGGCGACCTCTCCTTCATCTCCCTCACGCTCGTGCTTCCCGCCCTCGTGGCCGCTGCGGCCGACGACGCCGACCTGCTGCTCATGGTCAAGCCCCAGTTCGAGGTCGGCAAGGAGCGCCTGGGCCACGGAGGGGTCGTGCGCGACCCCCAGCTGCACGTCGAGACCGTCCTGGCCGTTGCGCAGGCCGCGCACCGCCTCGGGCTGGGGGTTGAGGCCGTCGTCGCCTCCCCGCTGCCCGGACCCGCAGGCAACGTCGAGTACTTCGTGTCCATGCACGCCGGGCGCCTGGGCGCCGAGGATGACCTCGACGGCGACGCCCTGAGGGACGAGGTCATCCGCGCCGTCGAGCAGGGCCCAGCTGGGGGCCTCGGCCGACGACCCCGAGACAGGAGGAACCCGTGAGCCCCGTCCCGACCCCTCGCCGCGTGCTCGTCCTCCAGCGCGAGCACAATGACCAGCCGGTGCCCGCCTCCCGCCGCAGCGGCTCCACGGCCCTCGTGGGTGAGCAGGTGCGCCGGGCCCTGCGCTCCCACGGCGTCCAGCCCGTCGCCCCCGGGGACGGCGCCGCCGACCTCGTGCTCGTCCTCGGTGGCGACGGCACGATCCTGCGCGCCTGCGAGATCGCCCGCGACCTCGACGTCCCGCTCGTCGGTATCAACACCGGTCACGTCGGCTTCCTGGCGGAGGCGGACCCGGACGACGTCGAGCAGGTCGTCACCGACCTCGTCGCTGGCCGCTACACCGTCGACGAGCGCATGACCATCGAGGTCGAGGTCGAGACCGCTGGTGGCACCGTCATCCGGGGCTGGGCGCTCAACGAGGCTGCCCTGGAGAAGCGCGACCGCGCCCGCATGCTCGAGGTCGCCGCCGGTGTCGACGGACAGGCCGTCTCCTCCTTCGGCTGCGACGGCCTGCTCTTCGCCACCCCCACTGGCTCCACCGCCTACGCCTTCTCGGCCGGGGGCCCGGTCATCTGGCCCGAGGTCGAGGCCCTGCTGCTCGTGCCCATCGCCGCCCACGCCCTGTTCACCCGCCCCCTCGTCGTCGGGCCCCGCTCCTGCCTCGAGGTACGGGTGCAGGACACCGGCATGCAGCAGGCGGAGATCTGGTGCGACGGACGCCGGATGCTGCCGGTTCCCTCCCATAGCGTCATCCGCGTGCGCCGTGGTGAGCGCAACGTGCGCCTGGCCCGGCTCAACGAGGCGCCCTTCTCCGAGCGCCTCGTGCGCAAGTTCTCCCTTCCCGTGGCCGGGTGGCGCGAGACCACGGCGATCGCCCCCTCCAGCGAGGGCGCCGTCTCCAGCGAGGGCGGCGCCGCGTGATCGAGTCCCTGCACATCGAGGACCTGGGCGTCATGGAGCGGGCCGACCTGCGCCTGAGCCCGGGCCTGACCGCCCTCACCGGTGAGACCGGTGCGGGCAAGACCATGGTGCTCACCTGCCTGGGCCTGCTGCTTGGCCAGCGCGCCGACACCACGGTCGTGCGTGCTGGCACCCAGCGCACGCTCGTCGAGGGCACCTTCGTCCTCGACCCGGCCTCGCGCGCCGCCCAGCGCGCTCTCGACGCCGGGGCCGAGCTCGATGAGGACCTCCTCATCGCCTCACGCACCGTGCCCGCCGCCGGCCGCTCGCGCGCCCACCTGGGTGGGCGCGCCGTGCCCTCCGCCGTCCTGAGCGAGGTCGGCGCCCAGCTCGTCAGCGTCCACGGCCAGGCGGACCAGCTGCGCCTGCGCTCGGCCTCCGCCCAGCGCGCGGCCCTCGACTCCCTGGGCGGCAGCGCGCACACCGCCCTGTGCCGGCGCTACTTAGAGGCCTACCGTCTCCTCCAGCGCTGCGAGAAGGACCTGGCCGACTGGCAGGCCGACGCCGAGGACCGGGCCGCCGAGGCCGCCCGCCTGCGCCACTGGCTCGAGGCCGTCGAGGAGGTCTCTCCCCGGCCGGGGGAGGACACCGCCCTGACCATCGAGGCCGAGCGGCTCGACCACGCCGAGGACCTGCGCCTGGCGGCCCGCTGCGCGCTCACCGCGCTCACAGGTGACGAGGACCTGACCGGGCAGGCGCCCGATGCTCTGGCCCTCATCGCCCACGCTGAGCGGGCCCTGGCGCTCGGGGCCGACGTCGACCCGGTCCTGGCCGAGCTCGCGCACCGCCTCAGGCAGCTGTCCGTCCTCGCGGCGGACGCGGCCTCAGAGCTCGGCGAGTACCTCGCCTCCCTCGACGCCGACCCGGCCCGCCTGGCCTGGGTACAGGACCGCCGCGGCGAGCTCGCCCGGCTGCTCAGGCAGGTGGGCGGTCCCGAGGAGCAGATCGAGGACATCGACGCCCTCCTCGCCTTGTGCGAGCGCGCCGCCGAGCGCCTGGCGCAGATCGACGGGCCCCAGGACACCGCCACCGCGCTCAGCGAGCGGCGCGACGCCGCGCGCGACGGGCTCAACGCCGTCGCCCGTGAGCTGACCACCGCGCGCACCCAGCTGGCCGGACGCCTCGAGCAGGCGGTCACCGCCGAGCTCGAGGGCCTGCACATGAGGGGAGCGCGCCTCGTCGTCGAGCTCGACCGCCTGGACGAGCCGGGGCCCACCGGCGCTGAGACCGTCACCCTGCTCCTCTGCCCGCACCCCGGGGCCCCCGCCCTCCCGCTGGGCAAGGGAGCCTCCGGTGGTGAGCTCAGCCGCATCATGCTCGCCCTCGAGGTGGTGCTCGCCGAGGCCTCCCAGGCTGGGCAGGACGGTCCCAGCCGCCAAGGACACCAGCGCACCCTCGTCTTCGACGAGATCGACGCCGGCGTCGGCGGGCGCGCGGCACGCGAGATCGGACGCCGTCTCGCCCGTCTGGCCCGCAGCCACCAGGTGGTGGTGGTCACCCACCTGGCCCAGGTGGCCGCCTGGGCGGACACCCAGCTCGTCGTCCACAAGGAGCAGACAACCGACCACGGTCAGGACGGCGTCGCCGGCAACGGCCCCGCCACCGCGGGCCGGACCCGCACCCAGGTCCTCGACGTGAGCGGCCAGGACAGGGTCCGTGAGCTCGCCCGCATGCTGTCGGGGCACGAGGACTCCGAGGCCGCCCTGCGCCACGCCGTTGAGCTGCTCGACGAGGCGCGCGTGGCACAATCCCAGCCGTGAGGAACCCGTTCCGCAAGCAGGCGGCCTTGGACCCTTCGCGCCCCAGCGGCGTGGTCCGGGTGGACGCGCGCACCAAGAAGCTGACCAAGAGGCTCCAGGCCGGCGAGGTCGCCGTCATCGACCACACCGACCTCGACCGGGTCGCTGCCGAGTCCCTGGTCGAGGCCGGGCCCGTAGCCGTCCTCAACGCGGCACCCTCCGTCTCGGGCCGCTACCCCAACCTCGGCCCCGGCATCCTCCTGGAGGGCGGCATCCCCCTCGTCGACGACCTCGGCCCCGATGTCATGCGCCTGCGCGAGGGCCAGCGCGTCGTCATCGACCTCAGTGACTCCGAGGCCCGCGGCACCGTGCGCCTGCTCGGCTCCGACGACGTCCTCGCCCAGGGCACCGTCCAGACCCCCCAGAGCGTGGCGGCCTCAATGGAGGCCGCCAAGCAGGGGCTGGCCGTCCAGCTCGAGGCCTTCGCCGTCAACACCATGGAGTACATGCGCGGTGAGCGGGACCTGCTGCTCAACGGCGTCGGCATGCCCGACGTGCGCACCCCCATGAGCGGACGCCACGTCCTGGTCGTGGTGCGCGGCTACTCCTACAAGGAGGACCTGGCGGCCCTGCGCCCCTACATCCGCGAGTACAAGCCCGTCATCATCGGTGTGGACGGCGGCGCTGACGCCGTCCTCGAGGCCGGCTTCACGCCCCACATCATCGTCGGCGACATGGACTCGGTCTCGGACAAGGCGCTGCGCTGCGGCGCCGAGGTCGTCGTCCACGCCTACCGCGATGGCCGCGCCCCCGGGCTGCGGCGCGTGGAGGAGCTGGGGGTGGAGCACCTCGTCTTCGCCGCCACCGGCACTAGCGAGGACATCTCCATGCTCCTGGCCGACGCCGCCGGGGCCGAGCTCATCGTCGCCCTGGGCACCCACGCGACCCTGCTGGAGTTCCTCGACAAGGGCCGCGAGGGCATGTCCTCGACCTTCCTCACCCGGCTCAAGGTCGGCGGACGGCTCATTGACGCCAAGGGCGTCTCGCGGCTCTACCGCACCCGGATCTCCGGCTGGCAGCTGCTGCTGCTGGCGCTGTCCGGGCTCGTCGCGCTCTTCGTCGCCCTCGCCTTCACCCCGGCCGGTCAGACCTTCCTGGGACTGTCCGGCGCCGTGTGGGACGAGCTGCTGACCTTCCTCCGCTCGCTGGTCGGCCTCGTGCCGGACAGACCCTCCGTCTGAGCACACGCCCCGTACCCGAGGACCACGACAGGCACACACGACATGATCGACTTCCGCTACCACCTCGTCTCGCTCATCTCCGTCTTCCTCGCCCTCGCCGTCGGCGTGGTGCTCGGAGCGGGGCCGCTGCAGAACTCGTTGGGCACCGCGCTCAACGACCAGGTCTCCTCCCTGCGCGAGGACCGCAACCAGACCCAGGCCCGTCTCGAGGCCACCGAGGGCGCCGTCATCGAGCGCGACGACTACATCATGGCGGGCGCCTCCGCCCTCCTTCCCGGCACGCTCAAGGGCCGAGCCGTCGCCCTCGTCATCCTGCCCGGGGCGCTGGGCGAGGACATCGACGCGGCCTCCACCGGGCTGGAGACGGCCGGCGCCACCGTCGTCGGCCGCGTAAGCCTCACGAGCGCCTGGGTGCAGTCCTCCCGGGCGACCTACCGCTCCACCTACTCCGGCTCCGTCGCCGGCTACCTGGGCGGGGCAGCGGCCGCCTCGCAGGCCAACGCCGTCCTCGGGCAGGCCCTGGCCGCCGCCCTGACCGGCACGGACCAGAACGCCTCGACCCTCACCGGCATGCTCACCGCCTCCGCCCAGGGCACGGAGCCGCTCATGACAGTGGATGCCGGGCTCACCGCGACGGCGGAGGGCGTCGTCGTCATCGGTCCGCGCGCGAGCCAGGACACCGGGGAACAGGCCACCGCCACCCCGACCGACGCCGAGGACCCCGCCGGGTGGAGTGATGCCATGGTGGGCCTCGCCTCGGCCGTGCCCACGCTCGTGCTGGGCTCCGCGGACGCCTCCACCGACCTGGTGGCCGGGCTGCGTACCGCCGCTGTCCCCGTGTCCACCGTGGACTCCGTCGGCCAGGCCGCGGCCACCGTCTCTGTGCCCCTGGCGCTGGCGCAGGCCCTGGCCGGGGGCCGGGGCCACTACGGTTTCGACGACGGGGCGGACGCGGTGATGCCGCCGGTGCCCGGCGCCCAGGCCCAGTCCTCCGCCAGGAGCGAGGGCTGAGCCCCGTCAGCGCCCTCACCGGCTGCTGATGGCCATAGCCTGAGCCCATGAGCCCCCGGTCCTCCACGGTCCCCCTCCGCCGCACCCCCCTGGTGCCCGTCGCCCTCGCCGGCCTGGCCACGACCCTTCTGGGCAGCCGCGCCCTGCGCGGGGCGCACTGGGCGGAGCGGCACCTGGGGCGCACGAACTTCCACGGGCGTGCCGTGAGCCTGCGTGGCGGGGTCGGTGTGGCCCTGGGCACCGTCGTGGCCTGTGCTCAGGCCGGGTGCCTGCTCCACGACGGCCCGCGCTCGAGCGGCTCGCTGGCCGCGGCCGTCGCCTCGACGGCCGCGGCCCTGGCCGGGCTGGCCGACGACCTCGACGCCGGCGCTCACGACGGCGCCACCCCCGCCAAGGGGCTGCGCGGCCACCTTGCGGCCCTGCGCCGTGGACGGGTGACGACGGGGGCGCTCAAGATCGTCGTCATCGGGGCCGGGGCCGCCGGCGCCGGCGGCCTGCTGGCCGCAGGGCGCCGCCCCGGGCCGCTGGCGCAGGGCTTGGTCACGGCCGGACGGACCTCGGTTCCCGGCGCTGTGCCCCTGGTGGCGGACGCCCTGACCAGTGCCGTCGTCATCGCCTCCTGGGCCAATGTCCACAACCTGCTCGACCTGCGTCCGGGCAGGGCCCTCAAGGCGGCCTGCCTGCTGTGCGCGCCCCTGGCGGCCGCTCCAGGACCGGGGACGGCCGCGAGCCGCGCGCTGGCCGCCGGGGCGCTGGCCACCTCGGTGGCAGCCCTGCCCGAGGACCTGCGGGAGGACACGATGCTGGGCGACACGGGCTCCAACGCCCTGGGCGCCCTCGTGGGCACCGCGATGGCCGCTCACCCGGCGCGTGGCCTGCGGGTGGCCGCCGCCTGCCTCGGCACGGCGCTCGTGCTCGCCAGCGAGAAGGTGTCCTTCAGCTCGGTCATCGCCCGCACCCCCGTCCTCAACGCCCTCGACGCCCTGGGCCGCCGTGCGCGCTGAGACGCACCCGGCGCGGGCCGGCGACCAGGACGGCCGGCCGTCGGGCCCCAGGGGCCTGGCCGGGGCCGCAGGCGGCCTCGCTGGGCTCACCCTCGCCTCACGGGCCCTCGGCTTCCTACGCTGGGTCGTGCAGGCCTCGACGGTTGGAGCCGGCACGGTCGCCGGCGCCTACACGACCGCCAACCAGGTCCCCAACGTGCTCTACGAGGTCGTCGTCGGCGGTGCCTTGGCGGCCACGGTCGTCCCCCTGCTGGCTGCGGGGGCCACCCGGGGCCCGGCGGGGCGCGCGAGCCGCACCGTCAACGGGCTGCTCGGCCTCGTGCTCGCGGTCCTCGTGCCCCTGGGCGCGCTGCTCGCCCTGGCCGCGGAGCCGGTGGCGGGCCTGTTCCCGGTGTCCGTGGGCACCGACCCCGAGGCCCAGCACGCGCTCGTCGCCGCCTTCCTGCGCATGTTCGCCCTCCAGGTGCCCCTGTACGGGGTGGGGGTCGTGCTCACCGGCGCCCTGCAGGCCCACGGGTGCTTCACCTGGCCCGCGCTGACGCCCATCGCCTCCAGCCTCGTCGTCATGGCCGCCTACGGCGTCTACGGGGCGATGACGGCAGGAGGTGACGGCGCCGACCCCGCCGCCCTGCAGGTGCTCGGCTGGGGCACCACCGCCGGGGTCGCCGCCCTGAGCCTGCCGCTGCTGTGGCCGGCGCGCCGCACCGGGCTGCGCCTGCGCCCGAGCCTGCGCCTGGAGCGGGGGCTCGGGCGGCGCGTGCTGCGCCTGGGGGGCGCGGGGGTGCTCACCCTCCTGGCACAGCAGCTGAGCGTGCTCGTCGTCCTGGCGCTGGCGCGCGCCGGCGGTGAGACAGGCACCGTCGCCGTCTACCAGTACACGCAGGCCGTCTACCTTCTGCCGCACGCGGTGCTCGTCGTGCCCGTGTCCACCGTCCTGTACCCGCGCCTGTCCGCCGCCTTCGCCGCCACCGGCACGCCCCGCGCCACGGCGCAGTCACTGGCCGGCTCCTCCACCGCGCTCGTGGTCGCGGTGGCCACCGCGGGGGCGGGTGCGCTGCTGGCTGCCAGCCCGGCGGCTGAGAGGTTCTTCGGCCTGCTCACCGAGGTCGAGGGCATGTCCGCGGCGCTGGCGGCCCTCGCCCCGGCGCTTGTGGGCTACGCGCTCATCCACCAGGTCACCCGCGTCCTGTTCGCGGCGGACCGCGCCCGGGCCGCCGCCCTGGCCGCGAGCACGGGGTGGTTGACGCTCAGCGTCGCCTCCGTGCTCGCGGTCCGCCTGGCCGTGCCCGGTGGGGGCGACGGCGCCGCCACCCTGCTGGCGCTGTCCGCCGGGACGAGCGTGGGAATGTGCGTGGCAGGGGCGGCGCTGCTGACGGCGATGGCCCGTGCCCTGGGGCCAGCCGTCCTGCGCCCGGTGCTCAGGAGCCTGGCGGTGGCCACGCCCGTCGCCGCCGCGGGCGGCCTGACCTGGCGCATACTCGTGGACAGGACGACGGGCACCATCGGGGCGCTCTCCCTCGCGCTGAGCGGGGCGCTGGTGGTCGCGGCGGTGACGCTCGGCGCCGTGGCCGCGGCCGACCGCGGGCTGCTGGCCGTGCTGCGGGCGCGGGGCACCCGTCCACCCAGCCAGACGACCCAGGAGAACCGATGACGAGCACCGCCCATGGCACCCCCACCACGCCGCTGCGCGTGCTCGAGCTGGCCGGCTCCGCCGCCGGGGGCGTGCGCGCCCACCTGGCCGACTGCGCCCGGCTGCTGAGCGCGGGCGGCCACGACGTCGTCGTCGCCGCCCCGGCCGCGGTCACCGACGGGGCGGACCTGGGCGGTGCGCGGGTGCGGGAGATGGACATCGGGCCCCGGCCCAGCCTTGAGGACGCCGTCCTCGTCAGCCGCATCGGCCGCCTGGCGCGACGAGTGGACGCCGTCCACGCCCACGGCCTGCGGGCCGGCGCCCTGGCCGCCCTCGCCCTGGGCCCGCGCCGTCGCCGCCTCGTCGTGAGCGTGCACAACCGGCCCGTCGGGGGCTGGCTCACCACCGCCATCGGGGCCCGCCTGGAGGCGCTGGTGGCTGCCCGGGCAGACGTCGTGCTCGCCGTGAGCCCCGACCTCGCCGAGAGCGTGCGCCGCCGGGGGGCGCGGGACGTGGAGATCGCCGTCATCCCCGCGCCCAGCCACCTGGGGCAGGCCACGGCCCCGGTCGCGTCCTCGATCGAGTCCGCCTGGCACGGCGCCGACCTCAAGCTGCTCACGGTGGCCCGGCTCGCCCCCCAGAAGGGGCTCGACATGCTCCTGGACGCCGCCGCGCTGCTGTCTGAGCGGCTGCCGGGCTCCCGGGGCCGGCTCGTGTGGGCCGTGGCGGGCGCGGGTCCCCTCGAGGCCGCCCTGGCCGGACGGATCGCGTCGCAGGGCCTGCCCGTGCGTCTGCTCGGTCACCGCGAGGACGTCGCGGTGCTGCTGTCCGCGGCGGACGTCGTCGTGCAGACGAGCCAGTGGGAGGGCCAGCCCTTGACCATCCAGGAGGCGTTGCGCGCCGGGGCCGCCGTCGTCGCCACCGACGTGGGCGGTACGGCCGTGACCGCGGGCGGGGCAGCGGTGCTCGTCGAACCCAGCGCCCAGGCCCTGGCCCAGGCCGTCCACCGCCTCCTGACGGACGCCGGGGCCCTGGACGAGGCTCGGCAGGCCTCCCGGCGGGCTGCCGCCTCGCTGCCCGGCGAGCAGGCGCTGGCCTCACAGCTCGAGCGGGTCCTGCGCGGCACGGGGGCGTGAGCGGGCGCCCGTAGACTCGGTGGCGCACGCGCGCCGACCGAGGCCGCGGTGTCACAGGCCGAGGAGGACGTGTGAGCGGGTACCCGACCGGCAGCGCCGGACAGCTGAGGGACGAGCGCGCAGAGCGCCCGGTCACGCACAGCGTGCGGGCGTGGGCCGGGCCGATCTGCGCGGTTGACGACGAGCTCGTGCACCTGACGCCCGGGCAGGATCCCGTGCGGCGCCAGAGCGTCGTGCACCATGACGCCGTCACCGTCGTCGCCCTGCGCGAGGGGCCGGACTCCTCGCAGGAGGACGGCGCGGCCGAGATCCTCATGGTGCGCCAGTACCGCCACCCGGTGCGCGCGGACCTGTGGGAGGTCCCCGCCGGGCTGCTCGACGTCGAGGGGGAGGAGCCGGTCGTGGCGGCCCGGCGCGAGCTCGCTGAGGAGACCGACCACGAGGCCGAGCACTGGCAGGTGCTCGCCGACTACTACGCCTCCCCGGGCTTCACCACCGAGGGGGTCCGCTGCTTCCTGGCCCGTGGCCTGAGCGTCCTGCCGCCTGAGCGGCGCACCCCGCGCGAGGCGGAGGAGGCCGAGTTCGTTCCCACGTGGTTCCGTCTGGACGACGTGGTCGAGGCCGTGGCGGGCGGGCGCCTGCACAACCCGGCGACCGTCGTCGGGGTGCTGGCCGCGGACCGTGCGCGCGCCCGGGGCTGGCAGGGGCTGCGCGAGCCCGGTGCGCCCTGGCTGCGCAGCCCCAGGAGCATGTGAGGCCGGGTCCCGACGGCGGTGGGCCGGCCACGGCCCGGAAAGGCAAGGCGGTCCCACCGCCGTCGGGCATGAGGGCGGTGGCACCTGGTGGTCACCGCGCGAGCCGCTACGTCGAGCCCACCTACCTGTACGCCGGCCAGCTCGTGCGGCTGCGTGACGGCCAGGGGGGGCCTCAGCGGCTTCGACGACGGCAAGGACGGGGCCTTCACGGGGACCGCCCCCGACCCGGTCCCGTGGGAGGAGGTCGTCCTCACCGAGCGCGGCTGAGCGCCGTCGGAGTACCCTGGTGGGTGCGGGTGGGCCTGGCGCGTCGACGTCGGGCCCACCCGTGCGTCCTCACCGGCGAGCTGCGGCCGGCCCGCGGGCTGGCCGGCCCGAGGGCTCGACCCCCTCCACTGGTAAGGCTAACCTGCATAAGCCGCTCTTTTCATTGGCAAGCGTGCTGGACACCACGTCACTTCCCGGCCTGGAACCCGCCTGGCGTGAATATCGGAACACACTTCTTGGCTAAAGTGTTCTCCGCTACAGGGCGTCCGCCACCGGCCGCCCGCCACCGCAGCGCGAGACCAGGGAGGAGCGGCGATGAGGCAGAACGACGACGAGTCCACCCGGGCCAAGGTCCTCGACCTCATCGTTGAGAAGGGGCCGGTCTCCGCCGCGCAGCTGGCCAAGGTCCTGTCTCTCACGCCCGCCGCCGTGCGCCGGCACATCACCGCCCTGGAGGAGGCCGGAGACATCCAGGTGCGGCTCCCAGCCGCCCTGGGCAAGCGCGGCCGCGGCCGTCCCGCGCGCTACTACGTCGCCACCCCGGGCGCCCACGCCTCCTTCGCTGAGGGCTACTCCGACATCGCCAACCGCGCCCTGTCCTACCTCGAGCAGGTCGCCGGCTCCAAGGCCGTGGACTCCTTCGCCGCGGTGCGCGGACGCGATCTCGAGCGCCGCTACATGCCCGTCGTCGAGGCCGCCGGCAAGGACCCCTCCGACCGCGCCAAGGCGCTGGCCGACGCCCTGACCCTCGACGGCTACGCCGCCTCCATCCGCGACGTCGGCGACGGCTCCTTCGCGGTCCAGCTGTGCCAGGGCCACTGCCCCGTGCGCGAGGTCGCCGGCCACTTCACCGTCCTGTGCGACGCCGAGACCCAGGCCTTCGCCCGGCTGCTCGGGGTGCCCGTCCAGCGCCTGGCCACCCTGGCCGCGGGCGCGCACGTGTGCACCACCCACGTCCCCATCGCCATGCCCGCGCTGCGCAAGCGCGCCGCCAGGGCAGCCGCATCTGACACGCGGGGCCGCCGGCCCCAGCGAACGGAAGGAACCCGATGACCGCACCCACGACCGACAGGCCGCGTCCCACTGACGACGAGATCATCGACTCGATCTCGACGCAGTACGACTTCGGCTGGCACGACTCCGACGAGGCCGGCGCCAACGCCAAGCGCGGCCTCGACGAGCAGGTCGTCCGGGAGATCTCCGCTATCAAGGGCGAGCCTGAGTGGATGCTCGCCAAGCGGCTCAAGGCCTATGAGATCTTCGAGCGCAAGCCCATGCCCACCTGGGGCGTGGACCTGTCCGACCTCGACATGGACTCGGTCAAGTACTACGTGCGCGCCACGGACCGGCCCGTGACCTCCTGGGACGACCTGCCCGAGGACATCAAGAACACCTACGACCGCATCGGCATCCCCGAGGCCGAGCGCGAGCGCCTGGTCGCCGGAGTCGCCGCCCAGTACGAGTCCGAGGTCGTCTACCACCAGATCCGCGAGGACCTGGAGAAGCAAGGCGTCATCTTCGTTGACACCGACACCGCGGTCAAGGAGTACCCCGAGCTCGTCCAGGAGTACTTCGGCACCGTCATCCCCGCCGGCGACAACAAGTTCGCCGCCCTCAACACGGCCGTGTGGTCCGGCGGCTCCTTCATCTACGTCCCCAAGGGCGTCCACGTCGAGATCCCGCTCCAGGCCTACTTCCGCATCAACACGGAGAACATGGGCCAGTTCGAGCGCACCCTCATCATCGCCGACGAGGACTCCTACGTGCACTACGTCGAGGGCTGCACGGCGCCGATCTACTCCACGGACTCCCTGCACGCGGCCATCGTCGAGATCATCGTCAAGCGCAACGCCCGCGTGCGCTACACGACGATCCAGAACTGGTCCACCAACGTGTGGAACCTCGTCACCCAGCGCGCCACCTGCGCCGAGGGCGCCACCATGGAGTGGATCGACGGCAACATGGGCTCCAAGCGCAACATGAAGTACCCGGCCGTCTACCTCATGGGGCCGCACGCACGCGGCGAGGCGCTGTCGATCGCCTTCGCCGGCGCCGGCCAGCACCAGGACACCGGCGCCAAGATGGTCCACATGGCGCCCCACACCTCGAGCCACATCGTCTCGAAGTCCGTGGCCCGTCACGGCGGGCGCTCCGGCTACCGCGGTCTGGTCCAGGTGATGAGGAACGCCCGCCACTCCAAGTCCAACGTCCTGTGCGACGCCCTGCTCGTGGACGAGATCTCCCGCTCCGACACCTACCCCTACGTGGACGTGCGCACCGACGACGTCGAGATGGGTCATGAGGCCACCGTGTCCAAGGTGAGCGCGGACCAGCTCTTCTACCTCATGCAGCGCGGACTGACCGAGACCGAGGCCATGGCCACCATCGTGCGCGGCTTCGTCGAGCCCATCGCCCGCGAGCTGCCCATGGAGTACGCCCTCGAGCTCAACCGGCTCATCGAGCTCCAGATGGAGAACTCGGTCGGCTGACGCCACTGGTCCCTCCCACCGACTCACCCACCGCACCGACCTGCCAGAGACCCTGGCCAAGGAGCACACTCCATGCGACTGTCCACCGACCACTCCCGGGCGGCCCTCGACGGCGCCCACTCCCACGGCGCCCCGCAGGGCCGATACGTCTCCTCCCGGGCCGAGCGCCCCACCTCCTTCGACCCGGCCGAGATCCCGGTCCCGCGCGGGCGCGAGGAGGAGTGGCGCTTCACCCCCGTCAGGCGCTTCAGTCCCCTGTTCGACCTCGAGGCCGTCGCCGCCGGCACCTCCACCGGCTCCGTGCGCGTCGAGGTCGATGCCCCCGCCGGCGTCACCGTTGAGGAGCTCGCCCGCGACGACGCCCGCCTGGGCACCGTCGGGGCGCCCAGCGACCGCACCGGCGTCGTCGCCTGGGCCGCCTTCCAGACCGCCACCTGCGTCAGCCTCGACGAGGGCGCCGAGCTCGAGCGAGCCGTGCGCGTGCTGACCACCGGGCACGAGGAGAGCGGCAGCGAGGGCTTCACCCGCCCCGCCGCCTGCCACCTGCTCATCAGCGCCCGCCGGGGCTCGCGAGGCACCGTCGTGCTGTCGCACACCGGCAGCGCCGCCCTGACCCAGAGCGTCGAGGTTGTCGTCGAGCCCACGGCCGAGCTCACGCTCGTCACCGTGCAGGACTGGCAGGACGGCGCCGTCCACGCCTCCAACCACCGTGTGCGCGTCCACGGCGACGGCAGCCTCAAGCACGTCGTCGTCTCCCTGGGCGGTGACGTGCGCATCAGCTCCGACCTCGGTTTCAGCGGCGAGGGCGGGCGCATCGAGGCCTTCGGCGTCTACTTCACCGACGCCGGCCAGCACCAGGAGCACCGTCCCTACGTCGCCCACACCGAGCCCCACTGCTACTCGCGCGTGACCTACAAGGGCGCCCTCCAGGGCGCGGGCGCGCACGCCGTGTGGGTGGGTGACTGCCTCATCGGCGCCGCCGCCCGTGGCACGGACACCTACGAGCTCAACCGCAACCTCGTCCTCACCGAGGGCGCGAAGGCGGACTCGATCCCCAACCTCGAGATCGAGAACGGCCACATCGAGGGTGCTGGGCACGCCAGCGCCACCGGCCGCTTCGACGACGAGCAGCTGTTCTACCTGCGTGCCCGAGGCATCCCGGAGGCCGAGGCCCGCCGGCTGGTCGTCCTCGGTTTCTTCAACGAGATCGTCACCGAGATCGGCGTGCCCGAGGTCGAGCAGACCCTGATGTCCGCCATCGAGAAGGAGCTCGAGCTCTCCGGCCTCATCGAGGCACGCGAGCAGGCCTGAGCCAGCCCCGACGCCACACCTAGCACCGAAAGCGAATCATGAGCACCCTCGAGATCAAGAACCTCCACGTCCAGGTCGCCACCAATGACGGCCCCAAGCCGATCCTCAAGGGCGTGGACCTCACCGTAGACTCCCGCGAGGTCCACGCCATCATGGGCCCCAACGGCTCCGGCAAGTCCACCCTGGCCTACTCCATCGCCGGCCACCCCGACTACGAGGTCACCGATGGCCAGGTCCTGCTCGACGGCGTCGACCTGCTCGAGATGAGCGTTGACGAGCGCGCCCGCGCCGGCCTCTTCCTCGCCATGCAGTACCCGGTCGAGGTCCCGGGCGTGACCGTCTCCAACTTCCTGCGCACCGCCAAGACGGCCATCGACGGCCAGGCTCCCAAGGTCCGCTCCTGGGTCGGTGAGGTCAAGGGGGCCATGGACCGCCTGCGCATGGACGAGTCCTTCTCCCAGCGTGACGTCAACGCAGGCTTCTCCGGCGGTGAGAAGAAGCGCTTCGAGATCCTCCAGATGGAGCTGCTCAGGCCCCGCTTCGCCGTCCTGGACGAGACCGACTCGGGCCTGGACGTTGACGCCCTGCGCATCGTCGCCGAGGGCGTCAACCGCCTGCACGACTCCTCCGACGCCGGATTCCTGCTCATCACCCACTACACGCGCATCCTGCGCTACATCAAGCCCAGCCACGTGCACGTCTTCGTTGACGGGCGCGTGGCCGAGCAGGGCGGGCCCGAGCTCGCCGACCGCCTGGAGGAGGAGGGCTACGACCGCTTCCTCAAGTGAGGTGCCGGGCCGGGAGGCTCTCCTTCCGGCCCGGCACCCACCCGAGCAGGCCCGTCCCCGCCCCGTGGAGGCTCCCGCCCCCCGCCGGAGCCGTCCCCGGCGGCCCACCACCAGTGAAGGCAGCACGCCCATGAGCCAGCACAGCGCAGCCCAGCCCCTGACCGAGGCGGAGGTCACCGCCCTGCGCGCCGACTTCCCCTACCTGCGCCGCCCGGCTCGTGGCGGGCAGCCGCTCGCCTACCTCGACTGGGGCGCCACCAGCCAGAAGCCGGCCTGCGTCATCGAGCGCGAGGCCGAGTTCTACCGGATGAGCAACGGCGCCGCAGGCCGCTCCACCTACCAGATCGCCGACGAGGCGACAGCCGCCTGGGACGACGCCCACGAGGACGTCGCCGCCCTCGTGGGGGCACGAGCGAGCCAGGTCGTCTTCACCAAGAACGCCACCGAGGCCGTCAACCTCGTGGCCCTGGCCATCGGCCACGCCAGCGCGGGGCGTCCCGCCTCCCACGGAGGGGCCCGGGCCGGGCAGACGGACCGTGCTCGCCGCCTGGCCCTGAGGCCGGGGGACGAGGTGCTCGTCTCCCGCGCCGAGCACCACGCCAACCTCGTGCCCTGGCAGGAGCTGTGCGCGCGCACCGGCGCCCGCCTGCGCTGGCTCGAGCTCACCGAGGACGGGCGCGTCGAGGCCGGCGCCGAGGCCGTCTCGCGCCTGGTGACCGAGCGCACCCGCGTCATCGCGCTCACCCACGCCTCCAACGTCACCGGCGCGCTGACCCCCCTGGACGCTGTCCTGGCGGCCGCCCGCGCCGCCGGCGCCCTGGTCCTGCTGGACACCTGCCAGTCCGGCGCGCACGTGCCCCTGGACTTCTGCGCCCTCAGCGCGACCGGGGTCAGCGCCATGGTCCTGTCGAGCCACAAGATGCTCGGGCCCACGGGCATCGGTGCCCTCGTGGCCACCGAGGAGCTGCTCGAGGCCATGCCCCCGGTCCTCACCGGAGGCTCCATGATCGAGGTCGTCACCATGGAGTCGTCCACCTACATGTCCGGCCCAGCGCGCTTCGAGGCGGGCTCCCAGCCCCTGGCCCAGGCCGCCGGCTGGGCCACGGCCGCCGGCTACCTCGCCTCACTGGGGCTCGACCGCCTGCACGCGGGCGAGAGGCTCCTCACGCAGCGCGCCCTGGACGGCCTGACAGCCGTGGAGGGGGTGCGGGTCCTGGGACCCACGGGCACCGACGAGCGCCTGGGCGTCATCGCCTTCAGCGTCGAGGGCGTCCACCCGCACGACGTCGGCCAGGTGCTCGACGCCGCCGGCGTGGCCGTGCGAACCGGTCACCACTGCGCCCAGCCGATCCACGCCGCCTTCGGGGTCCACGCCTCCTCACGCGTATCCTTCGGGCCGACGACGACCCCCCAGGAGATCGACCGCTTCCTCGAGGCCGTCGCCTCCGTCCGCTCCTACTTCCAGAGGTGAGCATGAACGACCTCGACCAGCTCTACCAGCAGGTCATCCTCGACCACTCGCGTGAGCGCCACGGCGCCGGCGCGCTGGCCGACCCCCAGGCCCAGTCCCACCAGGTCAACCCGACCTGTGGCGATGAGGTCACCCTCGGGGTCCGGGTGGTGGACGGCCGCGTCGAGGCCGTCGGCTGGGAGGGCGACGGCTGCTCCATCTCCCAGGCCTCGATCTCCATCATGCACGACCTCGTCGACGGCGCCGACCTGGCCACGGTGGCCCGCCTGGAGCGGGAGTTCGACACGCTCATGCACTCGCGCGGCAAGGGTGTGGACGAGGCGCTCCTGGACGACCTGGAGGACGCCGCCGCCTTCGAGGGGACCTCGAAGTACCCCAACCGAGTCAAGTGCGCTCTGCTGGGCTGGATGGCCCTCAAGGACGCCCTCGCCCAGGCCGGAGTCGCCCTGCCGGAGCCCGACGGCCTGTGAGCGCCCCTGACGGCGCCCGCCAGACCTGCGCCATACTGTCCACCGACCACCACCGTGAGGAGACGCCATGAGCGAGACCGCTGCCCCGGGCCCCGCCGGGACCGACAACCCGATGGCCGCCCAGCACGTGCCTGCCGCCCCTGCTGACATCGACGTCGCCGCGGTCGAGGAGGCCCTGCGCGACGTCATCGACCCCGAGCTGGGCATCAACGTCGTGGACCTGGGCCTGCTCTACGGTGTCACCATCGAGCCGGACGGCACGGTGGTGCTCGACATGACGCTGACGACGGCGGCCTGCCCGCTCACCGACGTCATCGAGGAGCAGGCCTCCCAGGCCCTGTCCCTCATCGCGGACAAGGTACGCATCCAGTGGGTGTGGTTGCCGCCGTGGGGCCCTGACAAGATCACCCCTGAGGGCCGCGAGCAGCTGCGCGCCCTGGGCTTCAACGTCTAAGACCCCGTCAGCCCCGGCACCGGCCGCTGCGCGCCCCGGTGACCACCTCCCGGGCCGGCGGACGGCCCCGACGTGGCCGCGGGTACCCTGGTGGCGTGCTCTACCACCTGCTGTACTCGACCCTCTTGACTCGCATCGACCCCGAGGTCATCCACGACGTCGTCGTGCGTGGCCTGGGCGTCGCCCAGCGGGTCCCCCTGGCACGTGACGTCATCCGCCAGGCCCTCGGCCGGCGTCCGGCCTTTCCGGTGCCCAGCAGCAACCAGGGCGGGCCCTTCGCCCGGCCCGTGCCCGGGGTCCTCGGCCTGGCCGCCGGGATGGACAAGGAGGGCGAGGTCGTCGAGGCCATGGACATGCTCGGCTTCGGCTTCGTCGAGGTCGGCACCTTCACCGCCCAGCCGCAGCCGGGCAACGACAAGCCCCGCATGTGGCGCTACCCGCGCACGCGCGCCATCCGCAACCGCATGGGCTTCAACAACCACGGTGCGGACGCCGCCGCCCGCCGCCTGCGCGAGCTGCGCTCGACCGTGCGCGGGCGCAGCATCGTCGTGGGGGCCAACATCGGCAAGACCAAGGCCGTCGCCCTGGAGGACGCGGTGGAGGACTACCGCTACTCGGCCTCGCGCGTGGCCCGCTGGGCGGACTACCTCGTGGTCAACGTCTCCAGCCCCAACACCCCGGGACTGCGCACCCTGCAGAACGTCGAGACGCTGCGCCCCATCCTCGCCGCCGTGCGCGAGGCCGCGGACGCCGCCGCCGGCCGCCACGTGCCGCTCCTGGTCAAGATCGCCCCGGACCTCGCCGACGAGGACGTCGACGCCGTCGCCGACCTCGTGCTCGACATGGGCCTGGACGGCGTGGTCGCCACGAACACGACCATTGACCACGACCTGGGCGAGGGCGGGCTCTCCGGTGCCCCGCTGCTGCCTCGCTCCCTGGAGGTCGTGCGCCGCCTGCGCGCCCGGCTGGGGGAGCGCCCCACGATCATCGGCGTCGGCGGCATCTCCTCCACGATGGACGCCGAGCTCATGCTCGACGCCGGTGCGGACCTGCTCCAGGCCTACACGGCCTTCATCTACAACGGCCCCGCCTGGCCGGGCCGTGTCAACCGCGCCCTGGCCACCACCCGCCGCTCCCGGTGAGCGCCCAGGGGCCGGCCACCGGGCTGCGCACCCTGGTGGCGGCCGCGGGCGCCTTCTTCCTGGTCGCCGGGTTCCTCGGCAGGCTGCCCGCGGCCATGAACCAGCTCGGGCTGCTGCTCATCGTCTCCGCCTCGGGCCGGGGGCTCGCCCTCGCCGGGACGACGGTGGCCGCCGTCGGGCTCGGCACGGCGCTGTCCGCACCCGTCATCGGGCGCCTCGTGGACCGCTACGGGCCCGTCGCCGTCCTGGCCGGTGGAGCCGCGGGCCAGGTCGCAGGGCTGGCCGGGGTGCTCACGGCCCTCGACCGGTCCCTGCCCGGGACGGTGGTGCTCGCCTGCGCGGCGCTCGTCGGGCTCGCCAACCCGCAGGCCGGGTCCATCACCCGGGCCACCTGGTCCGCCCTCTCCAGGCGCGAGGAGGACCCCTCCCACTGCCTGAGGACCATCCGCGCCGGCCTGGGCGTGGAGTCGGCCGCCGACGAGGTGAGCTTCGTCGTCGGGCCCGTGAGCGTGGGCGTCCTGGTCACCCTCCTCGGCGCCCAGGGGGCGACGGCGGGCCTCATCGTCAGCACCGTCGTGGGGGAGGGACTGCTCATCGCCTGGCTCCTGAGCCGCCCCGGCCTGCTCGGCCCGGCACGGCGCACCCCGGCCACCGGCCCGGGCGCCGGGGCCGCCGACGCCCGCGGCGCGGCCGGCACCCGTGGCGCGGCCGGCACGGCCCGGACCGGGACGCCCTGGCGGTCACTGGCACCCGTGCTGGCGGCCATCACCGCCGTCGGCGTCGTCTTCGGCACCACCCAGACCGCGCTCACCGCCGTCCACACCGCCCACGGCACGCCGGGGCTCACCGGCCCCGTCTACGGCAGCATGGGGCTGACCAGCGCCCTGGCCGGCGTGCTCACCCCGTCCTGGCCCCGCGGCCCCGCCACGAAGATGGTCGTCGGCGGCCTGCTCGTGGCCCTCGGCTCGGCCGCGCTCATGACGCTGCCCGGCACGGCGGTGACCGTCGGGGTCATCCTCCTCATGGGCGCCGGCGTCGGCACCACCCTCGTGACCGCCTACACCTTGCTGGAGGCGCAGGCGGTGGGCGGCCGGGTGACGAGCCTCATGACCCTGGGGGCCACCGCCAACATCCTCGGTGTCTCCGCCTCGAGCGTCGTCACCGGACTCATCGGGCACAACCTCCACCTGGGTTACGCCCCGGCCGTCCTCGCCGGCAGCGTGCTCGTCGTCCTCGGCGTCCGCGTGGTCCCGGCGCAGCACGGCCCACGGACCTCAGCCGCGCCCTGAGGGACGGTGGGCACAGGGCTGGTGCGGGCACGACGTGATGGTGCGGTCACGACGTGATGGTGCGGTCACGACGTCGGGCCCGCCCACCAGGGTGGACGGGCCCGACGGGCGCAGGCCTCCCGCGCTCAGGACGGGTAGTGCCCCCGCGCGACCTGCGGCTTGGGCTGGCGCCAGCGGCGGGTCGTGAAGCAGCGGCCGAACACGTACCAGGCGATCATGCCCGTGGCCCGCACCTGCTCACGCCCGAACTTCTCCTGCAGCTGGCCGCGCAGGCGGTACCAGCACCACACGGCGTCCACCAGCGCCAGGGCCAGCAGCCCGTAGACCGCGGTGAGCACCCAGAAGGAGACCACCGCCATCGTCGTCGTCGAGCGGAGCGACAGGCCCACGATGACGAGCAGCATGAGCAGCGAGGCCGGCAGGAAGAGCTCGCCCAGGCACCAGCGCGCGTCGATGTAGTCGCGGATGTAGCGACGCACCGGCCCCTTGTCGCGCGCGGGAAGGTAACGGTCGTCGCCGGTGACCATGGCGATGCGCTGACGCTCCCAGGCGGCGTCCTGCCGGGCGCGCTGCTCGCGCTTGGCGGCCTTGCGGTCCGTGGGAACCACCGGGTGCAGGCCACGTGCCTGCGCGTCCTTGCGCTTGGGCGTCGGGCGCCCCTTGCCGGCGCCCCTCGTGCTGACGACGGCTGGGGACGACGGTGCGGGCACCTGGCCCTTGTCCTTCTTGAACATGTTCACCCGCACAGGCTACCGGCTCGGGGGCGCTACCCTGCACACCATGCTGACTGCTGACGCCGTGCGCTCTCTCGTCCGCTCCTCCTTCGAGGACATCGTCAACGACCTCACTGAGCTCGTCGCCATCCCCTCCGTCTCCGCCGCCACCCACGACCAGGGGCAGGTCCTGCGCAGCGCCGAGCACGTGGCCGGCCTGCTGCGCGGCGCCGGCCTTGAGGTAGAGGTCCTCAGCGTCGCCGGCCCTGACGGGGTGCCCGGTCGCCCGGCCGTCCTGGCCCACCGCGAGGGCCCCGAGGGCGCTCCCCGGGTGCTGCTGTACGCCCACCACGACGTCCAGCCCGTAGGCGACCCCGCCCTGTGGCAGCAGCCGGACCCCTTCGCCGCCGAGCGCCGTGGCCAGCGCCTGTTCGGGCGCGGCACCGCCGACGACGGCGCCGGCGTCATCACCCACGTCCACGCCCTGCGCCTGCTCGCCGAGCTGTGTGAGGGCACCCTGCCCTGTTCCGTCACCGTCTTCATCGAGGGTGAGGAGGAGGTCGGCTCGCCGTCCTTCGAGAGCTTCCTGCGCACCCACCGCGAGCGGCTCGAGGCGGATGTCATCGTCGTCGCCGACTCCTCCAACTGGAGGGTCGGCGTGCCCGCCCTGACCACCTCCCTGCGTGGTGTCGTGGGGGTGGACGTGCGCGTGGACGTGCTCGACCACGCCCTGCACTCCGGGCAGTACGGCGGCCCCGTCCTCGACGCTGTCACCTGCATGTGCCGTCTCGTGGCGAGCCTGCACGACGAGGCGGGGGACGTGGCCGTCGCCGGCCTCGTCTCACGCCCCCAGGCCGGGGCCGACGCGCCGCACTACCCCGAGGAGGACTTCCGTGCGGACTCCGGCGTGCTCGACGGCGTGCGGCTCGCGGGCACCGGGGACCTCACCGCCCGCCTGTGGACCAAGCCAGCCCTGAGCGTCATCGGCATGGAGGTCACCCCCCTCAGCGTGGCCGGCAACGTCCTGGCGCCGTCGTGCACCGCCCGCCTGTCCATGCGCATCGCCCCCGGCCAGGACCCGCAGGCGGCCCTCGAGGCGCTGGAGGCCCACCTGGAGGCGCACGTCCCCTTCGGCGCCCGCCTGAGCCTGTCCAGCGGTGAGGCCGGGCCGGCCTTCGACGGCTCCTGCGACAGCCCCGCCGGCCGGGCCGCCCGCTGGGCGCTCACCGAGGCCTTCGGCGAGGACTGCGTGGCGATCGGCCAGGGAGGCTCCATCCCCTTCATCGCCACCCTCAAGGAGACCTTCCCGCAGGCGCAGGTGCTTGTCACCGGCATCGAGGACCCCGACACCCGCGCCCACAGCGAGGACGAGTCCATGCACCTGGGCGACCTCGAGCACATCGTCACCGCCGAGGCCCTGCTGCTGGCACGCCTGGGCGGCGCCCTTGAGGGCCAGGACGGCCTGAGGGCCTGAGCGATGCGGGTCCTGCTCGCCTGCGGGCCCATGCACCCCGAGCCCCAGGGCGTGCCCCTGCCCGGCCTGGGGCTCGGGGCCGCTGCTGTGACCCGGGCCCTGGCCACCGGGTGGTCCCGCGTGCGTCCGCACGACCATCTCGCCCTCCTGCCGTTGCCCGACGGCGGCCCCGGCAGCGCCCAGTCGGTGGCGCCGGCACGGGTGCGCTCACACGAGGTCGTGACGGCTCCCGGCCCCCTGGGCGACCTGCGTGAGGCCGACCTGCTGCGCCTCGCACCCGCCACGGGCAGCGCGCCCCCGCGCGCCCCCCGTATGTGGCTGCTCGACGCCGCCCGCCTCATGAGCCTGCCTGAGGACGCCACGGTGGCCGCCCGCCAGGCGCTGGAGGGCGGCACTGGCGGGCTCGGCCTCGCCACCGCCCAGGCACTGCGGCGCACCCGGCCGGGAGACACCCTGGTCATCGGCCTGGCCCGCAGCGCCGTCCACGACGGCGGGGCGGGGCTGATCGAGGCCCTGGGCGGTGCTGAGGCCGCACGCGGCCTCATGGACGGGCGCGACGTCGTCCTCGCCCTGGCTGACGGCGTGAGCCTCGGGGGCGTGTCAGGCGCCGGCCAGGGGCTGGTCGGTCTCACGGGCCTCAGCCCCGAGCAGGCCCAGGAGGCCGACCGCGTCGCCTGCGCCTGCGCCTGCCGGCTGGCGCAGACGCTGGCCGGGTCAGGGCCCACCGCGCCGGTGCTGCACTACGGCGGGCAGGCGCAGGGGCGCAGGCTCACGGTCTCCTCCTGGGGGACCGGCGCGGGTGGGGGCGCGGCGATGGTGCTGCGGGCCCTGGGTGCGCGCGCCCTGCCTGGGGCCCGGGTCATGGCCGGGCTCCTGGGGCTCGAGGCCGCGGCCGCCACCGCGGACCTGCTGGTGACGTCCCAGGGGGAGGCCTACGACGTGCTGGCTGACAGCGTGCCGGCCGTCGTCGGGCAGGCGGCTGTGGACCACGCCGTGCCCGCCGTGCTTGTGGCCGGCCGGGCTCTTGTCCCGCGCGGCGAGCTCGCTGAGGCCGGCATCGTCTGCCTCGCCTCGCTGCAGCCGACGGCGGCGGCCACCAGCTGGCAGGAGTCGGGGCCGCAGGCCGTTGCCGGACGGCTGGAGCAGATGGGGCAGCGGCTGGCCCGCACATGGTCGCGCTGAGACGGCCGGGCGGTGCGCCCTGGGGCGGCCTGCGCCCTCACGGGCGCGCCTCAGCGGCCGTGAGGGGCGGGTGCGCTCGAGCCACGCACAATGAGGTCGGGCAGGAAGAGCATCTCGGCGTCGGGCACCTCCTCGCCGGCGATGGCGTTGAGCAGGCTGGTGACCGCCGCCCGGCTGATGGCCGTCACCGGCTGGCGCACGGTGGTCAGCGGCGGGTCCGTCATGGGGATGAGCGGGGAGTCGTCGTAGCCGATGACCGACAGGTCCTGCGGGACCTCCAGGCCCGCGGCACGCGCCCCGTGGATGGCGCCCAGCGCCATGAGGTCCGAGCCGCAGACGACGGCCGTGCAGCCCTGCTCCAGCAGCGCCCGGACCGCGCTCGCCCCGCCCTCGTAGGTGTACAGGCGCTCGACCACCCGCAGCGGCTCACCGGGTAGGTGGGTGCTCATGGCGTCCTGGTAGCCGGCGCGCTTGCGCTGTGCGGGCACCATGCGTGTGGGGCTGGTCGCCAGCCCGATGCTCCGGTGGCCCAGGCTCATGAGGTGCTCCACGGCGATGCGTGCGGCCACACGGTCGTCGGTGGTGAAGCCCGGCGCCTTGATGGTGGGGGCGTTGCCGTTGATGGTCACCAGGGGCACGCCGCGCTCCCGCAGCCGCTGGTAGCGGGTGACGTCCCCGGTGGTGTCGGAGTGGCGTCCGGAGACGAAGACGATCCCGGCCACGCCACGGTCCACGAGCATCTCGATGTACTCGTCCTCGCTGGTGCCGCCGGGTGTCTGCGTGCACAGCAGGGGGATGTGGCCGCTGGCGGCTAGCAGCTGCTCGATCTCCTGGGCGTACATGGGGGAAGATCGGGTTGCTCAGCTCCGGCACGATGAGGCCGACCAGCCCGCGCGAGGCCTGGTGCAGGGTCTAGGGACGCTCGTGGCCCAGCAGGTCGAGCGCCACGAGCACCTGCCTGCGGGTGACGTCGGCGACGTTCGCCTTGCCGTTGAGGACCCGGGAGACGGTCGCCGTCGAGACACCGGCCTGGTCTGCGATGTCAGTCAGGGTGATGCGCTGAGGCACGTGAGTCTCCGTTCTCGGTGGGCGGGGCCGTGCCCGCCGGCACGGCCGGCTCGAGCACGACGACCGCGGAGCCGGGGCCCCGGACGGACAGCTCGAGCACACCGGTCTCACCGTAGACGATAGCGACCCCGTCGAAGGCCGTCGCCGCGCCCGTGCCGCGGGCGTGCAGCGCGGCCAGCGGCAGGCGCAGGCCCGCCGCGGCGCAGCGGGCCAGGACGACGAGGACGTCACCGGCCGGGTGGGTGCGCACCCAGGCAACGACGTCGTCACCGGCGTGGACCCAGCGCAGACCGCCCCGGCGCAGGGCCGGCAGCGCCCGGCGCAGGGCAGACAGCTGCCGGTAGCGCTCGAGGACGACGCGGTCCACCGGGCCCCACGAGCCGTGGTCGGCCAGCTCGGTGGGGTGGTGGGCGCCCGTGGGCGCCGGCGCCCACGGGATGGTGGTGCGCGCGTGCTCGCCGGTGCGCCCGGTGGCGCCCAGCTCGTCCCCGGCGAAGACGGTGGGCACGCCCGGGGCGGTGAACAGGGCTGTGGCCGCCACCAGGTGGGCGTCTCGGGAGCCGACGACGGTGCGCACGCGCGGGGTGTCGTGGGAGGACAGCAGGTTCATGGAGCGGGCCACGCTGGTGGCGGGCACGTGCGCGTGGTAGGCGCGCACCCCGCGGACCACGGCGCCGCCGGGCCGGTGGGGGATGGCGGTGGGGATGCCGAGCCAGGTGAGGGCGTCGGCTGGGTCGGGGTCGGACAGCCAGGACCACAGCGGCCGGGTGAAGCCGACGTAGCTCATGGTGCCGTGCCAGCCGGCGCCCTCCAGGTCGCGGCTGGCGTCGTGCCCGTGCTCGGCGACCAGCCACAGCGGGCGCCCGGTCCCCTCCTCGACCTCGGCCATGGTGGCGCGCATGTCGGCCGCGACCTGGTGGTTGAGGTCGATCATGCCGTGGCGGCCGGTCATGTTGGCCACGTCGGTGCGCCAGCCGTCGGCGCTGACGGGCCCGGTGAGCCAGCGCGCGGTCACGGAGCCCGGGCCGCGCAGGAGCCGGTCGCGCAGGAGCCCGGAGCGGTGGTCGAGCTTCGGCAGGCTGGGCACGTCCAGCCAGGCGGCGTAGTCGTCGGGGTGGTGGCGGAAGGAGTAGAAGGAGGCCTCGGGGGCGCGGGGGTCGGCGACGGCGCTGTGGAACCACTCGTGGGCGTCGCCGGTGTGGTTGGTGGTCAGGTCCAGCAGCAGGCGCATGCCGCGCGCGTGCAGGGCCCGGGACAGGCGCGCCAGGGCCTCGTCGCCTCCCAGCAGCGGGTCGATGTGCGCGAAGCTCACCGAGTCGTAGCGGTGGACGGAGCGGGCCTGGAAGACGGGGGTGAGGTAGACGGTGTCGACGCCGAGGCCCTGGAGGTAGTCGAGGTGGTCGGCCACGCCGTCCAGGTCCCCGCCGTACCAGGCGGTGGCGGTGGCGTCGCCGGCGACGGGCGGCTCGTCGAGCCAGCCGTGGGGCTCGGCCCAGTCGGGGGCCTGGCGCTCGCGCGGGTCGGTGCGCCGGCCGAAGCGGTCGGGGAAGACCTGGTACACCACGGCGTCGAGCACCCAGTCGGGGCCGTCGTCCTGGGACAGGACGGCGAAGTCGGTGGCGTCGGCGGGGTCGTGGTCCACCGTGCCCGCGGCCGTGAGCCACAGGTAGGGCTCGGCCGCACCCGGCTCCAGCAGCAGGAAGCGGTAGCGGTTGAGCGGGTTGACCAGGCGCACCGGGCCGTGCCACCAGGTACCGGCCTCGTCGTGGCCCGCCCTGTCCATGAGGGTGATGGCGGGCTCGCCGTCGACGACCTGGCGCAGCACCACCTGCTCGGGTTCCAGCCCGGCCGGCACCCACAGGCGGGCGGTGAGCACGGCGCCGGGCCGCCGGTGGCCCACCAGGTGGGAGGGGCCGGTGTCGTGGTGCGGCTCGGCCAGGCACGCCCCGGTCAGCGCGCCCGAGGGGGCGGCACCGGGGCGGGCCTGGCCGAGCCTGCTGGCCACGGGGGCTCAGCCCTTGACGGCGCCGGCGGTGGCGCCGCCGACGATGTACTTCTGCAGGTACTGGAACAGGGCGATGACCGGGATCATCGTCATGACGGCGCCGGCGGCGAACAGGCCCAGGTTGTTGGAGCGGTCGCCCGAGAGCATGCCGTACAGGCCCACGGCGAGGGTCTTCTTGGAGTCGTCGGTCAGGAAGATCGACCCCAGGAGGAACTCGGAGATGATGCCGACGAAGGCCAGCAGGAAGGTCGTGGCCAGGATCGGCTTGAGCGAGGGCAGCAGGATCTTGGAGAAGACCTGCCAGTGGGTGCAGCCGTCGAGGATGGCGGCCTCGTCCAGGGACTTCGGGATGGTGTCGAAGGTCCCCTTGATGAGCCACACCTGGCCCAGGGCGCCGCCCATGAGGGCCAGGCAGTATCCGGTGAGGGTGTTGAGCCCGATGCCCGGGATGATCGTGCCGATGTCGGAGATCATGTTGTAGATGGCGATCATCGACAGGGTCGCCGGGAACATCATGATGAGCAGCAGGGCCAGCAGGCCGCCGCGACGGCCCTTGAAGCGGAAGCGGCTGAAGGCGTAGGCGGCCAGCACCGACAGGAAGATCTGTGCGGCGGCCACGACGGCGCACACGATGAGGGTGTTGGCGTACCAGCGGATGAAGGGCCCCTTGGCGCCGGACAGCAGCGTCTCGTAGTGCACGAAGGACACCTGCGTGGGGATGACGCTCGTCGAGGCGACGGTTCCCACCGGGTTGAGCGAGGCACTGATGACGTACAGCACCGGGAATGCGGCGAAGGCCAGGGCGATGACGCCCACCAGGTGGCGCCAGCCGATCTCCGCGAACCACCGTGAGAAGGACATGTGGTTCTGCGCCAGGGGCTCACCGGGCGTCGTCGTGGTGGAGGCCGGTCGTCCGGCCGCGTTGCGGGTGGTCATGGTCGTACTTCCTTCCGGGCCTCAGTTGACGTCCTCGAGCGCACGGGTCGCCCGGAACTGGATGGCGGCGAGCACGCCGGTGATGACGAACAGGATGACGGAGACCGCCGAGGCGAAGCCGTAGTCGGCGCCGGAGCCGCCGAAGGCGATGCGGTAGACCACGGAGATGAGGATGTCCGTGCCACCGCGGATGTACTCGCCCTCACCGAAGGGACCTCCGCGCGTGAGCAGCTGGATGGCGTTGAAGTTGTTGAAGTTGAAGGCGAAGGTGCTCACCAGCAGCGGGGCGACCGAGACCAGCAGCAGCGGGGTGGTGATCCGCGTCGTGGCCTGCCAGCCGTTGGCGCCGTCGATCCGCGCCGCCTCCTTGAGGTCCCCGGAGATTGACTGCAGAGCGCCGGTGCACACGATGAACATGTACGGGAAGCCCATCCAGGTGTTGGTCAGCAGCACGGCGACCTTCGCCCAGGTCGGGTCGCCCAGCCAGTTGATGCTCAGGTGAAGGGCGTTGTTGATGAGGCCGAAGTCCTTGTTGTAGAAGTTCGACCACACGAGCAGGGAGATGAAGCCGGGCACCGCGTAGGGCAGCAGGAGGAAGGAGCGGTAGAGCTTCTTGCCGCGCACGCGGTCGTCGTTGAGGGCCAGGGCCAGGAAGTAGCCGACGAGGAAGGTCAGGACCATCGATCCAGCGGCGAAGACCAGCGTCCACACGAAGGCGCCACCGAGCTGCTTGAGCAGGGAGGTGTTGGTGAACAGGTCCCTGAAGTTGGCCATCCCGACGTTCTGCAGCCAGGACTGGGCCAGGCGGTTGCCGTTGGCGTCAACGAAGTACTCGGACTTGCCGACCTTCTGGACGGTGTAGGTGTTGCCGGTGAGCGTGTCGGTGATGGTGTCGGTGGCCTCGTCGTAGACCATCGTCTTGGTGCCCTCGAAGGCGTTGCGCACGCCCTGGACCTTGATGGCTGAGTCCCGGGAGACCGACAGGGTCAGGGCGCTGATCGCCTCGTAGTTGTCGTTGATCTGCTGGGGCGTCAGGAGGCTGTAGCCCTCGGCGGCGGTGACGAAGCCGTCCGTGACGGTCACGTCACCGGGGGCGGCGTGGCGCACGGTCTCGCCGTCGGCCCCGAAGAGCACCTCGTGGGTGTCCGGGTTGACCAGGAACAGGGAGTAGGGGCCGTCGTCGGCGGTGCCGGTGGTGGCCACGGTGAGGTTGTAGATGGGGGAGTCGGCGGTCTGCTGGACCGAGTTGTTGGTGATCGCGGTGATCGCCTCCTCCTTGGTCCCCCGGAAGCCGTCACCGAAGTTGGTGAAGGCGGTCTGCACCGTCAGCACGATCGGGATGATGAGGAAGACGGCCAGGAAGAAGGTCCCCGGGAAGACGTACTTGGCGGGGACGAAGCGCTTGGTGGAGTACAGGGCGAAGATCGCGAGCGTGGCCAGGACGACGACGGTGAGCCACATCCACATCTGGAACTGGATGAGCAGGGGGACGAGGTAGATCGCCACGGAGAGGGCGGCCCCGAGGACGAGGACGCGACCGAGCAGCGAACGGATCGTCGAGGTCCTCTCCTTCGGGCCGCTCGCGTTGGTGAGGGCGGACGACATTGTCTGTTCCTTTCCGTGCCGTCGGCGCGGGCACGCAGCGGCATCGATGGTCAGGGAGGGGTGCCCGCTCGCGGGCGCAGGGCAGGTTCCGGGCCGTGGGCACGGCCCGGTCGGGACGCAGGAAGGCCGGGGCCGGTGCGTGCGCGCACCGGCCCCGACGCCGCGGGGCTCAGCCCGCGATGGCTGCCTTGATCTGCTCGCCAGCACTCGTCATGGTGCTGACGGGGTCGGAGCCGCCGACGATGTTGGCCTCGGCCTTGCCCAGCGGGGACCAGATCTCCGACATCTCGGGGATGGAGGGCATCGGGTCGGCGTTGTCGCTGGCCAGGGTGGCGAAGGTGACCATGTCAGGGTTGCTGACCCTGAGCTCCTCGGCCAGGTCCTTCTGGACCGGTGGCAGCTGGTTGAGGTCGAACATGGCGCGGGTGATGGTCGTGTCCTTGAGGACATCGGTGACGAAGGTCTGGGCGAAGGCCGCGTTCTTGCCCTTGGAGGCGACGTAGAAGGCGTTGACGCCCGCGAAGGGGTGGGCCTCGCTCATCCCCTCGAAACCGGGGATGCGGGTGATCTCGTAGTCGATGCCGGCCTTGACGACGTCGGCCAGGGCCCAGGGGCCGGAGACCAGGTACGGCGCCTTGCCCTCGGTGAACAGGGAGATCGCGTTGTCGCCGGTGATGGAGGTCCTCAGCACGCCTGCGGCCCCGAGCTCGCCGATCTTGGCGGCGGCTGCCAGGGAGCCCTCGGCGCCGACGCCCAGGTCCTGCGGGTTGAGGGAGCCGTCGGCGTTCTTGCCGAAGAGGTAGCCACCGCCGGAGGTGTACAGGGGCTGCATGTGGTAGGCGTCGCCGGCCTCGCCGACGGGCAGCGACAGGACGGCGTCGGTGCCCGCCGCCTGGCCGGCCGCCACGAGCTCCTCGATGGTGGCGGGGGCGGTGACGGAGGTCAGGCCCTTGTTGACGAACAGGGCCAGGGTCTCCACGGCGTAGGGCACCGCGTAGGTCTGGCCGTCGTAGGCGACGGCGTTGAGGCCGACCTGGGCGATGTTGGCCTTGGCCGCCTCGGACAGCGTGACCGGGGAGATGGAGCTGTTCTGGACCAGGTTGCCGATCCAGTCGTGGGCGCCCATGACGACGTCGGGGCCGTTGCCGGCCTGGTTGGCGGTGATGAAGGTGGACTGCAGCTCGTTGGCCACGGTCTGCACGGCCACGGTGATGCCCTGCGCCTGACCCCACGCGGTGGCGGCCGCCCGCAGGGAGTTGGCCTTCTTCTCGTCGGCCCAGATGACCAGGTCGGCGTCGGGGTCGCGCACGAGGGCGCCGTCGGAGGCAGCAGCCCCGGTGGAGTCGGCCCCTGCCGAGGTGCTGGAGCTGTCGGAGCCGCCGGAGCAGGCGGCTGCGGCGGTGAGGGTGGCGGCGATGGCCGTGAGGGACAGGAAAGACCTGCGGTTGAGTGACACCGTGATTCTCCTTCGAATCAGAGATGGGGGAAGGTCCTGCAGTGCAAACAATGTAACGTCGCTGTGCAAGACCTGCACCCTGCAAGGGTATGAGCAGCCTACACGCCGGGGTTGCGGCCGTCACGCGCCCCGGCTCAGGCGACGGTTGCCGCGTCCAGCCACACCGTCGTCGTCGGCGGCACCACGACCCTGCCGTCCGCCTGGCCCAGCCCCTGCGAGGACAGCAGCACCTCGGCGTGCTCCGGCAGGAGCACCGGATCCGCCGTCGTGTTGACCAGCACGAGCACGTCCCTCACGAGCATCGTGAGGGCCTGCCGGGCGCACCAGTCCAGGCCCGTGACGAAGGCGAGGGGGGCGGAGGCCAGACGGCGCTGACCGCGCAGCCACGTCGCGTGGCGCACCGTTGCCAGGGGCGAGCCGAACAGGGCTCCCTGCGTGGCCGCGTGCTCGTTGACGAGGTCCTGGACCTCCCGCGGCGAGGAGGGCCGGAGCACGTCCGGCAGCGAGACCTCGTCACCCTGGCGCAGGTACACCGAGCCCGGCAGCGCCAGCAGCAGCGCCTGGAGGGCCAGCGCCCGGCGCTCACGCACCCCGGGCGGGGTGAACCAGCGCCGTCCGTCGCCGGGGTCCGTGGAGGCGTCCAGGACGTGCCCGGGCAGGCACCGCCACACGGGCGGGGCACCGAAGCGGTCGTGCTCGGCCAGGGAGCGGGTGAGACGGCGGGTCATCGAGCCGGCGTCCCAGCGCACGAGCATGAGCGCGTCATCGCGCAGGTGGTGCAGCCAGTCCTCCTGGAAGTGGTGATGCCAGGTCTCGGGGTAGTCCGCGGAGACGTCCGCCCCCAGCACCCCGTCCTCCGTGTAGGAGGCCAGCAGGCCGTGCAGGACGTTGAGGTGCTCGGTCAGCTGGAGCAGGTCGGTGTCCTCGGCCACCTCCGGGGGCATGATGATGCCCAGGTCGATCCCGTCCGCGCCCGCAGCGAGGAAGGCCTCCGCCCGCTCGAGCAGGCCGTCGCCCTCGCGCTCGCGGCCGACGACGATGCGCCGCTCCTCACCGGCGTGCGGGCCCGTCACCGGCCCCAGCGCCCCCGAGATGCGCAGCAGCAGGCGCAGCCCGCGCTCATGGGCCGCCTGCGCCAGGGCCGCCAGCGCCGAGGAGCCGGCGGGCACGTCCACCAGGCTCGGCCGCATGAGGACGGTGTCGAAGCCGAGCGAGCGCACGTGGTCGAGCACCCCGTGCATCTGCTCCAGGTCCTCGGCGCCCAGCTCGGGGGAGACGATCTCGTACACGAGGGCCTTGCGCCACCACTCCAGCGGACCGTTCTGCACGCGGTGGACGAGAGTCGTCGTGGTCGTCACGCGAGCCGCTCCCTTCTCTCCGGGCCGTAGCCCGCAGCCGGGTCCCTTGGCCGCCGGGTCCGGACACCGACGGGACCGGCTGCCTGAGGGCATCCGGGGAACCCCACCGTCATAGTAGCGTGCCCCTGCGTAGGCTTGGACGCATGTCAATACCTGAGCCCGCAGGTGCCCTCGCCAGCAATGAGGACGCCGGTGACCTCGTCGGCTACCGGGGCCACGACGTCGAGCGCTACGTCCCCGAGCCCGCCAAGAACCCGCAGCGCACCCCCTTCGAGCGCGACCGCGCCCGGGTGCTTCACTCCTCGGGCCTGCGCCGCCTCGGCGCCAAGACCCAGGTCCTGGGGCCCTCGAGCGACGACTTCGTGCGCACCCGCCTGACGCACTCTCTCGAGGTGGCCCAGGTGGGCCGGGCGATCGGCCAGGCGCTGGGCTGCGACCCCGACGTCGTTGACACCGCCTGCCTCGCCCACGACCTGGGCCACCCGCCCTACGGGCACAACGGGGAGAAGGCCCTCGACGTCGTCGCCGCCTCCATCGGCGGCTTCGAGGGCAACGCCCAGACCATGAGGCTGGTCACCCGCCTCGAGCCCAAGAGCCTCGACGCCCAGGGCCGCAGCGTCGGCCTCAACCTCACCCGGGCGAGCCTGGACGCCATCGCGAAGTACCCGTGGCCCCGGGGCGGGGGACCGGGCGGGCCCGAGGGCGTGAGCGCGCGCAAGTACGGCTGCTACGACGACGACATGCCCGTCTTCACCTGGATGAGGCAGGGCGCCCCCGCCCACCGCCGCTGCCTCGAGGCGCAGGTGATGGACCTGTCCGACGACGTCGGTTACTCCGTGCACGACGTCGAGGACGCCATCGCCCTGGGGCGCATGGACCCCGGGGCCGTCACGGCCGAGGCCGAGGCGCAGGCCGTCATCACCGCGACCCGGGACTGGTACGGGCCGGCCGCCAGCGCCGACCGTCTCGCCGCAGCCTGGGAGCGCCTGACCGGCACCGGCTTGTGGCTCCGCTCCTACACCGGCTCGCCCCGCGACGCGGCAGCGCTCAAGAACCTCACGAGCCAGCTCATCGGCCGCTTTGTCTCCGCTGTCGCCGTGGCCACGCGGCAGGCCTTCGGTGACGGCCCCCTGTCACGCTACGACGCGGACCTCGTCGTCCCGCAGGACACGGCCGACGAGATCCTCGTGCTCAAGGGCGCGGCCGTGCGCTACGTCATGGCGCCGCGCGAGCACGAGCCGGTCTACCTGCGCCAGCGCACCGAGCTGTTCGACCTCGCCGACGCCCTCATCGAGTCGGGCGACCGCCACCTCGAGCCCGTCTTCGCCCACGCCTGGCGCGAGGCTGACGACGACGCCGGGCGCCTGCGCGCCGTCGTTGACCAGATCGCCTCCCTGACCGACACCTCCGCACGCCAGTGGCACGCCCGCCTGTGCGGCATGCTCTCCGAGCTCTGAGCACCGTCCACAGCCCCCAGGGCCCCGGGCGGCGCCTGGGCGCACCCGTCTAGGATGGGCGCATGGCGGGACTCATCAAGCGCGAGGACATCGATGCCGTGCGCGAGCGCGCCAGGATCGAGGACGTCGTCGGCGAGCACGTCACGCTCAAGAGCGGCGGCGTCGGCTCCCTCAAGGGGCTGTGCCCCTTCCACGACGAGCGCACCCCCTCCTTCCACGTCCGGCCCCAGCAGGGCCTGTGGCACTGCTTCGGCTGCGGTGAGGGCGGCGACGTCATCACCTTCGTCCAGAGGATCCACCACCTGGGCTTTTCCGAGGCCGTCGAGTACCTGGCCGGGCGCGTCGGTGTCCAGCTGCGCTACGAGGAAGGCGGCGGCCAGGTCCGGCGCGCCGTCGAGCCCGGCACGCGCCAGCGCCTGCTCGAGGCCAACCGCGTCGCCGAGGAGTGGTTCCGCGCCCAGCTCAGTCCCTCCAACCCGGCTGCCGCCGACGCCGGCAGGTTCCTGTTCGGGCGCGGCTTCGACACCGCGGCCCTGGCGCACTTCGGTGTCGGCTACGCCCCCGCCGGCTGGGACGGCCTCGCCCAGCACCTGCGTGCGAAGGGCTTCACCGAGAAGGAGCTCGTGGCCTCCGGCCTGTGCGGCCAGGGCGGGGCGGGAGGCGGGCGTGTCTACGACCGCTTCCGCGACCGCGTGATGTGGCCCATCCGCGACGTCACCGGCGCCACCGTCGGCTTCGGCGGCCGGCGCCTGTCCGATGAGGACCCGAGCGTCCCGAAGTACCTCAACACCCCGGAGACCGCCGTCTACCACAAGAGCCAGGTCCTCTACGGCCTGGACCTGGCCAAGAGGAGCATCGCCCGGGACCGGCGCGTCGTCGTCGTCGAGGGTTACACGGATGTCATGGCCGCCCACCTGTCCGGTGTCGAGTGCGCCGTCGCCACCTGTGGGACCGCCTTCGGCGAGGACCACGTGCGCATCGTGCGCCGCCTGCTGGGCGACGCCGCCGACCCCTCCGCGGGGGTCCTCATGGGCAACCGGGTGCGCGGCGGGGAGGTCATCTTCACCTTCGACGGCGACGCCGCGGGGCGCAAGGCCGCCCTGCGGGCCTACGGCGAGGACCAGCACTTCGCCGCCCAGACCTTCGTCGCCGTTGACCCCAACGGCCTGGACCCGTGCGACGTGCGCCTGCAGGAGGGCGCCGACGGCATCGCGCGCCTGCTTGAGCGGCGCAAGCCCCTGTTCGAGTTCGTCATCCGCACCTCGCTGGCCTCGGTGGACCTCGAGACGGCCGAGGGGCGCGTGCGGGGCCTGCGTACCGCCGCCCCGGTGGTCGCCGGCATCCGCGACCGGGCGCTGCGCCGTGAGTACACCCGCAGGCTTGCCGGCTGGCTCGCCCTGCCCGAGAACGAGGTCCGGGGCGCCGTCCAGGCTGCCGAGCGCCGCGGAGGCGGCCCCGCGCCCCAGGAGGACCACCCCGGCCCCGGCAGCGGGCCGGGTCCCGCCCTCCCCCCCGCCCAGGACAGCGTCACGGCGCTCGAGCGCCAGGTCCTGGCCGTCATGGTCCAGATGCCGCTGGTGTGCTCGCGGGCGGGCGCGGACGCCATCGCGCCCGCAGCCTTCGTCACCCCGGTGCACCGCGCGGTGTTCGAGGCCCTGGAGGCTGGAGGGGGAGTGGACCGTGCCGAGCAGGAGGTCCAGGCGCTCACCGCGGGCGGGGCTGGACGTGAGGCGGTCGAGCGCACGGCCGTGAGCCGCTGGGTCGCGCAGGTCCGGCTGGGGGCGGCCCCCGAGGTGGACCGGGCCCTGACCGCGCTGGCGGTGGTCGAGCTGCCCCTGGCCCTGCGCCGCGACGCCAACGGGGTGGTGGACGGGCCCTCCGTCGAGCGTTACGCGCGCGAGGTCATCACCTCCCTGGCCCGTATGGACGTCAACCGGCGCCTGACCGAGCTGCGCGGGCGCCAGCGGCGCATGTCGCCCGAGGACGAGGGCTACCGTGAGGTCTTCGAGGAGATCGTCGGCCTGGAGAACCGGCGCATCCAGCTGAGTGCAAAGGCCTGAGCCGGCAGGAGCGGGCGTGAGGGCGCCGACGGCGGGTGACAACGCTGTGGGCCCTGGCACCGTGGGCCCTGCCTCAGCCGGGGCCGGGCGACCAGTGGTCCCCGGGCACGGAAAACGCCCCGGCCGGTGGGGCTGGGGCGTCCCGCACAGAGTGAGGCCCCCACCCGGAAGGGTGAGGGCCTCGAAGGGCTCCCGCGGCTGGACTCGAACCAGCAACCGTTCGATTAACAGTCGAGTGCTCTGCCATTGAGCTACGCGGGAATCGCGCTGGGCGCGGGTAGAACTCTAGCAACCGCGCCCGTGGGCGTCGAATCGTCCGAGCTCACCGCAACGGCGGAATCCCGCGAGAATCAATCTGTGTGGGCAGCCCCACACCGTCGTTCACGCGGCGCAGGAGCTCGGTGACCTCCTGCGGGAAGGCCGCCACGCCCTCGGCCTGTGCCTGCGGCTCCAGGACGGTGTACAGCCCGCTGTCTGGCGCCCGGCGCACCGAGGCCGTCAGCCGCACCCCACTGGGCAGGGTGGTGGACACGTGGTGGACGATCGTGGCCTCGACCCGCTCGCGCAGGGCCCGCAGGAAGGGTGCCTCGTCCACGTCGCGCACCTCCTCGAGGGTGCCGTGCGCATCCGCCCCCACCTCGTAGCGCAGCACCGGCGGCACCGGCACCCGCCGGTCGGCGCCCTCGCCGAGCAGGCGCAGGGTGAGCACGCGCTCCTGGGCGTCCCAGGAGCCGCGGGTCAGGCGGTCCCAGGTCAGGCGGGCGGGCAGCGGGGCGGCTGCGGCGTCGGTGGTGCCGACGGCCAGGAGCGCGGCCGGGGTCGCCACCAGCCAGCAGGAGCCCTGCTCGCTGGCCGGCACCGCTCCCAGCACGCGTGTGCCCCGGGGCAGGGCCCTCATGGCCGCCTGCGGTGGGACGGCGGTGGCACGAGCCCTGCGTGAGGGCAGCAGACGGGGCAGACGGGGTGCGGGCACGCGCACAGGCTACCGGCGCCCGGCGTGCTCCCGGGGCGCACGTGCGAGGATGTCCCCATGGCACATCGCGACATCCGCATCATCGGCGACCCCGTCCTGCGCACGCAGTGCGACTGGATCACTGACATCGACGGCTCCGTCAAGCAGCTCGTCGAGGACCTGCTCGAGAACGTCGACGCCGAGGGCCGCGCGGGCCTGGCCGCCAACCAGATCGGCGTGAGCCTGCGCGCCTTCTCCTGGAACATCGACGGCGAGATCGGCTACATCCTCAACCCCCGCATCCAGGAGCTCGACTTCGATGAGTACCAGGACGGCGACGAGGGCTGCCTGTCCGTGCCGGACCTGTGGTACCCGACCAAGCGCGCCTGGTACGCGCGGGCCGTCGGCACCGACCTGGACGGCAAGGAGGTCGTCGTCGAGGGGGAGGAGCTCATGGGCCGCTGCATCCAGCACGAGTGCGACCACCTCGACGGCCACCTCTACCTCGACCGCCTGGACCGACGCCACCGCGCCCAGGCGATGAGGGACCTGCGGGCCAAGGGGCTGTAAGGCGCACGCGGCGCCGTCCCCGCCCGGGACGGCTGCGTGGGCGGGCGTGCCGGGTGGACCGGTGCGCCCGCCCACGTCATACTGGTGGCGCACGCCGCGTGCGTCATGAGGACCGCTGGTCCGGCTCGAGGACGTTGGGGAAGACGACTCTCGAACCACAGGAGGCGATCCGTCGTGAACGGTGCTTACACCCGCGGTGTCCTTTTCGTGCACTCCGCACCCCGCGCGCTGTGCCCGCACGTCGAGTGGGCCGCCGCCGAGGCGCTGGGTGCCCGGGTGCACCTGGACTGGACCGAGCAGCCCGCGGCGCCCGGCATGATGCGGGCCGAGGCCAGCTGGGTCGGGCAGGTCGGCACCGGGGCGCGCCTGACCAGCGCCCTGCGCGGTTGGGCGAACCTGCGCTACGAGGTGACGGAGGAGGCCTCGCCCGGTACCGACGGCGGACGCTGGTCCCACACCCCCGACCTCGGCATCTTCCACGCCCAGACGGACGCGCACGGCAACGTCGTCGTCCCCGAGGACCGTGTGCGCGCCGCCCTCCTGCACGCCGACGAGCCCGCCGTCATGCGCCGCGAGCTCGACCTCGCACTCGGCCAGGCCTGGGACGACGAGCTCGAGCCCTTCCGCTACGCCGGGGCGGGGGCCCCCGTGCGCTGGCTCCACCGGGTCGGCTGATCCACCTGCCGCGAGGACACTGGGCAGGCGGCCTCCCGGCTCAGGCCGTGAAGGCCAGGGCCACGTCGTGGCCGCCGAAGCCGAAGGACGTGCTCACTGCCACCCGCACCCCGGGCGCCTGGCGGCCGCCGGGACCCACGACGTCCAGACCCGTGGCCACGACCTGCGGGTCGATCCCCCCCGGCAGCAGCGTCGGCGGCAGCCACCCCTCGACCAGCGCCATGACGGCGAGGACCGCCTCGAGGCCTCCCGCACCGCCCAGCAGGTGCCCGGTGGCGGACTTCGTGGCAGAGACCGCGGCGGACGGGACCGTGCGGGACAGGACCTGGGCCTCGACCACGTCGCCGGCAGGCGTCGAGGTCGCGTGGGCGTTGACGTGCCCCACCTCGGCCGGGTTGATACCGCCGCGCTCCAGGGCCAGGCGCAGGGCCCGCTCCTGCTGGGCGCCGCTGGGCTCGGGCCGGGCGACGTCGTAGGCGTCAGCGCTCACCCCGGCACCCGCGAGCACCGCCAGGACCCTGGCACCGCGCGCGGCGGCGTGCCCGGCCGCCTCGAGGACGAGCACGCCCGCCCCCTCGCCCAGGACGAAGCCATCGCGGTCCGCGGCGAAGGGCCGTGACGCCGTCGCCGGGTCGTCGTTCCGCGTCGACAGGGCCCTCATCGCCGCGAAGGCCGCCACCGTCATGGGGTGCAGGGCCGCGTCCGTGCCGCCGGCGACGACGACGTCGGCCCGGTCCAGGGCAATGAGGTCCGCTGCGTAGGCGATCGCCTCAGCCCCCGAGGCGCAGGCTGACACGGGCGCGTGGATGCCGGCCCTGGCCCCCAGCTCGATACCGACCGTGGCGGCGGGAGCATTGGGCATGAGGGCGGGCACCGCCGTCGGCAGGACCCGCCGCGGGCCGCGCTGCCTCAGGGTGTCCCAGGCCTCCATGACCGAGAGCACCGGCCCCATGCCGGGCGACAGCGACACCGCCAGGCGCTCGGCACCGGCACGTGCCGCCAGGGCCTCGCCACCGGCCTGCGCCCAGGCCTCGCGTGCGGCCAGCAGCGCGCACTGGCTGGCTCGGTCCAGACGGCGCAGCTCGCGCGGCGTGAGCACGGTGGCGGGCTCGACGGCAAGCGGTGCCGCGACCCTGACGGGAAGGGCGAGGGCCTCGGCCCAGTCCTCGTCGATGGCGCGCACGGCGCTGCGCGAGGCGCGCAGCGCCTGCCAGGTTCCGGTGACATCGCCCGCGAGCGGGTTCGTGGTCCCCAGACCGGTGACGACCGCGGTGCGCGGTGCCAGCGTGGCGGCGTCGATCACCCCGGCCTCAGCCCTTGAGGGAGACGACGAGCGCGACGAGGGAGCCGACCGTGGGCAGGGTCGGGATGAGCGAGTCGTCCAGCGTGACGCCGAAGCGCTCCTCGACCTGGGTGGCGATGGTGAGCAGGCCCAGAGAGTCGATGTCGAGGTCGTCGGCGAAGCGGGAGGCCTCACTCACCTCGCTCACGTCCACTCCGGCCTCCTGCGCGGTGAACTCGAGGACGGCGCTGAGGACGTCGGTGCTGGTCTCATCTGCCATGGTGGCTCCTTCGGCTGGGCGGGCCCGTGAGGGCCCGGCAGGGGCTGGACGCCGTGCCCGGGGCCCGGCGCGTCGGGCGGTGCGCCCGGTCCGGGACGATTGTCCCTCATCGTCGGCGGTGCGCGTGACCGCCCGCGCCCTCAGCCCAGCCGTGTGACCGCAGCCCCCGGCAGCCCCCGCCGGGCCAGGCCGGCCAGGGCCGCGGCAGGGGCCAGCACCACGGCCTGATCGGTGCCCAGGGCGAGCAGCCGCTCCTGGACGAGGTCCCAGCGCACGGGTGCCGTCAGCTTGCCCGCCAGCGCCTCGAGCAGCGCGCGTGAGGAGGTCCCGGCCGGGTGCAGCGCACCGGTCGCGTCGTCCACAACAGTCCGCTGCAGGGCACGCTCAGGCAGGTGGCTGACCTCCTGCGCCAGCGCCGGCGCCGCCCCCGCCATCGCGGGGCTGTGGAAAGGGCCGGCGACCTCGAGGGGCACGAGCCGGGCGCGGGCGGGCGGCCGCAGGCGCGCCAGGGCCTCGAGGGGCCCGGAGGCGACGACCTGCTGCGCGCCGTTGACATTGGCCACGGTGAGCCCCGCGGAGGCGATCTCGGCGAGCACGGCCTGACGCTCCCCGCCGACGACGGCGGTCATCGAGCCCCGGCGGGTGCCGTCAGCGGCGGTGCAGCAGGACTCCATCGCCCGGCCTCGCACGGATGCCAGCCTCACCGCCTCGAGCGGGCTGAGCGCGCCCGCCAGGGCGAGGGCGGTGACGGATCCCAGCGAGTGGCCGGCGACCACGGTTGCCGGCTGCGCTCCGGCAACGGCCACCTGCGTGCTCGCAGCCGGAAGGAGCAGCCCCGCGCGCAGCGCGCTCAGCAGTGACACGAGGACGGTGAGCGGCTGAGCCACGTGCGTGCCGAGCGGCTCGTCGTCGGGGCTGCCGGCACGCTGGCCCACCAGCGCGCTCAGGTCGAGGCCGCAGACGCAGCCCACGTCGCTTACGAGCTGGTCCATGGCCCGCGACAGCGCGGCCGACCCGGCCTGCTCGGGTGGCGGGGCGCTGGGGGTGAGCCCGGGCAGCAGCGTCTGCAGGCTCGCGCCCTGCCCCGGGCACAGGATGGCGCGCACCCTCAGTCCTCCCGCCGTGCCGCCAGCCGTCCGATGATGACCGCCATGTGGAGCATGAGGCCGTCACGGGCGTCGGTGGCGTCCCAGCCGACCTGCTCGGCGACCCGTCCCAGGCGGTAGCGCACCGTGTTGGCGTGCACGAACAGGGCCCTCGCCGTCGCCTCGAGGCTGCCTCCCAGGGCGAGGTAGGTCGCGACCGTCTCCTCGAAGGGCTCGCCCATGGCGTGCAGGGGCGCGCCGACGAGGGCGGAGATCTGCTCGACGGCGAGCTCGTCACCGTTGAGCAGCCGCTCGGGCAGGAGGTCGTCGGCGTGGACGGGGTTGGGTGCCTGGGCCCACCCCGCCCGGGCGCTGAGGCCCGCCAGCGCAGAGCGCAGCGAGCGCCCTGCCTGGGCCACGCCCGCGACGACGGGACCGATGACGGCAGCACCGCCCAGCCGCTCGGCCACCTGGACGGCGACGCGGTCCAGGGCCCGCTCGGGCGTCTCACCGGGGACCTGGGAGGACACCGAGCCGCCCAGGATGATGATGACGGACTCGCCCCGCACGGACACGAGGCAGTCGGAGGTGACCTGGCGGCAGTGGTGCCGCAGGCGGGAGACTGCCAGGGCGTCGAGCACCGCCCTGGCGGCGACGGCGAGGACGGGGCCGGTCCCGGACCAGCCGGCGGAGCCGGCCCGGGTGGCGGCGTCCTCGGGGGAGTCGTGGAGCATGGCGTCCACCGCCACCGACTCCAGGCGCGCGTCCCAGGCGCCACGTGCCTCGGCAGCACGCGCGTAGACCTCGGCGGCGGCGAAGCCGACGTCGCGCCCGAAGGTGAGCACGAGGATCGTCACCCGGTCCTGCATGTCCTCGGGCACGGCCTGCGGCGCCTCCTCGACGACGACGTCGAGCACGGTGCGCACGAGCGCGAGCGTCTGCTCCAGGGTGATCGTGCCGGTCAGGGCGGCGGGGGCGTCGGAGAAGATCTGGGAGGGGGCGACGGCGGTCTGCGGGGTCTCGACCATGTCCACGAACATCGTCACGCCCAGGCGCGCGACCTTCTCGATCTGGCGGCGCTGGGCCTCCGGCAGGGTGCGGTACCAGGGGTGGGCGGAACTGATGCGGTCGATGGAGTGCTCGATGATCGGGTCCTGCGCCCGGCGCAGGGCCGCCACCGCGGGCAGGCTCAGCTCGTTCATGCCGACATCGTAGACAGCAGCCTTGTAGGAATGCCACAACCCGGCCCTGGTGGCTGCAAGCCGATAGGCTTGCCGGCGCCGCCCGTGCACGGGCCGCACCGAGTCGATGACGCGCGCCGCGGGCGCGGACAGGAGGGACGACGATGTCTCAGGCCACTCGTACCGAGGAGGACCTGCTCGGCCAGCGGCAGGTCCCTCTGGAGGCCTACTGGGGGATCCACACGCTGCGTGCCTGTGAGAACTACAGGATCTCCGGCAGCACGGTCGGTGAGGAGCCGGCCGTCGTGCGCGGCATGGTCCAGGTCAAGAAGGCGGCGGCGCTGGCCAACCGGGAGCTCGGCACCCTCAGCGGTGAGATCGCCGACGCCATCGTGTGGGCCTGCGACCAGGTGCTCCAGGCCGGCCGCTGCATGGACCAGTTCCCCATCGACGTGTTCCAGGGCGGCGCCGGCACCAGCATCAACATGAACACCAACGAGGTCATCGCCAACCTCGCCCTGGAGCACCTGGGCTACGCCAAGGGTCGCTACGACGTCGTCAACCCCAACGACCACGTCAACAAGTCCCAGTCAACCAACGACGCCTACCCCTCCGGCTTCCGGCTGGGGCTCTACGCGCGCGTCGAGGAGCTGGTCGCCGAGCTCCTCAGGCTCATCGACGCCTTCCACTCCAAGGGCCTGCAGCTCAAGGACGTGCTCAAGATGGGCCGCACCCAGCTCCAGGACGCCGTGCCCATGAGCCTGGGCCAGGAGTTCGAGGCCTTCGCCGTCCTGCTTCAGGAGGAGGTGGTGCGCCTGCGCAACAACTCGGCGCTGCTGCTGGAGGTCAACCTGGGGGCCACGGCCATCGGCACCGGGCTCAACACCCCTCCCTCCTACCCGCAGACCGCGGTGCGTCACCTCAGGCAGATCACCGGCCTGCCCGTCCAGGGCGCCGCCAACCTCATGGAGGCCACGAGCGACACGGGCGCCTACGTGTCCATGCACGCCGCGATCAAGCGCCTGGCCGTCAAGCTCTCCAAGATCTGCAACGACCTGCGGCTGCTGTCCTCGGGGCCGCGCGCGGGGCTCGGCGAGATCCGCCTGCCCGAGCGGGCGGCGGGATCCTCGATCATGCCGGCCAAGGTCAACCCGGTCATTCCCGAGGTCGTCAACCAGGTGTGCTTCAAGGTCATCGGCAACGACGTCGCCCTCACCTTCGCCGCCGAGGCCGGCCAGCTCCAGCTCAACGTCATGGAGCCGGTCATCGGGCAGACGAGCCTGGAGTCCATCCGTCTGCTGACCAACGCGATGCGTACCCTGCGCGAGCTGTGCGTCATCGGGATCGAGGCCAACGAGGAGGTCTGCCGGCGCCACGTGCTGTCCTCCATCGGGATCGTCACCTACCTCAACGAGGTCATCGGCCACCGCAACGGCGACCTCGTGGGGCGCGAGTGCGCCCGCAGCGGCCGCAGCGTGCGCGAGGTGGTCCTTGAGATGGGGCTGCTGGACGAGCGGACGCTGGACGAGCTGCTGAGCCCGGAGAACCTGCTGCACCCCCACTACCGCGACGCCCGCTACTACTCGGGCTCCGACCCGTCGGTGCCCGCCGCCGAGGTCAGGAGCTGAGCCCCCGGGAGGGGACTGGGCACCCGAGGGACGGGACGGCCAGGGGCCCGGACCGGCACGCGGCCGGTCCGGGCCCCTGAGCGCGTCCTCGGGCGGTGCCGCCCGGATCAGGCGTCGCCGGCGTCGGAGCCGGAGGTGCCGGCGTTGACGTTGGTCAGGTCGTAGCGGGCGATCGCCTGGGAGACCACGGAAGCGTCCACCTTGCCCTCCCGCGCCAGGGCCTGCAGCGCCTTGGTGACGACGGAGGCCGAGTCGATGAGGTAGTGGCGGCGGGCCGCCTTGCGGGTGTCGGAGAAGCCGAAGCCGTCCGCACCCAGCACGTGGTAGGAGCCGGGCACCCACGGGCGGATGAGGTCCTGCACGGCGTGGTCGTAGTCGCTTGTGGCGATGACGGGGCCGTGGCCGACTCCCAGCGTGCGCGTGAGGTACGGCACCCGCTGGTCCTCGGGGTTGAGGAAGTTGTGCCGCTCGACCTCCAGGGCCTCGCGGCGCAGCTCGCCCCAGGAGGTGACGGACCAGACGCTGGCGCGCACGCCCCACTGCTCGGCCAGCATGTCACGGGCCTCCATGATCCACGGCACCGCGATGCCCGAGGCCAGGAGCTGGACCTCGGGGCCGTCTCCGGCAGGGGCGCTGGCGATCTGGTGGATGCCCTTGATGATGCCCTCGACGTCCACGTCCTCGGGCTCGGCCGGCTGGTGGATCGGCTCGTTGTACACCGTGAGGTAGTACATGATGTTGCGGTTGCGGGTCTCGTCCGGGCCGTACCAGCGCTGGAGCCCGTCGCGCACGATGTGGCGGATCTCGTAGGCGTAGGCCGGGTCGTAGGCGGCGAAGGCCTCGTTGGTCCAGGCGATGAGCGGCGAGTGGCCGTCCATGTGCTGGGTGCCCTCGCCCTGGAGGGTCGTGCGGCCCGCGGTGGCGCCGATGAGGAAGCCTCGGGCGAGCTGGTCGCCCGCGGCCCAGAACTGGTCCGCCGTGCGCTGGAAGCCGAACATCGAGTACAGGATGTAGACGGGGATCATCGGCTCGCCGTGGGTGGCGTAGCTGGTGCCCGCGACCTGGAAGACGGCGGCGGAGCCGGCCTCGTTGATGCCGGTGTGCATGAGCTGGCCGGAGGTGGACTCGCGGTAGGACAGCATCATCTCGGCGTCCACCGGCGTGTAGTTCTGGCCGAGGGTGTTGTAGATCTTCTTCGTCGGGAACAGGGACTCCAGGCCGAAGGTGCGCGACTCGTCGGGGACGATCGGCACGATGCGCCGACCGATGCCCTTGTCCTTGACGAGCTCCTTGAGCAGCTGGACGAAGGCCATCGTCGAGGCTACCTCGCGCTTGCCCGAGCCACCCTTGAGGACGTCGTAGGCCTTGTCCCCCGGCAGGTCGAGGACCTTGCCGTTGTCACGGCGCTCGGGCACGAACCCGCCGAGCTGGCGGCGGCGCTCGAGCATGTACAGCAGCGCCGGGTCGTCGTCGGCCGGACGGTAGTACGGCGGCATCTTCGGGTTGGCCTCGAGCTGCTCGTCCGTGATGGGGATGTGCAGGCGGTCGCGCAGGCCCTTGAGGTCGTCCAGCGTCAGCTTCTTCATCTGGTGGGTGGCGTTGCGGCCGGCGAAGTGTGAGCCGAGCAGGTAGCCCTTGACGGTGTGCGCGAGGATGACCGTCGGCTGGCCCTTGTGCTCGGTGGCGGCCTTGTAGGCGGCGTAGACCTTGCGGAAGTCGTTGCCGCCGCGCTGCAGGGCCCAGATCTCGTCGTCGGTCCAGTCCTTGACGAGCTCGGCGGTGCGCGGGTCGCGGTTGAAGAAGTGCTCACGCACGTAGGCGCCGTCGTTGGCCTTGAAGGACTGGAAGTCGCCGTCGAGGGTCTCCATCATGAGGTGCTCGAGGGCATGGTCCTTGTCAGCGGCGAAGAGCTGGTCCCAGCCGCGGCCCCACATCACCTTGATGACGTTCCAGCCCGCGCCCCGGAAGAAGGCCTCGAGCTCCTGGACGATCTTGCCGTTGCCGCGCACGGGCCCGTCGAGGCGCTGGAGGTTGCAGTTGACGACGAAGGTGAGGTTGTCGAGCTGCTGGTTGGCCGCGAGCTGGAGCATGCCGCGCGACTCGGGCTCGTCCATCTCGCCGTCGCCGAGGAAGGCCCAGGTGCGCTGCTGGGAGGTGTCCTTGATGCCGGCGCCGTGCAGGTACTTGTCGAACCAGGCGTGGTAGATCGCCTCGGCGGGGCCCAGGCCCATGGAGACGGTGGGGAACTCCCAGAAGTCGTCCATGCGGCGCGGGTGCGGGTAGGAGGGCATGCCGCGGCCCTGGGAGGCGGCCGGGTGCGAGTACTCCTGGCGGAAGCCGTCGAGGTCGTCCTCGCTCAGGCGGCCCTCGAGGAAGGCGCGGGCGTAGTTGCCGGGGGAGGCGTGCCCCTGGAAGAAGACGTGGTCGCCGCCACCCGGGTGGTCCTTGCCGCGGAAGAAGTGGTTCATGCCCACCTCGTACAGCGTCGCCGTCGAGGCGTAGGAGGAGATGTGGCCGCCGACACCGACGCCGGGGCGCTGGGCGCGCGTGACCATGACGGCGGCGTTCCAGCGCAGCCAGCGGCGGTAGGTGCGCTCGGTGTCCTCGTCTCCGGGGAAGTAGGGCTCGTCCACGACGTTGATCGTGTTGACGTAGGGGGTCGTCGTCTGCGTGGGCAGGTTGACGTTCTTCTTGCGCGCCTCGGCGAGCATCGACAGGAGGATGAAGCGGGCGCGTGGGGCGCCCTTCTCCTCGATGAGCGCGTCGAGGGAGTCACGCCACTCCCTGGTCTCCTCGGGGTCGTTGTCGGTGACCTTGGTCAGGAGGCCGTCGATGAGCGGCGTGGAGTCGCTGGTCGGGCTCACGTGTTCCCTCTTTCCTCGCGTCGGTGCTGGGTGGCTCGGGTGGTGGTCGGTTGTGGGTCGTCCCTGGTGGCTCAGGGCGCGACCGGACGCGGCCGCGATTGACTGTGCCTACTAATCTACGGCCTTCTGGAGGGCGAAAGACGTCGAGACTGGGAAGAAAGTCCCATGTGGCTTGTGAGGTCGGGCACGCGCACAATCCTAGGTGATCCCCCTGCGGTGGGTGCGGGCCGTCCACGCTCCTGTCCTCACTTGCACACCGGTGCCCTCGTGCCGTGGACTTAGGGCGGGGACCGCGACCGCGGCGCCCGCAGCCACGCACCAGGGACCGCCGGTCCAGGAATCGGAGAGACACAGTGACGACCAGAGCGGGCGCGGCCTTCGGCTTCGCCTCGGGCCTCATCATCCAGGAGTTCGGGTACGACGACGACGTCGACCAGGCCCTGCGCCAGGCCGCCGAGACCGAGACCGGCACCGGACTCGTGGACGAGGACTACGAGGACGTCGCTGACTCCGCCATCGTCTGGTGGCGTGACGACGACGGTGACGTTGACGACCTCACCGACCTCCTCGTGGACGCCCAGGCCAACCTCGACGGCGACGGCGTCATCTGGGTGCTGACCCCCAAGGCCCGCACCACGGGCGCCGTGCCCGCCGGGGACGTCGAGGAGGCGGCCCGCACCGCCGGCATGCACGCCACCAGCGCCGCCGCCATGGGGGAGCGCTGGAGCGGTATCCGCGTCTCCAGCCGCAGGCGCTGAGGGCGCCACGTGCCCACCGCGGCGCGGGAGCCGGTTAGCCGACCCCGCACCCAGGACCTGTAGCTCAGCTGGTAGAGCAACGCGCTTACACCGCGTCGGTCGTCGGTTCGAGCCCGGCCGGGTCCACTACGACGGCCATGATGCGGCGGTCCGCCACCTCATGGCCGTCGCGGACGAGATCAGTCCTCGATGAGGACGATGCCCGCGTCGGCGAAGCTCCTGCGCGTGCGCCGCGAGGCGCCCACGAGCCGCACGCGCCCTCGCCGGCTCCTACGCCGGCATGGTCACGACGGCCTCCCTGCTGGTTGCCGACGCGCTCGCGGACTCGCCCCGGATCGACCTCATCGTCGCCCCGGGCCGTCTGCGCCACGGCGAGTACGCCCTGACCGGCACCGCGACCCACGAGTTCCTGCGGCGCATGCACTTCGACGTCGCGATCCTGTCCTGTGGCGGCATCGACGCCTCAACGGGGGCCACGGACTTCACCTTCGACGACATCGACATCAAACGCACCGTCGCCGCCTCCAGCCAAGCCGCCTACGTCGTCGCCGACTCGGCGAAGTTCGGCGTCGTCGGCAGCTACACCATCGGCTCCTGGCACGACCTGACCGGGCTGGTCACCAATATCCGCCCGCCCGAGGGCATCAGCACCGCGATCGCACGCGCCTGCGGGCGGATGGTGGTCGCGGGCGCCGCCGCCGACGCCGGAGGGCGGCCGGGCGGGGACGAGGCACGTGCCGCCGGCGCTTACTGGGGACCGCGGGCACTCGGGCGCACTGCGGCGCCCTGACCGCGCGCCAGGCCGACGACGACGTCGACCAGATCCGACAGCCCCGGGTCCTCGATGGGGAAGTGGCCGCACTCGCGCAGCACCACCAGCGTGGCCGGGCCGGCGGCCCGGGCCAGGACCCGGGCACTGAGGTCGAGCGGCGTCCACGCGTCCCGGGCCGGGTGCACCAGCGTCACCGGTGTGCGGTTGTGCTCGGGCGGGGTGTGGGCGAAGCGCAGGTAGGAGGCCAGGAACCCCAGCGGGACCCGGGCGCCGCCCCCACGCGGGTCGATGGCGCACAGGCGCGACAGCGCGGGGTCGCGGCTCATGCGCCCCAGGTCCGCCACGGCACTCATCGGCACCATGGTGCGCGCCGCAGCGCCTGCGACCAGGCCCGACAACGGCCCGCCCAACAGCCCCAGGCCGCCCACGCGGGTCATACGGGCGCGGGCGCGCCAGTCGCCCGGGTCGAGCAGGCACGTGGCCGCCACCGCCGCCACATGCGGCGAGCGGGCCGCGACCTCGTAGGCGAGAAGACCGCCGATGCTCGCACCCCACAGCACCAGGGGCCGGTGATCGCGCTCGACCTCGACGAGCTCGACCAGAAGATCCACCCAGTGCCCGTAGCGCACGGCCGCCGGATCCGGTGAGCGCGTACGCCCGTACAAGGGCAGGTCGACGGCGCACACGTCCACACCACGGTGGGCCACGAGCGCGGCGAGCGGCCACAGCGCCCCACTGTGCCCGCCCGCCCCGTGGACGACGATGACACGGGCCGGTGACTCGGGTCTGCGCGCACGCGCGAGGTGCACGTCGTGGCGGCGCCACTGCCACCACGTGGACTCGGGCGTCAGCCGGGCGGCGCAGCGCAGCCCCTGCGGCAGGAACCTGGTGTACGAGTTGGGCGTCATCGCCCGACACTATCCGCACGGGCCGGCCGGGCGCATCGGCCCGGCGGGCTCACGGGCCGGGTGGGCTCACCGTCCGCCTCGGCGCAGCCGGTCCATGAAGCGCTCCAGGCGCTCCAGGCCCAGGGCGATCTCCTCCCGGCTGGCCGCGTAGGACAGGCGCACATGGCTGTCCGCCGTCGCCACCCCGAAGTCGCGTCCCGGCGTCAGCGCCACCCGCGCCTCCTCCAGGGCCCGCACGCAGAAGTCCCAGGAGGTCAGCCCCGTGGCCGACACGTCGAAGTACACGTAGAAGGCGCCGTCGGGCACCACCGGCACGTCAAGACCCAGCCGCCCGAGCCCCTCAAGTGCGAGCCGACGGCGTTCGACGAGCTCGAGCCGGCGCTGCTCGCAGTCGGCCAGCGCCGCTGGCGTGAAGCAGGCCAGCGCCGCCTGCTGCGTGTGCGCCGCCGCGCACAGGAAGAAGTTCACCGCCAGGTTCTCGGCCGCCTCCACCAGCGACTCGGGCACCACCAGCCAGCCCAGCCGCCAGCCCGTCATCGAGAAGTACTTCGAGAAGGAGGACACCACCAGCGCCTCGGGGTCCGTCTCCAGGACCGTGCGCGCCACGCGTCCCTGCTCGTCAGGGTCCGACAGCCCCAGGTAGATCTCGTCCACCACCCGCCACGCCCCGCGCTCACGGGCCGAGGCGCAGATCGCCCCCAGCTCCTCGAAAGGGATCGACGTGCCCGTCGGGTTCGACGGCGTCGCCACCTGCACGGCCGAGGTCGCCGGCGTCCACACCGCCTCCATGAGCGGGCGGCTGAGCTGGTAGCGCGAGGCCGGGCTTGAGGGCGCAAGCACCACCCGGCCCCCGAAGGCCTCCACCAGCTGCCGGTTGCACGGGTAGCACGGGTCCGCCATGACGACGTCGTCGCCCGCCTCCACCGTCAGAGCCGTCGCCAGGACGAGGGCGGCCGATCCTCCCGCCGTCACCAGCACCCGCCGCGGGTCCAGGTCGGTCCCGTGGCGCTGGCGGTACCAGCCCGCGACCGCCTCGCGCAGGGCGGGCAGGCCCGCCGCCGGCGTGTAGGGAAGGGCCCGGCCGTCCATCACCTCACGCATGGCCGCGTGCACGCCCGGGGGAGCGCCGAAGGAGGGCTCTCCCAGGCTCAGCTTGGCCACGTCCTGGCCGGCGGCCTCCAGGGTCTGGGCCCGCGCGCCGATGCTCATCGCGTGAAAGGGCTGGGCGGTCAGGGCGCGGCGGGCGGGCTTCATAGCGCGCAGAGTAGGACGGGCGCCCGGCCCCTGCCCGCAGGGGCCGCCTGCCGGACCGGGTGGTGCCCGCGAGGAGGTAGTGTGTGCTGTGCTGGCGGCGACCGCCGTCGCAGGCGCCCCCATAGCTCAGTGGTTAGAGCAGCGAGCTTATACCTCGTCCGTGCCTGATAAGCACAAGGTCCTGGGTTCGAGTCCCAGTGGGGGTACCACGACATCCTTATACGAACCCGCGTCAAGCGGACTCGGCTCGAGAGCGGTCTCAGCCGACGATGTGCGCTCACCCGTTAGGGTGGGCGTTTTTCGTTGTGAGACCGACACATCGGCGTGGTCGTCTGGGTCTGGTCGGTGGGTGTCGTCTCCGTCGCTCTTCGGACTGACACCGGCCTGCAGGTCTGGTCGGCTCTGGCGGGCGGCCTGGCGGAGGCTGGGGCTGGCCAGCTGGTCGAAGGGCGGGTTGAGGAAGGCAGCGGCACGGGTCTGGCTGTCGTGGTCGTAGGCGCGGATGGGCGCCGAAGCCGGCGCGGACATGTCCTCCAGCTCTTCTGCCTGCCCCATCTCGTCTGTCTCGTCCAGTACTGAAGGCCCGGCTGACGGATCGTAGGCACCGCGCTCTTCCTCGCTGCTGCCCTCCTGCTCCTCGCCGCTGTTCCTCTCGTCCTCCATGTCCTGTGGTGGATGGCTGCCGGGTAGGATGAGGTTGCCGTGCTCGTCGGTGTCGGGGTTGACCAGGACACGGTCGAAGAAGACGGTGTTGAGGAGCTTCTTGAGGTGGTCTGGGGCTGCTTGGTAGAGGCGGTGGCAGTCTTGGAGGAGGTCGAGGGCTTGGGTCAGGTGCTGGCGAACCAGAGTAGCGTCGGCTTGGTAGCCGTCGAGGCGGCGCTGGATGGCGGCTAGCTCGCGGGTGAGGCGGTCCTGTTCGGTCTTGAGCAGGTCTAGGGGCACTGCTCCGGCGTAGTGGGCTTGGAGCAGCTGGTGGCGCTGGTCCTTGAGGTTGGTGCGGCGGGTGGTCAGGGAGCGGATGTCGTGGGCTTTGTGGGTCTCGATGCGGTCGAGCTCGGCCAGTAGGTAGTGCTCGACCGCCTGGCGGTCCTGCTCGCTGAGGTGGATGTGGTGGTAGAGGTCGCTCATGCGGGTCTCGACCTGCTCGATGAGCGCGGCCCGGAAGGTGCAGTCGTGCTTGCGGTGCCTACGGGAGCACACGAAGTACGGATAGACGACCCCACTACCGTTCTTGGCGTTCTGTACCAGGAGACGCGAGCCGCACTGGCCGCAGACGACGGTGGTCTTGAGGTGGTGGTTGTGGATGCGCTGGCGCTCGCCGTTGCGGTGGGAGCTCAGGATGTCCTGAACCTTGTGCCAGGTGGCGGGGTCGGCCAGGGCCTGGTGCTGGCCGGGGTACTCGACTCCCTGGAAGGTCACGACACCGCGGTAGTAGGGGTGGCGTAGCAGGGTATGGAGCCTTCCCTTGGTGATGGGCTTGGCCGGTTTGGTGGGGGTGGCTGGTAGGTCGAGGCCGAGGTCGGCCAGGTGCTTGGCTAGGGCAGCGACGGTCCACTTGCCGGTGGCGTACTCGGTGAAAGCCAGTCGCATCAGGGGTGCGCGGTCGGGGTCGAGCTCGACGGTGCGGATCTCGCGTCCTTGGGCGTCTCGGCCGCGGACGTTGCGGTAGCCCAGTGGTGCTTTGCCGATGGTGCCGCCACTACGGGCTTTCTCGCCCATGCCCTTGATGACCTCGCTGGCCAGGTTACGGGAGTAGAACTCGGCGATGGAGCTCATGATGCCGTGCAACAGGACGCCGCCGGGGGTCTGGTCGATGTTCTCTGACGTGGACACCAGGCGGACGCCGACCTCCTCGAAGGCCCGGTTGATCTCCACGTCGTCAGCCCTGTTGCGGGCTAGGCGGTCGAGCTTGTGGACGATGACGTAGTCCACGTCCCCGGCCTGGCGCAGGTAGACCAGCATCTTCTGCAGCTCGGGGCGGTTGGCGCTGCGGGCCGACTCGCCTCGGTCGACAAACTCCTTGACCACCAGCGCGCCCATGGAAGCAGCCTTCTTCTTGTTAGCCTCCCGCTGAGCCGGGATGGAGAAGCCCTCCTCGGTGCCCGCCCGCTCGGCCTGCTCGCGGGTGGAGACTCGGATGTAAGACACCGCGCGTTTGGGTGTCAGTGCCGCCGACATCGCCGCCAGAGGATCAGGAGTTGGTGGCGCGACCGAAGTGTGCGGGACGGTTGGCGGGTTCATTGAGGCCTCCGTTCGGTGCTGGTGCCGCCAGGTCGGCTCAGGTCGGCGTGTTGGGGTGCGTCCCCTACGGCCTGGTGATTGGTCGCATCGAGGTGCGGCGGCCCTTGCATAGCCTGGCCGTCGATGGTGAGCAGGCTGGTGTGGTGACGACCCAGGACTTCACGGACAGACAAGGCCTCCTCAGCGCTCAGAGCGGCTGGCGGCCAGTTGGTGGTGCACAGGTAGCGGACACCGGTTTCCTCGATAGCGCGTAGCGCCATGGCTAGGCCGATGGTGCGGCCCTCCAGATCGTGGAACCCGGTGGCGACCTCCAATCCCGCGTGCTGGCAGTAGCGCCGCAGCACAGTGGCCTGCTGGGTGACTTCGGCCAAGCGTTGACCGTGGATGTAGATGACGACACCCTCGCCGTTGGGTTCAGTTGGTGTGGTTCTGGGCATGAAATGGCTCCTCCCCTCGGTATTTCTTAGTTATTGGCGCAAGAGATCAGAACGGTCCTGCCTCTGCTTCTATTGACGCTCAGTTAGCGTGAAGAGTCAAGTTGAAATTACCTGGCTTCACTTGATTTGTAAAAGGTACTCATAGGCGACACTGGAAACAATGCAGAGAATATGCTTCTAAAATTAAAGATACTAGATGGCTTATGGCGCGTATTGGTGGATATATCCCCTCTCTGATGACTGGCTTCCACGGGAAGCACTATGGACCTTTCTGGATAAGCCTGGTCAGTTGCTCGGCACTGGCGGCGATGGCGAACAGGCCGGGTGTGAGGCGGTGGTCGGCGCGGATCTGGGCATCGAGGCGAGCTGCTCGCTGGGGTTCATTGAGCAGCCAGACGACCTGGGGGTAGTAGCCGTCCTGGGCTTGTTGGGCGCCGGTATCTAAGTGGGCCTGGTAGTGGTGGCACTTGGCTAGGAGCCGGGCGGGATTCTCGGTGGCCAGGTCGACCTCAAGCAGCCAGTGGTCCTGTTCACCATCCTTGGTGGTGGTGATAGCCTCGAGGTCGGGCTTGAGCCAGTGGCGGGCGCCTCCCAATCCGCTCCAGGAGCGCCAGCAGTCCGGTTCGGTGCGCAGCAGGGTGAGGTGTCCGCCGGCGTCGTGAGCTGCTTGCTCGATCACCGCCCTCACCTCGGTGATGGCCAGGGTGTGAGCCAGGAAGGCGTGAGAGGGCTCGCCGTAGCGGCGCCGGTTGGCGTGCTCGGGGGCGACCAGACGATGACCAGGCTCGCGCAGGTGCCAGACGTAGCCGGTGGAGCCTGCCCGGACCCCGCCGATACGACGCTGAAGGTGCTCGACCAGTCCCAGACGTCGGTGGCGGTCCAGGCGACGGGTGGTCTGCCGCAACGCTGAGCGTCCCGTGGCCCAGTGACCGGTGATGTTCACGATCTGAGCCAGCTGGCCGGTGGTGGCGTAGCGGTGGATAGCCAGCAGAGCCAGCAATCTGCGGTCGATAGTGTCGAGCTGATCAGCGATCTGAGCCAGCTGTTGCCTCCCTATTCGTCCAGGGGTGCTCGTCATCGTTGTTCTTGCGGTTCTCATGTTTGTCTGCCCCCTCCTCTCGACATCTCGTGCCTTGTGGCGTGTTGCCCGCGGTCGGCGAGCAGCCGAGTACGGCTGCTAGTCACCTCCCGTGTTCGCCCACCGGCTGCAAAGTCACGGCGTTTGATAGGCGTAGCGGCTGCAGCGGCTGGTCGGGCGGTTCGTCGACCGACGCGTCGCCTCCATGGCCCCATACGATGACGGTTCATAGCGTCCCCTCTTGACTGCTGGCGTCTGACTTGGGTGAGTTGGTGCGAGGTCTGCGCCCGATAACCAGCCCACCACCGGGACGTACGGCCGTCCCCGGCGCTGCGGACGCCCGACCAGTGGCGGTACCGTCGGTGAGGTTGGGTGTCGTTGGTGGGGTTAGTCCGAGGCGACTGAGGAGGCTGGCCTCGACCTCATGGGCGTCCTGTCCGTAGTGGCTGGCGCTGGCGGCGCGCAGCTCGACCGGGTCGGTGATAACTGGAGGCAGCGGCAAAGTAGTGGCCCTCGCCCAGGGCTGGGCCTGCCCGCGGTGGACGGTACGGGTATAGACGCCGAATCGTGGCAGCAGCTGGAAGTCGGCGGCCTCCAGTCCTGGGACGAGGCGGGCAGTCTCGGCGGCGTCGGTAGCGGACAAGCCGAAGATGATCTTGTTGTGCGCGTTGGCATCGATCCCGGCCCGTAGGCGTGGTGGCAGCTGGGCGCGGTACTGGTGAGCCAGGTGGAATGCCACCCCTAAGGAGCGGGCCTGGGCCAGGGCGTCGGCCAGGTCTCCGGGCAGAGACAGGTAGTCTTGGACCTCGTCGATATAGATACTGACCACGTGACGCCGCTCTGGGCGTATGGTGGCTCTGGCTAGGACGAGCGGCCACAGTTGTCCGATCAGTAGGCTGCCCAGGAGCCGGGCGGACTCGGTGCCCAGAACGCCCTTGTTGAGAGAGACCAACACGATGCGGCGGCGAGTCAGCAGGTCGGTCAGGTTGAAGGACGGGGCGGACTGTCCCAGGGTGCTGCGAAGCTGGGGTCGGATCAGGAAGGTCTGGAGTCTGGTGAGCACCGGGGCAATCCACTGCATGCGCTGCGCCTCGCTCAGGGCTTCGTAGGTGTCCCAGAACTGCCTGGTGCCCAGCGGGTCCGCCACGGTGGCGGTAATGCGGTGCCGGTAGGCGGGGTTGGTCAGCAGCAGCGGCAGATCCACCAGCGTGGCGTCCGGGGTGCGAGCCAGGGTTAGTAGGCTTGCGGTCAGGACCTGCTCGATGCGCACGCCCCAGGCATCAGCGAACAGTGTCTTGAAGGTCGCCAGCACGGTGTCGGTTACTACCTCAGGACGCCGACCACGGCTACCGGGGGCCAGCGGGTTGAGTCCCACCGGCGTCGGGCTGGTGGGATCGATGACGACCACGTCCCCGTGTCGTTCAGGTGGGATGCGGGACAGTAGATCGGTAACCAGGTCGGTCTTGGGGTCAATGAGCAGCACCCCGCGCCCGGCACGGATGTCGGCCAAGGCGAGGTTGGCCATGACGGTGGACTTGCCGGCACCTGTCGGTCCGAGCAGCACGGTGTGTAGCAGTGCATCTCCGATACTGATACCCAGACGTTGATCGCTCTGCTCCTGGGTGCCAGTAGCGAATACACGACTGCGGTCCCGCGCCCCGGGCAGCGGTAGGTGCCGGGGATGGGCTCCCGGAGTTGCGGGAAGGTCGGTCTGCCCGACTGGCCAGCCGTTCAGGCACAGGATCTCCGCCGCGTTCAAGGTCAGCGGATAACGCCACGGGCGGCGGGCGTGGTTCAGACGATCCGGAGTTTCGGGGTGGGCGTGCAAGCGCGCCCCGGCGCTCTCAGCAACCCGCAACGCTCCTAGCAGGTTCTGCAGTAGCAGGCGCCGCCTTGATGCTGTGGCAGCAGTGACACCCAGGCGGACACCTACTCCCGCCCGGTGCCGAGCAGTGTGAGCGCGGCGCTGTCGAGTGGTCTCGCTGCCTGCTGGTGGAGTACGCAACCCCAGTAGATCCAGCCATCCGGTTGGCGGAGTCTCGCCTGTGCTCAGGGAAGGTTGGTAACGCCGCCCGACGTGGACCTGGATGACCAGCTCCTCACCATCCCCGGCGGCGGCCATGGCAGCCAGGACTGCCCGAGCCGCGGCTTCCAACCGCTCGCTCGATAGCGGCAGGCTCGCCCGGCGTACTCCCAGCCGTAGTGCTGCATTCACCAGGGTGCGACTGGAGGTTAGTGTAGTGGTGCGGCTGCCAGGCGACAGATGATAGATAATGTCATCTAGATGCTGGTGAGACTTTGCTCCCAGAAGGTAACGTACCCGTCCACCAGTAGCACGGGCCTCCATCACCAGATGCCCCAGATGAGCATCCACTACCAACCGCTCTACCACCTGGGTCGCAGTTTCGACGCTCATCGGTAGCGCCAGATGCAGTTGACGCCACTGCAGCGAGTTTCGGGATTCTCGGCTCATAACCGCCTCTCCTCATTCATTGTCCGCCTGGCAGATGAGATGGCTGAAGTTATGGATGTAGTGGTTGTGCCCTCACTGGCTGGGGTAACGCCAAGGTCGTCCGACTGGGCTGACGACCCGCTATTGTTGGCACCCTCAACTACCGAGCTATTTCCGCTGCCGTCATGACTGTTGCTCATGATGGCGAGCAAGATGCGGGCCAGTTCGCGGTGATCCAGCCCTGTACGGTGCAGTGGTACCAGGCGGACGGTGCGGAAGGCCGCCGGTCGCCCACCCCGGCGGGATCTTGGGCGGTTCACGGTCCAGCCCTCCGGCGCCTCACCACTGGCTGCGCCGCCACCGGGCGATCCCCGTCACGGCGGCGACGATGACGAGCCCTCCGACGAGCCACATCCAGGCACTTTGCAGCAGCTCGACGATCCACTTCAGCCCGATCGCGATGAACACCAGGCCGACGCCGGCGCGCAGCAGACTCCCAGACAGGGAGCTCCTCGAGTCGCTCAAGACACCTCGCTCCTTTCACACGCTGCCTGCTCACGACAAACCCTCCGATACGTCCGGTGGGCACCCGCCGGTCCTGGAAGTTGGCGCGGTCGCGGTGACGTCAGCCCTACTTGTCTGGGGCTCAGATTCAGGTGCACTATCTGGCTGGGCGTAACACGGGACCGGATAGCCGGGCAAACGGATATCAGAGGGGACCTCGTTGCCCCATACCGCCCAGTCGGCCCGGGACTCCGGCCGACGGCGAGCGAACAACTCCAGGTACGGCCCCGGGCTGACCCGCTCGATGATGGCGAACTGCTCAGCCGGTTTCCGCGAGTGCTCCGTAACCGGGGCGTTGAACCAGGTCGGCTGGGAGCGGAACCCCACCGGTGCCCGACCCCGGGTGCAGAACAACAGGTGCTCGGTCGCGTTGCGCAACTGGCTGGGGCCCGAGAGCCCCAGGCGGAACTTCACCCACGTCAACGGGCTGCGCACCGTGAACCCCCAGGCTCGGGCTACTTCGTAGGCCCGAGGCAGCAGCGCATTGGTCGTCCACAGCCACAGGTGCGCGTCCGGCGCAGCCAGTTCAGCCACCGGCAGCCCCATGATCCGCTCCAGGCTCATGGTGCGGTAATACCGCTCCCCACCCTGAGCCGGCCACGGTGGGTCCGCAAGGATAGTGCGGAAACCACCGGTTGGCACCTCCGCCATGTCGTGACCGGTATTGGTCTCCTTGATCTTGTCAACATTCATATGCGTTCTTCTCCTTTCGTGAATTACGTGTCTATGCCCCATATTTTGCATAATTGTCGCACCTAAACAAGGGGCGAGGTCGCGCAACTTCAGGCGACACGACGCCCTTTATTTCTCTGAACAGGCAGAGGTAAGAACGGGCTGCCAGACCGCCAACCCTCGCTTGCGATACTGGATGGGTGCGAATAAGGGCAGGCAGAGCGTCTGCTGTTTTTTTCACAACAACCCTGAACAGAAAGCGGCCGAGGTGGTCGAGGAGCTATCTACACGCCGTTACTAGTGCCTATGGTTGGTCGTCTCGGAAAGAACGGGACACTTCCAGCATCGCCAGGGCCGCCTCCAGGGCGGCCGTGTCCTGATGACGCTTGACCTCGACCGCTCGGCGTATCACCGCCGTCTGCTCCGTCTCCGGGCCGCTACCCGAGACTGAATGAAGCGGTGCTCCAGGACGCGGAAGCCACCTGGCTTTGCGGTAGCGTTCCTCGTCCCAAACGAACCACGCCACCCAGCCCACCAGACACAGCGCCGCCAGTCCGATGACGGAACCCAGGGCCCAGACCATGACGCCCACCCTCCCTCAGTGCCCGGACTCAGAAGCCGGCGATAGCCCGGGCAGCGCCCAGCCCGTAGGCCTTGATGATGGCTTCGTAGTACGGCGCGCCAGCAGGAGCGGCTGTGTAGCACTGCTCCGCCAAACCCACTAGCGCGGTGGTGTTGCTCAGCGCCCCAGAGGCCAGCACCGCTCGTGCCTGATCCCGGGCATGAGCCACCTCGGCTCGTCCCAGCACCGTGTCCACCTCACGCCGAGTACTGCGCGCTACCGCCCGCGACGACGGAGCCTGGAACGGCATGACCCCTGTCCCGTACGCCTCCGGAACCTGCGAAATCAGCTCACCAGACATGGTCAATCCTCTCCGAAACGCCCGCCCGACCCGCCCGGCCCATCCGGCGAGGCTGATAACAGCCGATGCGGACACGATCGAAAGTAAACCGTTGAAACCACGGCGTAAAGCGTAAGCGTGATAACACCGAAGAGAGCGCCGAAAGGGCATGATCATCCAATGCCGAACCAGCCAGACAACCCAGCACGCCACGAGGCCTCAGTCGCACCAGAACAAGCCAAACCCGCCAACGACTCTCCACCAACGAGCACGGAGTCCGAGCCGGGCACGCCAACCGGCACCAACGCACCCACAGACGTCCGCCGCTACCCCGACTACCTCATGGATTTCCCGCCAGACATCGACCCCGACACTGCTCAGCGCTGGCAACGCTTCTTCGAACTACGCGAAGACATCCTCCTCGACTACAGCTACCACACCGCCCGTGCCTACTGGACAGACCTCCAAGACATCTTCGAATGGGCCATCCAACGCAACAAAGACATCCTCAACCTCACCGAACGCGACCTCACCCAGTACCGCGCCCTTCTCCGCCGCCGCAAGTACTCCGAGAACACGATCCGCCGCCGCATGGTCACCTGGAACAAGTTCCAAGCACGCTTGGAGCAAGACGCTGGCCCCCAGACCTGAGCCAGCGGTGACTCCTCAGCTAGCCGGAGGGCAGCCTTCCCACACGCCGGACACGCCGCTGCGGCAGCCCCAGAGGCGGCTGGCAGGCAGCACCAAACCCCGCGACACCGCCCAATCGCGACACAACTCGCTCACGAAATCGCGCGGACGGCACCAGTGACGAGTAAACTACTCTGCCATGGGTCGCGAGCCCGGCAGCACCAGGGTGCTGATGACCGGCAACAACATGTGGACGTCACCGAAGGACGTCCGCACAGCACGTTGTGAGCTCTCGCAGCAAAACCGCTGCATCCCTTCAGCGAGCATCCCTGGCCTGGACCGCACCACAAACGTCACCTCTGCATCCACCAGAAGAACCACCATGCGACATACCAACTGAAGCCGTTGCGTGCGCTGACATGCAACGGCTATGGACACGCCGGTATTAATTGTTGTATACTATGGGTATAAACAATTACACGGCATGCTCCTATGAAGAACCCTGAGCACACGAGCAACAACGAAAGGAAGCGTCAACGCGCGATCCGTGAAGCGTTTGGACGCATCGCGCGCCGGCTGCTGCAAGAGGACTGGAACCCAATGCCTAAGTTAGCAACAAGAGACAGAGTCCGCGAGAAGGATAAGACTGAGACATTTGAAGAGAAGCGAGCGAGGATTCTGAAGCGCAAGCTCAAGTACAAAAAGGATTCGCGTAAGCGGTTTGTCCCAGCGACCAACTATCGGAACGCACCGCGCCAAACAAACACGCCGATACCCAAACTGACGAATTCAAGGGAACCGCAAGATCAAATCAATGACATGGCATCGTAGTTGACGGTGAGAGAAGTTCGTGTTTGCTAAAAGGCGCGATCGTCTCATAAAGACGCCACAACCAGTGGGGGCGACTAACCGTGCATGTCCTGATTGCAACTCGCTCATAGCATACGCACGCAATTATGCCGATGCATATGACGGCCAACAGGAATGGTTAGTCAGAAGGGTACGCACCTACGAGTTGATGGACAGCAATTCGCTCCGCTGCCACTTCTCGTATGATATAGACTTCGCCAGGCTTCAGTCGTTTGGCCTCGAAGAGCAGTTTGGCCAAATGGTCGTCCCTCTAGACGGTCTCGGGAGGCGGCCGTTTGTTTCTGTTAGCCTTCAAGGACCGTGGGGTGCTGGCGCCTGCCTAGCTACTCGCAGGGAAAACACGCGCATTGCATGCTATATTTTGTTCGGCAAACTAAATAAAATAGGCGTGCCTTTACATAGGGTCGAGCAGTCGACTATACAACTCGTATACGATATCCTGCTGGGCGTAGATAAAGAGACCGTATCGGACGCGTTAGATAAACTTGATGCGGCTGCCGAGTGCAATGGTCGTATCGACAGTTCTACCACAGAATGGGATAGCTGGATAAGAAACGAGAGTTTTCGCGACCTTATCAAGTGGTTCGCTAATGGTTTCCTTCTGTGCGTAAGCATGCCGGCTTCTCGATCTGTTCCTCGCGGCGTGTTGAAAATTCGGTGGATCGAGACGCTTTCTGCGTGGGGAGTGGGGCACAACGGCACGGAAGGTGTTGCGCGCGGGTTTCGAGAGTTGGTTTACGGAATTCGTCGCCGGTTGTCATTCTATGGAATTTGCCCTCCAGTAATTGGATTTGAAGAGTTTCTTGACCCGGACATCAGCACACACTTCAGGTTTGTTGTACCGCCAGGTATGCGCCCAGAGATGGTGTCATCCGATGAAGACATGACAGTTCAATACAGCGGTAACATAGTATCATTCTATCGTAGGGCTTCGCCTGTTGATGACGATGAGGTGGAGCCCGTTGATGACTATGCAGTGGCGAGACCGAGACTCTTTCTGAACGTAAAGCGCGCCCTGTTTACGTTTCCTGCGCTAATTGGGTCGATCGTGTCGCTCTCTGTCGTCTGCACTATTTCTTACGGATATCTGATAGAAAAGGCGTCTAAAGACGTATCAGACGCCGTGACTATCGCAGCTCTTCTTCCAGCATTGATCGCGTCATACGTTGCGCTCAACGATGAACATGAGTCTGTCAGCGTTGCCTTGGGATTTAGACGCCTGCTGCTCGTACTGGGTGTACTTGGCGCTATCCTGTTCGCATTGATCACTTCAACATGGAATACTTGCGGAAAGTTGAGCGTCGATCAATGCAGATTCGTAATGACGACGATTTTGCTCGAGTGGTCGCTGATCGCATTCTTCTTGTTTGAAGTTGTTAGGGTGGAGACGTGGCGCCACGAGTGCAGCCGAAGATACAGAGGCGCGTGGCTAGCCGGTCTTACCGTTTTGGCGATTAGCGTCCTTGTTGGGGGTGCTTATGGCTTATTTTCTCAGGACCCCTGGTCGTACGTACCGGCGAACCTGAGGTGAGTCCTACCCGGGTCTGCTTACGGCCGCGATAGTCGTGCTCACTACCCGCTGCATTATCACTTGGAGGCGGGATCTCCTATGCGGGCGGCGGACGGGTCGTCTGTCTGGAGACCGACAGGCGGCAGAGCGTACAGTTGTAGGAAGATAGGGCAATGCTCACCTGCCAACCGCAATGCTCGATGCTGATCGTCCGGTCGCGACTATTGTTGGAGTGCTGCAAAATCAGTGTGGTCGGCAGGGTCATTGGGGAGCGTTTGGCGGCCAGCAACTGCCACCGCTACTTGCATCGTCGAGGTAACCTTCACGCCAATCTGTCTTCCGACGTAGTTTTAGCCTAGTCCAGGTGGTGATCGAGGTTTGGGCTAGGTGTGGCAATGGTTCACTCGCTGGTGATGAAAGTGACCTGGCGTCACTCGCGCTTCATTTCTTCAGTGTCCGTCCCCGTATGATCACTGCGATTGCTCTTGCCGGGCTTCCGTGCAATCACAAGTGTTGCGGGCACGCCCACCGCGGCACCTTCTACTGACGATCGAAGCACGCTACGCCACGGCTGGGGAATGATGTCGATGTTGGGAGTTGTAAGCACCCACGCCGTGATGATCAGGGTCAGTACCAAGCCAGCCATTGAGTAACGCACCCAACTCCGGCCCAAGAACGATGTCGTGACCCGGTCCGCCGCTTCGTCGATTTGAGTCGCAATTTCAGGGGCGTGTTTGCAAATTAGATCATACGATGCTGAGGATGCTGCCGCATCGATGTCAAATGCGTGAGATGGCAGTTCTTGGTCGTTCGCGATTCCGAGACTTCCGACCAATTGACGAGCGACTTGCTCGTATGAGCCGTTTGACATGAGTTGCTTGGTCACGGCTTGCGCTGTTGCTGTGGCCGTGCTTGCCTCGATCGAGACGTTGATGCTAGCAAGCGCCGAGGCGATCGCTGTAAGGGACTCATCGGGAATCATTGGCCTAGTGAGTCGAACCACACTGTCTTGAAGGCTAGTTAACGCGGCGCGCATTGGCTCGTAGTCCTTCAAAAGAGCGGTGGTGAGAGCGGTGTTGTTGGTCGAGAACGCATCGAGTCCGGCTGCTGCCGCTACCGACCGCGTCATAGCCTGCCTAGCGGATTCACTCAGCACAGGTTGTGAAATAGACATGACAGCACGGTTCCACGTGGCGAGAGCACTCAACGTCTCGGTGGCCACTAGAGACTGCGGCGACAACTCGAGCGCACGTGCCACGGTAGACATAACCGTGTCGAGACCCTTCAGGTTCTCTGGCTTGAGGATGCTGAGGCTATGCGCTATCTGAGTCGTGCTTGCGAGACTCTGACTGGCGCCAAAGAGATCGGTGTGAGTCCCACTTGAGCTGTCAGCTGCTGCGGTCATGCGTCGATCGTACGACGCACGCATGACACGTATACGGTGGCGGCTGCCGCGGCGGTATCGCTTACCGAAGTGTGGCCGTCGCCCCACCAGCCCGTACCCGCATCTAGCAACCCTCAGTTGCGAGGCCCCATCAACTCCCGCGCCTCCACGTCCAGTTTCTCTGCGATCTTCTCCACGCTCTTCAGTGTCAGGTTGCGCTCACCACGCTCGATGCCACCCATGTAGGTACGGTGCACGCCGAGCGCCTCAGCTAAGGCCTCTTGGCTCAGGCCACGCTCCAGCCTGTAGGCACGCAGGTTCCTGCCTACCACCTTCTGGAGATCGCCAACAGCCACGGGCTCAAGGCTGGAGTTGACGCTACTTGCTGGTCTACAGACTTATGAGTAGCATCGGGAGTGCCAGATGAACCATAGGAGGTGAGCACTATGCAGGGCGGCGGCGACTGATCCCAGCAGAGCCTGGACGGGCTCTTACGCTGCCTCGCGATCTTGCCCATCGCGGGGCAGTTCGGTTTGCAGCGTCCAGGTCACGGAGAAGCCGCTCTTGGGCAGTAACCAGCCTGCCGCATCGACTGAGGCTACGTTCCCAGCCGCCACGGCCGGACTGTGGCTGATCTGTACGGTGCGGCCACCAGCGACGTTGTCCGTGACAGTGAGCTCGGCGATGTTGGTATCCGTGTAGTCGATCTGTAGAGAGAAACCCCGGGCCGGCTGTGGGAGCTGTAGGTAGAGGCGGTGGCCCCAGGTCGGCGTGACGGTCCGGAAGACCTGGCGGATCCTGACCGGCTCACCGCTACAGGCGGCGGCGTCGAGGTTGACGCTGTAGGTCTGGCCGGTCTTGCGAGCGGTGCGGCGGATCGGTTGTGGACGGCCATCGACGGTGAGCTCGAGGAGTTCGTAGGCGTCCTTGCTGGCGGCATCCATGCCCGGCCGCGGCCTCATCAGCCACGGGGAGGTCGCGGGTAGGTCGAGCAGGAGCTCGCGATACTCTTCCCTGTCCGAGACACAGGCAAAGCGCCGTACTGGGCCACTTGGAATCGTGGCGTATTCCCATTCCACTGTAACGGTGAATAGAGGAGTACCTATGGTACTCCTCTCTAGTGCACTAGAGAGCCGGACTCGGACTTCAACGTCATACCAACGTTCAGCAGCCCGAATCGCCTGGTCACGAATATCTTCGTAGATCTCGCGGGCGAACTGCTCGTCGCCAAGGCGCAACGACATGACGTTGCTAGCGATACTGTCCAGCAGATTGGGGTTAGCAACTCGCTCCAGGTCCTCAGGGTGGATCGCGAAACCTTCGATCACCGCATCGCGCATAGCGGGAGCCTGCTCATGAATGATCCGACGAAACTGCTCGACCGTGGCCTCGTCCTGATCACGGCGGAAGGTGTACTCAAACAAGGTGGACAGCAACCCAGCGCCAAAGAGCGTGCCACCGAGTTCACCCAGCGGTAGCGAGTGCAGCCAGTCCCACGAGCCGAGGTCTAGGTGGTCCAGCCAGCCACTGAGCATCATTAGCAGGATACCGGCCAGGGTCAGGGAGATAGCCAGCAGGGCCGCCTTGGCCTTGCGGAGGCGGTGGATCAATGTTGTGCTTGTCCTTCTTTTCGTCATTACCGTAATTCATTGTAGCAAACATGAGCGGAAATGAACAGATAGTGACGAATGTCGGCTTCGCCGTACCGCAAAATAGGTGGTTGGCGCTACGGCGCGGCATCAGCCGTGATGTTGTTCCTTCGGTGAATGCTTACTGGGGGAGAGGTGCTTAAGTTGATCTTGTGTCGAATTCGTGCTTGGGTTATTATGGAGATGTATGAATGATAATGAAATAATGAAGTTGTATCGACTGTTCCGTAATGATATCGACGCTATGGAAGATCGGTTGAACTCCCGGTTCGATGGCGTCGAGAAGCAGCTCGATGAACTCAAGGGTCACATCGATCATCTCTATGGTCAGCAAGAGTCTCGCGAGACTGAGGAGAGTGCGATCAATCATCAACTGGATCTACACGAAGAGTGGATCGAACAGGCTGCGCCGAAGGTCGGCGTGCCGTATCGACAGACCCTGTAAAACCAGGTCGGTCTGGCGTAGGCGTTCACCCTGTCATACTGACAGGTGTCGTTTCTGCTGATGGGCGGTCAACGCCAACTATTCAAAGCGTCAGGCAAACAGGCGGTGCTCATCTGCGCACCAATCCGTAGACAGTGACGTCCTGTTGTGCTCCGCCACGCCGGTAGCGGCCGGCCAGCGTGCCTTCGAACGCGAAGCCGAGGCTAGTGAACAGTGTCTGTGATGCGCCGTTACCTGCCAGAATCCAAGCCTCGAGCCGCAGCAACCCGAGCTCGTCCAGTGCCCAGACGATGGCGGCTTCTGTGCCTGCTCGTCCGTATCCTTGCCCGCGGTCGTCCGGGCGCCAGATGCAGACGCCGACCTGAGCGACACGATTGCGCCAGTCGATTGCATGGATAGACACCTCGCCGACGAGATGGCTGTCGTCTGCCAAGACGAAGGTGTACGCCGTGGCGGGCTGTGGGCCGGCGGTGTCGGCAATCTTGCGTCGGAGCTCGGCACTACTGCGAGGGCGCCAGTACGGCGGGCCATACTGAGCTAACTCCTCCCAGTCCTGGCAGGCCTCCAGGATCTGAGGGATGTGCTGCTCGGCCAATGCGTGGAGGGTGACGGTCATCGATCGCTCCCTCCTTGGCTGGCCGCGTGAGGCGCTTGGGCGAGGTTGTGGCACTCCCGATGCTACTCATAAGTCTGTAGACCAGCAAGTAGCGTCAACTCCAGCCTTGAGCCCGTGGCTGTTGGCGATCTCCAGAAGGCAGTCGGTAGGAACCTGCGTGCCTACAGGCTGGAGCGTGGCCTGAGCCAAGAGGCCTTAGCCGAGGTCCTCGGCGTGCACCGTACCTACATGGGTGGCATCGAGGGTGGTGAGCGCAACCTGACGTTGAAGAGCGTGGAGAAGATCGCAGAGAAACTGGACGTGGAGGCGCGGGAGTTGATGGGCTGAGACATTCGCTCGCCAGGTTCCATTATGAAAGATGAAGATGACGATCGTTGCGGCGCCGCGATGCTGGTGATGGCGTGGGGGGGGTGGCTGTGTCGCGCCTGAGGGTGCTCAGGCGCATGGCGTACGTCACGCTCAGGTTGCTGCACTACGAGCCCGGAAATATCCAACATCGTGTTCCATGGCAGGTAGGCTTCTGGCATGGGACTACTGGGGTTCATTGGTAAAGTTTCTTCGAAGCAGCGTGAATTAGAGGCGTTGTATGACCTCGGGATGATTGAAAGCGGGAGGTCGCCGTGAGGTTACTGGCAAGACTCGACACTGAATCGCATGAACTACGTGGCCATCGGGCGACGAGTAGTTGAGCGTCAGGAGCGAGAGCGGCGAGAGCTGGGGCGCCAGGCTCTCCGTCAAGTAGCTGAGCGCGCAGCTAGGCGAGCGTCTGCAGAGAGCGGACGCGAGGAGGTTATTGAGGAGAATGGAATCACTCTGAAGATCAAAAACGGTTTCGACCATCGCAGCGGAGAACTCACAACTGACATTCTTGTATTCGACAAAGACGACAACAGCGGGCACTGGCACCTAGTGGTTGACGAACGCGGAAAATTCATTATCAATGAATGGAGGGATAAACGGTAGATGTGTTATAGTTGGAATGTATGGAGTTACCGTCCGGTCATTTCGATTTCATTCATAGTCTTCGTATAGAGTTGAATTCTTGGCTATATAAAAGAAGCGTCCTTTCGGTTACGGCATCGAGACTTATAATGATGCTCGGCTGCGACCATTACTCTGGTTGCGCCGCTTGCCAGAGATCTCAAGCACTAAGACGAGTTCTTGAAGACCTGGCTCCAGACTACGACTATCAGCCATCCAAAGTCACTCGGAGGGCGCTCGTTGACGGCCTCAATGAACTTCTTAGTTCAGAGTTCTTCGACATGAATTGACTCGATAGCAGTTTGGGGCGAATCATTTGCTAAAGCAACCTCTTGGCTGCCGGTTGTCATTTGCCTGTACTAGTGGCGATGATGTCATGCCGGTGCGGACATTCTCCCACTCAGCACTAGTACAGCAAACGAGCACGGCTGGCGACAAAGATGTCTTTCTTGGCACACTGTCAGGAGTACAGTTGTCGTCGGAATAAGGAGTCTGGCGAACAGGTGTCGGTTGGCTAACCCGCAGAAGACCCGACCTCGGCTTCACGGTCGCATCGTTTCACACTAAGGGGTCCGTCATGCATGTCGAGGTGTATCAAGTACACTTACGCCCGTATAATAAGATGCGACTATTGACGATTTCACTGAGTGTCGTCCTGTTCATGGTTTGATGGAATGTCGTAGCTGTCGGCTAACCAACGTTGGATGGTTGACCTGCTGAATCCTACTTCCCAAGCGACCTGAGCCAGAGTGAGGCCCTGTGCGCGTAGGGCACGTGCCCGGTGTCGCTGGACTTCGTTCCCTCGAGGTTTGCGACTCAGGCCCGCGTCTCTGCACATGCGATTGACCGATGATCGGTTGACGCCGGCCTGCTGGGCAATCTCGTGGATCGAGAGGCCTGATCGGTACAGGTCGAGCACTTGCTGACGCTGCTGCTTGGTCGCTGGGCGATACTGGGGGTGGCGTATGCGGGTCGCTACGCTAGGTCCCGGCTCGTCAGCAGGATGGGTGTCGTCGTCGTTGGTGGTGGCGGCACTGCTACCGAGATCATGCGTGACGGCGTCCTGAGCTTCCTCGCCCGGGTGACCTGTGTCGCGATCGCCACCAGCCAGCAACCTGTCGCGTAGCGCCAGCAGGCTCGACCAGTTGTTAGTGTTGAGCTCGCCAAGGCGTACCAGCCCCCGGACCTTCTGGGAGCGCCCAGCCCCCGTGGCGGAATCGGTAGACGCAGCGGCCTTAAAAGCCGATACCTTCGGGTGTACGGGTTCGAGCCCCGTCGGGGGCACCAGCGCCGGCCCGGGCGCAGATAGCCTGGCCCCATGAGCACCACAGCCCTCGGCGAGCGCCCGCCCCTCACCGTCGCCGACGTCGTCCGCATCCTGCGCGAGGCCGCCCCACCCGAGCTCGCCGAGCCCTGGGACTCCAACCAGCTCATCTGCGGCGACCCCGATGACGCCGTGCGCAGCGTCCTGCTCGCCGTCGACCCGCTGCCACCGGTCATCGACGAGGCCATCAGCGTGGGCGTGGACATGGTCATCACCCACCACCCGCTCTTCCTGCGCGGGACCGACCACGTCAGCGCCACCACCGGCAAGGGCCGCAGCGTCCACCGCCTCATCCGCGCCGGCATCGCCCTGGCCAACGCCCACACCACCTGGGACTGCGCCGCCGGAGGCAACGCCGACGCCCTGGCCGCGGCCGTGGGCCTGACCAGCACCACCGTCCTGTCCCCGTCCAGCGCCGACCCCGCCCTCGGCATCGGCCGCGTCGGGCGCCTGGAGCAGCCCACCACCCTGCGAGCCCTGGCCGAGCGCGTGGCGGCGGTGCTGCCCGACTCGGCCCCCGGCCTGCTCGTCGGCGGCGACCCCGAGGCCGAGGTCAGCACCGTCGCGGTCAGCGGCGGCTCAGGCGACTCCCTCCTGGGCGCCGCCCGCCAGGCGGGAGCCGACGTCTTCCTCACCGCGGACCTGCGTCACCACCCCGCGACCGACCACCTGGCCGACGGGCGCCCCTACCTGCTGTGCGGCACCCACTGGGCCACCGAGTGGGTGGGCCTGGCCCCCCTGGCCTCCCGGCTCGAGGCCGGGGCCGCGCACAGGGGACGTACACTCACCACGCGGGTCTCGAAGGTCCTCACCGACCCCTGGACCCTGCGCCTGAGCACCGGCTCCTAGGACGCCGGCCCGCCGAGCCCACCTACCAGTCGACGAAGGACTCCCCGTGACGAGCGCCCCCCTCAGCGACCAGCGACTGCTCATCGACCTCCAGCGGCTGGACTCCCAGCTCGCCAGGCTCGTCCACGAGCGCCGTGGCCTGCCGGTCCTCGCCCGCATCGAGGCCACCGTGGGCGCGTTGAGGACCAACAAGCGCGATGCCGTCGTCGCCGCGGCCGCCCTTGCCGAGGCCAGGCGCGAGTCCGCGCGGGCGGACGAGGAGGTTGCCCAGGTCGTGCGCCGTGCCGCCGCCCTGCGCGAGCGCCTGTCCTCCGGCACCGCCGCCGCCCGCGACCTCAGCGCCATCCAGGGTGAGATCGACCAGCTCGGGCGCCGCCAGGGCGTTCTCGAGGAGGCGCAGCTCGCCGCCATGGAGGCCCTCGACAACGCCCAGGCCGAGGTCGAGCGGCTCGCCCAGGCCGAGCAGGAGGTGCGTGCCACGGGGCGCGGGCTCACCGCTGAGCGCGACGCGGAGTTCGCCCGCATCGACGCCGCGCTCCAGGACACCCAGAGCCGCCGCGACGCCCTGGCTGCCACCATCCCGGCCGCGCTGCTGGCCGAGTACGACGACGTGCGCCGCGCGACCGGGGGCCTGGGGGCCGTCGCGCTCTACGGGCGCCGCGTGGACGGCAACGTCGAGATCAGTCCCCAGGAGCACGCCCGGATCGCGGCCGCCCCCCAGGACCAGGTGATCCACGCCGAGGACAACGACGTCATCCTCGTGCGCATGGAGGACTGAGCCGCGCGGGACCCGGCACGAGCCCCCACCCGGCGCAGCCGGCCCCGGAGCACAGTGCGAGGCCCCGCCCCGGGCGCCCGCTCAGCCAAGCACGAGCACGAGATCGCGCCGGCCCACCCGGTCCGCCGCCCCCAGCTCGACACGACGCACCGGCTCAAGGCCCTGCGCGACCTGTGCGACCGCCTCGACGTCCGCCGACGCTGTGACCTCACCCGAGGCCAGCGCCCGCACGAGCGCGCCCGTGAGCAGGCCCCGCAAGTGCTTGGCGTGGTGGGAGACCACCCTGCGGGAGCCGTCCGGGCGCTCCACCACCACTGACACCCGTGCCAGCGCCACCGCACGCGCAGGCCTCGGCTGCCAGGCGGGGCCGTAGGCACCTGAGCGGCAGTCGATGACGACCCCGTCCTCGACCAGGTCCTCGATCACCGGGGTCAGCCACGGCCTCCAGAAGGAGGCCAACCGCCCCACGCCCTCCAGCGACGTGGACATGGACAGGCGGTGGTCGGGCACGAGGTCCGTCGCGCGCAGGACCCCCCACAGCCCGGACAGCACGAGGACGTGCCTGCCGAGCACCCGCCGGGCGGCCGGGTCCGCTCCCAGGCGATCCATGCCTGCGGCCTCGTAGAGCACCCCGGTGAACAGCGCATGCGCCGGGGCGCAGGCCGCACGCTCCAGGAGGAGGTTGAGTGCCGCGTCACCGGCGCTGCGCGGGCCCAGACCCAGCAGGGAGGCTGCCTGAGGCAGGGCGCTGACGTGTGCGAGCGCGGTCATCACCTGCCGCCGGGGGGCGCTGAGCGCCTCACCACCCAGCAGGCGGGCGAGGTCCAGTGTGGGACCCGACACGGGTGAGGTCTTGCCCTCGGAGGGCGGCAGGAGGATGAGCACGAGCGCACTTTACGGCCTACGAGCTCGGCTAGACTGCCTCACGCGGACGAGCCGACCGGGCGGCCGCGGTACCGGGCCAGCCCCGGATCGAGGAACGTCCGGGCTCCACAGAGCAGGGCGGTGGCTAACGGCCACCCGGGGTGACCCGCGGGAACAGTGCCACAGAGAGAAGACAGCCGACGGGGCGACCCGCCGGTGACGGTGAAAGGGTGGGGTAAGAGCCCACCAGCGCCCCAGGTGACTGGGGCGGCTAGGCAAACCCCGCCCGGAGCAAGACCGCACAGCTGACGCCTGAGGGCTGCTCGTCCGAGTCAGCGGGTAGGTCGCGTGAGCCCACCGGCAACGGTGGGCCAAGATGGATGGTCGCCACCGCCGTGCCGGCAACGGGCGGCGGCAACAGAACCCGGCGTACAGGTCGGCTCGTCCCGCCCCATCGCCTCGCTGCGGGCGCGCCCGGGCACCTGAGGCACGCGCAGGGGGGGCGGCGGTCCCCACCCTCAGGTGGGTGACCGCCGCCCCCCGTGCCGACGAGCGCCGTGTCACCCGGGCGTCACTGCTCGGCCACCCAGTACTCGTCCTCGTAGTTGTAGGAGATGGCGAAGGCGCCGGAGTGGGCGTACTCCGCCGGGATGAGGAAGGTGACGTAGCCGGTGACGGAGCCGCCGTCGTACGGCGCCGACTGGTCGATCAGCTCGTCGGGGGAGAAGACGAACTCCGGGGAGAAGCTGTTGCCGTCACGCACGTACGTGAACCTCAGCGTGAACAGGTTGAGCGAGCCCTTGCCGTGGTAGGTGGCCGTCACGGGCAGACGCATGTAGACCTCGCCCGCGCCGGGCTCCTCGAAACCGAGCTCCGAGCCCGCGCGCACCTGCTCGGTGCCGTCCCACACGACGTCGCCGAAGACGAGATCGACCGTGGAGCCCGGGTCGTCGGCCCAGCTCGAGGCCGTGAGCGTGAGGGACTGGGTGCGCAAGCTGTCCGGGCACTTTTGCGAGCTGCCCTGCCGGCACCCCTGCGTCGTGCCGGAGGCGGTGGGCCGGGCGGAGGCGCTTGGCGCGGGAGCGCTGTGCTGCTGCGTCCCGACGGCGGCCGGCGCGGGAGCGTTCGTGCCCCGGCGGCCCGTGAGCGCCACGAACAGGCCGCCGATGACGAGGGCGAGGACGGCCACGACGATGATCGCCCAGAACCACCACCTCCTCGTCACAGGTGCCGGGCCGGGAGCCTGCGGCCTGTTGAGGTCGAGAGGCTGCCAGCCGGCCGCCTGCGGTGGGGCGCCGAGACCCTGGGGGGCCGTACCCGGCTGGTAGGGGGCCGGGGCCTGCGGCTGGTGCGTGCCCGCCCCGACGGGGCTCGACGTCGGCGCATAGGCAGGTACCGGGGCGTGCTCGCCCGTCACCGGAGGCTGGAGGCCCGGCTGTCCCGGCACGCCCGGGGGCGCTGGCGCCGTCTGCGCGGCAGGCGCCTGCTCAGGTTCAGAGGCCACCGGGGCGACCTGGTCGGCCGAGGGCGCCGAGACGCTCTGACTGGTCGGGTCGGCCACCGGGGCTCCGCCCGCGCCCGCGGGGGCGTCGTCAACCCACAGCTGCCAGCCCTTAGGCGCAGGCCCCCAGGCGGGGTCGGGCTGCCAGCCGACCGGAGGGACGAAGCCCTCGGGGGGAGGGGGCCAGTTCGGTGGGGGGTTGAAGCGCAGGGCCATGGCATACCTCCGGGGACGGGGGGGGAAACGAGAGGAGCTGTCGTGACAGCACTCCATCCTACCTCGGGGCCCGGTAAGGTGGGCTGCGTCACCGTCAGCCGACCCGTCCAACGCCGCCGACGGCCTGGGAGCAGGGCACCCCCGGCGACGGCCGGCTCAGGGCAGCGTGAGGACCTGCGCGCCCGACTCGGTGACGACAAGCGTGTGCTCGAACTGGGCGGTGCGTGAGCGGTCCCGGGTCACCACGGTCCAGCCGTCGTCCCACTGCTCCCAGTCCTGGGAGCCGAGGGTGAGCATCGGCTCGATGGTGAAGACCATGCCGACCTCCATCACCTCCGCGTGCAGGGGGGCGGCGTCGTAGTGCGGGATGATGAGGCCCGAGTGGAAGGCCTCGCCGACGCCGTGGCCCGTGTAGTCGCGCACGACGCCGTAGTCGAAGCGACGGGCGTAGCGCTCAATGACCCGGCCGATGACATTGACCTCACGCCCCGGGCGCACCGCCCGGATCCCGCGGTCCATGGCCTCACGGGTGCGCTCGATGAGCAGGCGGGACTCGGGGTCCACCTCACCCACCGCGTAGGTCGCGTTCGTGTCCCCGTGGACGCCGCCCACGTAGGCCGTGACGTCAAGATTGATGAGGTCGCCCTCCTGCAGGACGGTTGAGTCCGGGATGCCGTGGCAGATGACCTCGTTGACCGAGGTGCAGATCGACTTCGGGAAGCCCATGTAGCCCAGGCAGGAGGGGTAGGCGCCGTGGTCGCACAGGTACTCGTGGGCGATGCGGTCGAGCTCGTCGGTCGTCACCCCCGGCGCGATGGCAGCGGCGGCCTCGGCCATCGCGCGCGCCGCGATCCTGCCAGCCACCCGGATGCGCTCGATTGTCTCGGCGTCCTTGACCTCCGGGGCGTCCACCCGCTCAGGGCCGTCGTGGAACATGTACTCGGGCCGCGCGATCGAACGGGGCACGTGCCGCTCAGGCGTGAGCACGCCCTTGGTGAGGGTGCCCCGGGGGGCGCGGTCCGCCAGCGCGGGGACAGGGGAGGGGGAGGTTGTCATGGCCCCAGCATAGGAGCGCGCCCGTGGTCAGGCGCCGGCGTCGCCCCGCCCTTCCCGGCCGCCGACCGCCCGCGCGCGTGGCGGGCTGCCCGTTGTGCCGGCTCCCGCCCGCGCGTGACGGGTCTCCATATGATGAGGGCGTGAGCGTCATCCACCTCGTCCGACACGGACGCACCGTCCTCAACGAGGCCCGCCGGACCCAGGGCCGCTGTGACTCCCCCCTGACGCCCGAAGGACGTCAAGGGGCGGAGGCGCTGCGCGACTACCTCGCCGACGTGCCGTTCCGACGCGCCTACACCAGCCCCCAGGGGCGCGCCGTCGAGACCGCTGAGATCCTCCTCGAGCGGCACAGGGGCACCCCGCTCCTCACGGTCGCCGGACTGCGCGAGTACGACTACGGGGTCTACGACGGCGGCCCCGACGAGCGTATGCGCCAGGCCCTCGACCCCTTCAGCCACCTGCCGGCCGTCCTGTCCGGCGTGCACCCCGGCGCCCCCGAAGGGATCACCGCCGCCGACTACCTCGCCGACATCGACGCCGGCCTGGCCAGGGTCCTGGCCGATATGAGGGCCTCGCGCCGCGTGGACGAGGACGTCCTCATCGTCTCCCACGGCATGACCATCATGTCCCTGGCCGCACGCTGGCTCGGTACCCACGTCCTCCGCCTGGCGCCCATGGCCAACTGCTCGGTCACCACCATTGAGGTGGACCCGGCCGCGGCCGACGGCGACCCGCACCTGCTGGCCTGGGCGCTGGACCCCGCGGCCCAGGGGGTGACCTTCCCCGACATGGACCTTGGCGGCGCCTTCGACGGCGTGGCCCTTGTGCCCGTGGACCTCAGCCACCCCGAGCCCACCGCGTAGGTGCCCTGCGCCGCCCGGGCGCCCCGGCAGGCGGTGCCCCGGTGAGGGGGCTCGGGAGCCCAGGGGGCTCAGGAGTCGAACCAGTGCTCCGCGGCGGGGAAGGCGGCAGAGCGCACGGCCGCGCCGTAGGCCTGAGCCGCCTCACGCAGCGCCGTGCCCACCTGCCCGAAGCGACGGGCGAAGCGCGGCGTCCAGTCCGTCATCCCCGCCATGTCCGACCACACGAGCACCTGGCCGTCGCAGCGTGCCCCGGCGCCGATACCGATGGTCGGCACCGGCGAGGACGCGGTCACGCGCGCCGCCACAGGCTCGGGCACCATCTCGAGCACGACGGCGACCGCGCCCGCCCCGGCCAGCAGCCGCACGTCCTCGACCATCGCCTCGGCAGCCTCCTCGCCCCGGCCCTGGACCCTGAAGCCTCCGAGCTTGTTGACCGACTGCGGTGTGAAGCCCAGGTGGGCGACCACGGGGATCCCGGCGTCGGTCAGCATCCGCACCGTCGCTGCCCGCTGGCGCCCGCCCTCGATCTTGACGGCGTTCGCCCCGACCTTGACCAGGCGCACCGCGGAGGCCAGCGCCTGCTCGGGACCGGCCTCGTAGGAACCGAAAGGAAGGTCGGCCACCACCAGCGCGCGCCTGACGGCCCGTGCCACCGAGCGGGTCGCCAGGACCATCTCGTCGAGCTCGACAGGCAGGGTCGAGTCGTATCCGAGCGCCACGTTGCCCACCGAGTCGCCCACGAGCAGCACGTCCGTGCCGGCCTCGTCCAGCACCCGGGCGGTGAGCGCGTCGTAGGCGGTGAGCCACACCTGCCGACGGCCCTCCTGGCGCCACTGAGCCAGGTGGTGCACCCGCACCCGGCGGGGTGCGGCCTGCGCGGGCGTGGCCCCTGCGCCCGAGGGCGTCGGGGAGGGGCAGGACGACGTCGTCGGGGCGCCCGGGACGGCGGAGCCGTAGGGAGCGGTCTCCTCCCCGTCGGCGCGCACGGGGGACGGGTGGGACTCAGGTGAGGGCACTGCCGGGGACGTCATGGCCCCAACCCTATGCCGCGCGCAACGCGGCCGACACCCGTGCCAGGCATGATAGGTGCCGGTACCCGCGTCCCCACCAGGAAGGCCCGCCATGGACAAGCAGCAGGACTACGTCCTCCGCGCCATCGAGGAGCGCGACATCCGCTTCGTGCGCCTGTGGTTCACCGACGTCCTCGGCCAGCTCAAGTCCGTGGCCATCGCCCCGGCCGAGGTCGAGAGCGCCTTCGAGGAGGGCATCGGCTTCGACGGCTCCGCCATCGAGGGCCTCACCCGGGTCTACGAGTCCGACATGCTGCTCGCCCCCGACCCCTCGACCTTCCAGATGCTCCCCTGGCGCGAGGGCGAGAACGGCGTCGCCCGCATGTTCTGCGACGTCCTGACCCCCGACGGCGAGCCCGTGCGCACCGACCCGCGTGCTGTCCTGGAGCAGCAGATCGCCCGTGTCGCCGAGGCCGGCTTCACCTGCTACGTCCACCCCGAGATCGAGTTCTACCTGGTCAAGCGCGAGGCGGACGGGCGCATCACCCCAACCGACCACGCCGGCTACTTCGACCACGTCTCGGGCGGCACCGCCCACGACTTCCGCCGCCACGCCATCCTCATGCTCGAGCAGATGGGCATCAGCGTCGAGTTCTCCCACCATGAGGGAGGCCCCGGCCAGAACGAGATCGACCTTCGCTTTGCCGACGCCCTGTCCACCGCCGACAACATCATGACCTTCCGCGCCGTCGTCGAGGAGGTCGCCATCCAGTCCGGCTGCGTCGCCACCTTCATGCCCAAGCCCTTCGTCGGCCAGCCCGGCTCCGGGATGCACACGCACTTCTCCCTCTTCGAGGGCGACCGCAACGCCTTCTACGACCCCACCGCCCAGTACCAGCTCTCCGCCACCGGCCGCGCCTTCGTCGCCGGGCTCCTGCGCCACGCCAGCGAGATCTCCGCCGTCACCAACCAGCACGTCAACTCCTACAAGCGCCTGTGGGGCGGCGACGAGGCCCCCAGCTACGTCTGCTGGGGCCACGCCAACCGCTCCGCCCTCGTGCGAGTGCCCAACCACAAGCCCGGCAAGGCCCAGTCCGCCCGCATCGAGTACCGCGGCATCGACACCGCCGCCAACCCCTACCTCGCCTTCGCCGTCATCCTCGCCGCCGGCCTCAAGGGCATCGAGGAGGGCTACGAGCTGCCCCCGGAGGCCGAGGACGACGTGTGGCAGCTCAGCGAGTCCGAGCGCGCCGCGCTGGGCATCGGCGCCCTGCCGACCTCCCTCAAGCGCGCCGTCGGCGCCATGAGCGAGTCCGACCTCGTGGCCGACACCCTGGGTGAGGACGCCTTCGAGTTCTTCATGCGCAACAAGCGTCACGAGTACCGCGCCTACGACGCGCAGGTCACCGACTTCGAGCTGTCCCAGTTCTTCCCGCGGATCTGACCCGGGAGGCACGGTGGAGGCCCCAGGCACGAAGGCGCCGGCGCCCCGGGCGGGCGCTCTGGGCGGACCGCGCACGCGCAGCGCGCGCTCGCGGCTGCTCGCTGCGGGCTTCACGGACACACCAAGGGCGCAGGCCTGCCTCGAGGCACCCGAGCTCGCCCTGGGCGCGGACGCCGACGCCCTCGTCGAGGCGCTGGGGCGCACCGCGGACCCGGACCTCGCGCTCCTGACCCTGCTGCGGCTGCTCACCGCCTGCGACGCGGGCACCCGGGCTGGCCTGCACGAGCTCCTGCGCAGCGTGGCGCGGCCCGGGCAGGTCGCGGCGCCCGAGGACCGCCGCACGCACCTGGACAGGCTGCTCGCCGTCCTTGGCTCCTCACACGCCCTGGGTGACTTCCTCGTCGCCCACCCCGAGAGCGTGGGGGTGCTGAGCCCGTCGTGCGCCCCCGAGGACGACGCCGAGGCCTTCGCCGCCGCGGTACGCGAGCGGGTCGCCACCGCCACCGCCCAGGCCCTGGGGTCGCCTAACCGGCCTGTGGCTGCGGCGACGAGCGCCCTGCGCGTGGCCTACTACAGCGCGCTGCTCGGCGTCGTGGCCGATGACCTGACAAGCACCGACCCCGTCGCGCACGTGAGCACCGCGGCCACCCGGCTCAGCGCCCTGGCCGACGCCGCCCTCGACGCGGGACTCGCCGTCGCCCGAGCCGCCGTCGGGCCCACCTGCGAGGACGTGGCCCTCGCCGTCATCGCCATGGGCAAGACCGGGGCGCGCGAGCTCAACTACGTCTCCGACGTCGATGTCATCTACGTCGTTGGGCCCGCCGCCCCCCTCCCCGACGCCGTGGTGCCCGGGCAGGCGGCGCAGACCCCGCAGGAGGTCCACCTGCTCGAGGCCGGCACTGCCCTCGCCCTCGAGCTCGCCCACGTGGTCTCGGGCCCCGGTGACGAGCCGGCGCTGTGGCCGCTGGACACGGGCCTGCGGCCCGAGGGCAAGGACGGTGCCCTTGTGCGCACCCTGGCCTCCCACGTGGCCTACTACGAGCGCTGGGCCTGCTCCTGGGAGTTCCAGGCCCTGCTCAAGGCCCGGGCCTGCGCCGGCGACCGTGCGCTCGGCAGGGCCTACGAGCAGGCGGTTGCCCCCTTCGTGTGGAGCGCCAGCCTCCGGGAGAACTTCGTCGACGACGCCCGGGCCATGCGTCGCAGGGTCGAGCGCGAGTCCTCCCGCCCCGGCACCCCCGACCTGCGCATCAAGCTGGGGCCCGGGGGACTGAGGGACGTCGAGTTCACCGTCCAGCTCCTTCAGCTGGTCCACGGCCGCGGGGACGAGTCCCTGCGCGCAGCCGGGACCCTTGAGGCCCTCGACGCCCTGAGCTCGGGCGGCTACGTCTCCAGGCAGGACGCGGCGGCGCTGGCCGCCGACTACCGGGTCCTGCGCCTTCTGGAGCACCGCAGTCAGCTCCTGCGCCTGCGCCGCACCCACGACCTGCCCTCCCGGGACGAGGACCTGCGGCGCATCGGCAGGGCACTTCCCCCTCCGGGCGAGGCCACCGTCGCGGGCAGCGACCTGGCCCTGCGCCGGGCGCTGGAGCACAGCAGCCTCGCTGAGCCCGCCACGCTGCGGGCCCTGTTCGAGGCCACCCGCAGGCGGGTGCGTGACATCCACGAACAGATCTACTACCGGCCCCTGCTGGGGGCGGCCGCGCGCCTGACCGCCGACGAGATGACCATGAGCGCCCAGGCGGCGCGCGAGCGCCTGAGCGCCGGAGGCTACCTCGACCCCGACGGTGCCCTGCACCACATCCAGGCCCTCACCGAGGGCGTCAGCCGCCGGGCCGCCATCCAGCGCCAGCTCCTGCCCGTCATCGTCGGGTGGCTCGCCGACGGCCCCGACCCGGACTCGGGGCTGCTGTCCTTCCGGCGCCTGTCCGAGGCCATCGGGGGCTCGCACTGGTACCTGGCCACCCTGCGCGACTCGCGCCTGGCCGCACGGCGCCTGTGCCACGTGCTGTCCGGGGCGCGCTGGACGACGGATCTGCTGGCCGAGCGCCCCGAGGCCATCGCCTGGCTCGACGACGACGCCGAGCTGGCGCCACGTGCCCCCGGCGCTCTGGAGGAGGAGGTGGCGCGGCTGCTGCACCGGCGCGTGCTGCACGTCGAGGACGGCCAGGACCCCGAGCGGCAGGCGGCTGAGGCCGTCCACGCCGTCATGTCGGTGCGCTCGCGCGAGCTCCTGCGCGCGGCGCTGGCCGACTCCCTCGACGGCCTGGACCCGCGCCGTACCGCCCGCATGCTCACCGGAGCCACGGACGCCGCCATCGCGGGCGTCCTGCAGGTCGCCCTGGCCCTTGTACTCACCGAGCGTGAGGGCGGTGCGCTTGAGACCCCCGACGACGAGGGCCGGTGGCCCGCTGCCCGTGCCCGCCACGCCGTCATCGCCATGGGCCGCCTCGGCGGGCGCGAGACCACCTACTCCTCCGACGCGGACCTGCTCTTCGTGCACGAGGCCGTCACCGGCGCCGACGAGCACGAGGCGGCCCAGGAGGCGGAGGCGGTGGCCCGCACGGTGCTCAGGCTGCTCACCGCCGCCCGCCCCCACCCGCTCGAGGCGGACGCGGGCCTGCGCCCCGAGGGCCGGCAGGGGCCGATGAGCCGGTCCCTGGCCTCCTACGCCGGCTACTACGGGCGCTGGATGAGCGCCTGGGAGCGCCAGGCCCTGCTGCGGGCCCGCCCCTGCGCGGGCGACCGGGCGCTGGGGCAGGCATTCCTCGCGCTCATCGCCCCCCTGCGCTGGTCGGAGCAGGGGGTGGACGGGCCGGGCCTGCGCGAGGTGCGTCGTCTCAAGGCGCGCATGGAGTCCGAGCGCATGCCCCGCGGCACCGATCCGCGCCGCCACCTCAAGCTCGGGCCGGGGGGCCTGTCCGACGTCGAGTGGGCCGTGCAGGTCCTCCAGCTCACCCACGCCGGCAGCGTGGCGGCCTTGCGCACGACCTCCACCCTCGAGGCGCTCGAGGCGGCCCGGGTGGCCGGGCTGCTCACCAGCACCGAGGAGGCGGTCCTCAGCGAGGCCTGGCTCCTGGCCACGCGCGTGCGGGCCGCCAACGTCGTGGGAACGGGCAGGACCCAGGCGGCCCGGGCGGACGTCCTGCCCTCCGACCCGCGCGACGTGCGCGTCGTCGGACGCCTGCTCGGCCTGGAGCCCGGGCGTGAGCGCGAGCTGGAGGACATCTACCGGCGCGCGGCGCGCCACGCCCGTCCGGTGGTCGAGCGCCTCGTCTTCGGGACCCGCCAGGCGCTGCCCGACGACCCGGCCTCGCCGACCATGGCGACCTCGACGCTCGTGGGTGGCGCGGACCCGTCCCGGACCCTGCCGACCACCGTGCCACGTCCCAGGGCGCACGAGGTCGGCCACGACGGCGGCCTCCCCCCAGCCTCACGGCCCTCGGCCGCGCCTGGGCGCGCGCGCCGTCGCAGCGGCCCCTACCCCTGGTCCTGACGCCACACCCCTCCTCCTTCTCCTCGAGATCCTCGGTTTGCTCTCGAACGTACGGAGAATCGCCGTACGTTCGAGAGCAAACCGAGGAGGTGGGGGCAGGCGCGCCGGGGCCTGGCAGGATGGGCGCGTGAAGCTCATCCTCGTGCGCCATGGCCGCACCATCGCCAACGTCATGGGGGCGCTGGACACCGCCTTCCCCGGCAACCCCCTGGATACTGTGGGCCGGGCACAGGCCGAGTCCCTGCCGGGGCGCCTGCCCCCTGGCCTGCTCGGCACGGTCGGCTCCCTGTGGGTGTCTCCCATTGAGCGTGCCCGCCAGACCATCGCCCCAACCGAGCGCGCCACGGGCCTCGAGGCCCGTATCCGCTCGGGCCTGCGCGAGGTCCTGGCCGGAGACCTGGAGATGCGCACGGACCGCGAGTCCGTCCTGTGCTACACGGACACCACCCGCGCCTGGATGGTGGGGCGCCTGCACGCCCGCCTGCCGGGGTCACCGGAGAACGGGCAGGACACCTTCGACCGTTTCGACGCCGTCGTGCGCGAGGCGGGCCGGGCCAGCGCCCGGTCCGGGGATCGTCCGGACGCCCTGGTGGTCGCGCACGGCACCGTCCTGCGCCTGTGGACGGCGCTGGCCGCCGCACCTGGCGCGGGTGTGGACCCCGCCTGGATCGCGGAGCACCCCATGGCGAACGCGGGCGTCACCGTCGTCGAGGGCGACCCCGAGCGGGGATGGGCCCTGCGCTCCTGGGCCGACGGCGCCTGGAGGGCATGACCCTCCCGCCGCGGTGACGGCAGGAGGGTCATGCGGTGGGCGCTGCGTGAGACGGCTCCGCGCAGGGGGCCGGGGACGTCCCTACAGGACGGAGGCGAGGAAGGCGCGGGTGCGTTCCTGCTGCGGGGCGTCGAGCACGCTCACGGGGTCCCCGCACTCACAGACGACACCGCCGTCCATGAAGACCAGCTGGTCGCCGACCTCGCGGGCGAAGCCCATCTCGTGGGTGACGACGACCATCGTCATGCCGTCCGCGGCCAGGTCCTTCATCACCTGCAGCACCTCGCCGACGAGCTCGGGGTCCAGGGCGCTGGTGGGCTCGTCGAAGAGCATGAGCTCAGGGTCCATGGCAAGCGCACGCGCGATGGCCACACGCTGCTGCTGGCCGCCGGAGAGCTGTGAGGGGTAGTGGTCGACGCGGTCGGCGAGCCCCACGCGCTCAAGCAGCTCCAGGCCCAGGCGCCTGGCCTCGGCCCGTCCCATGCCCTTGACCTGGACCGGAGCCTCGGTGACGTTCTCCAGGGCGGTCATGTGGGGGAAGAGGTTGAAGCGCTGGAAGACCATGCCGATGCGCGCCCTCTGGGCGGCGCGCTGGCGGTCGGTCAGGGCGTGCAGGACGACGCTGCCGTCTGCCTTGACCTCCTCACGCATGCCGATGAGCTCGCCGTCCACGCGCACGCGCCCGGCGTCGATGGACTCCAGCTCGTTGACGCAGCGCAGCAGCGTTGACTTGCCGGAGCCCGACGGGCCGATGAGAACGGTGACGGAGCCTGGCTGGACGGTGAGGTCGATGCCCTTGAGGACATGGAGCTCGCCGAAGAACTTGTGCAGGCCGGTGATCTCCACCTTGGGGGTCACAGCCTCGGAGGGACGGGTGCTCACGGGGTGACCTCCAGGAAGGGATCGGATGTGGTGGTGCCGGAGTCGAGGATCGCCTGCTGACGTGCTGACAGGCTTCGTGCCTTCTTGCCGCCCGACCCCTCGGGGCCGTCGAAGCCCTTGCCGTAGTAGCGCTCGATGTAGTGCTGGCCGACCATGAGGATCGAGGTGATGATGATGTACCACAGGGCAGCGACGATGAGCAGCGGGATCGTCTGGTAGGTGGTCGAGGCGTAGGCGTTGGTGACGAAGGTGAGGTCCAGGGTGTAGGGCACGGCCAGGACCAGGGAGGTCGTCTTGAGCATGGAGATCGTCTCGTTGCCCGTGGGCGGGACGATGACGCGCATGGCCTGGGGCAGGACGATGCGCCGCAGGATCTGGCCCTTGCTCATGCCCAGCGCGCCAGCGGCCTCGCTCTGGCCGGCGTCAACGCTGGCCAGGCCCGAGCGCACGATCTCCGACAGGTAGGCGCCCTCGTTGATCCCCAGCCCCAGGATCGCCGCGACGAAGGGCGTGAAGACCGCCGTCGTCTTGAAGGTCAGCAGCTCGGGGCCGAAGGGGACACCGAGGCTGAGGTACTGGTAGAGGGAGGACAGGGCGCCCCAGAAGACGAGCTGGGTGTAGATCGGGGTGCCGCGGAAGAGCCACAGGTAGGCCAGCGCGACCCACCGCAGCACCGGGTTGGAGGACTGGCGCATGATCGCCGTCGTCACGGCCAGGACGATGCCGATGGCCATGGCGATGAAGGTCAGGAGCAGGGTGATGCCGACGGCCTGGACGACGCGGACCTCGCGGAAGAAGAACCACACGGTCGCCCAGTGGAACTTGTCGTTGGTCAGCAGCGAGTTGACGAGCATGGCGCCCAGGACCAGGACGACGGCGGCGCTGATCCAGGTGCCTGGCCGGGGGACCGGCTTGAGGTGGTTGAGCTGGACGGGGGCGTCCTGCTGCTCGGGCACGGTGACGGTGCTCATGTCACTCCTCCACGACGGGGTTGAGGACGGCGGTGCTCAGGGCCGCGTCAGCGACGCCCCAGGTGGCCAGGATGTCGGCCCAGATGCCCTGGTCCATGAGATACTGGACGGCGGCGAGCACGGCCGCGTTGAACTGCGGGTCGTCCTTGGTCAGGACGATGCCCTGGGGAAGCGCGTCCTCGACCTCGCCGACGGCGTCAACCTGACCGCCGGTGCGTTCGACGGCGTAGCCCGCGACCGTGGAGTCGGAGTAGACGGCGTCGATGGTGTGGCCGATGAGTGCCGTGGTGGCCTCGGAGTTGGTGGAGTAGGAGCGGATCTTGATGGCGTCGCGCCCTGCCTCGGTGCAGGCGGCGGAGTCCTTCGTGAGGACCTCCTCCTGGTAGGTGCCGGTCTGGACGCCGATGGACAGGCCGCACAGGTTGAGGTGGTCGCTGGGGTCAACGCCCTCGGGGTTGCCGGCGGCGACGTTGAAGCGGGAGCCGACGTTGGACACCGAGATCATGTCCATGGAGGCCGTGCGCTCGCGGGTGACAGTGAAGGCGGAGATACCGGCGTCGTAGCGCGAGCCGATGGAGGCGATGATCGAGTCGAACTCGGCGGTGTGGACCTTGGCGGTCACGCCGAGCACGGCGGCGATGGCGTGGTCGAGGTCCACCTCGTAGCCGATGGCCTCGCCTGTGGAGCTGAGGAACTCCGCAGGGGCGTAGTCGGTGGAGGCGCCGACGTCGAAGACGCCGTCGGCCAGGGCGCCCTCAGGCAGCATCGCGATGATGTCAGCCTGGGGCTGGATGCCTGAGACGTCGTAGCCCTGTGCCTGGGTGGAGGCGCCGGTGCCGGACTGTGCGCTCCAGTCCTCGGCGTGGGTGCAGGCGGTGAGCGCCACGGGCAGTGCGAGGCACAGTCCGACGGCGACGGCGCGCCTGAGCTGGGAGGTCCGCATGTGGGGGCTCCTTGGGTCGGGAACCCCCACATACTATCCGCCCGAAGTCATATGTATGCATTCTGGTGTGAGCGCGGACCCCGATGTGAGGGCTTTCACGCGCCCTCGGTGCGAGCGTCCACCGGTGCGGGCCAGGCCGGAGCGCACCGGTGGACGCTCACAGGTCGTAGTACAGCTCGAACTCGTAGGGGTGCGGGCGCTGACGGATCGGCGCCAGCTCGTTCTCGCGCTTGTAGCGGATCCAGGTCTCGATGAGGTCCGGGGTGAACACGTCGGCCTCGGTGAGGTAGTCGTTGTCCGCCTCCAGGGCCTCCAGGGCGAGGTCGAGGCTGTCGGGCAGCTTGTCGATGTCGTGGTACTCCTCGGGAGCGAGCTCGTAGAGGTCCTTGTCGATGGGCTCGCGGGGCTCGATCCGGTTGCGGATGCCGTCGATACCCGCCATGAGCACGGCCGCGAAGGCAAGGTAGGGGTTGCTCGAGGGGTCGGGCACCCGGTACTCCACCCGCTTGGCCTTGGGTGAGGAGCCGGTGACCGGGATGCGGATGCACGCCGAGCGGTTGCGGGCCGAGTAGACGAGGTTGACCGGCGCCTCGAAGCCCGGGACCAGCCGGTGGTAGGAGTTGACCGACGGGTTGGTGAAGGCCAGCAGGCTCGGCGCGTGCCTGAGGATACCGCCGATGTACCAGCGCGCGAGGTCGGAGAGCTGGCCGTAGCCGCGCTCGTCGAAGAACAGCGGCACCCCGTCCTTCCACAGCGAGTGGTGGGTGTGCATGCCCGAGCCTGCCTCGCCGAAGACGGGCTTGGGCATGAAGGTCGCCGTCTTGCCGGCCTGGTAGGCGACGTTCTTGATGACGTACTTGAAGGTCATCATGTCGTCACCGGCTGCCAGCAGCGAGCTGAAGCGGTAGTTGATCTCCTGCTGGCCCGCGGCGCCGACCTCGTGGTGGGCGCGCTCGACCTCCAGGCCAACCTCCTGGCACACGCGCACCATCTCGTCACGCAGGTCCGCGTTCTGGTCCGTGGGACCGACGGGGAAGTAACCGCCCTGGAAGGCGGTCTTGTAGCCCTTGTTGCCGCCCGGCTCGACCCGGTCGGTGTTCCAGGAGGCCTCGTCGGAGTCGATCTCGTAGAAGGAGCCCCGCGGGCTGGAGGCGAAGCGCACGGAGTCCATGAGGTAGAACTCCGCCTCCGCCCCGATGTAGCACGTGTCCGCGATGCCGGTTGAGCGCAGGTAGGCCTCCGCCTTGGCGGCGATCGAGCGCGGGTCGCGTGAGAAGACCTCGTCGGTGAAGGGGTCCACGATGGAGGCTGTGAGCACCAGGGTCCGCATCCTGCGGAAGGGGTCGATGAAGGCGGTGGTGACATCCGGGATGAGCTTCATGTCGGATTCGTGGATCTCGGTGAAGCCCCGGATGGAGGAACCGTCGAACATGAGGCCCTCGGTCAGTGCCTCGGGGCTGAAGGCCTCGGCCGGGATCGTGAAGTGCTGCATGACCCCGGGCAGGTCGCAGAAGCGGATGTCGATGACCCGAACGCCCTCCTTCTCGATGTACGCCTGAGCCTCTGCTGCGTCCTGGAACATGGGTCCTCCGTGTCGGCTGGTCGGCGGGCCGGGGAAGCCGCGCGGCACCGCATGGGGCAACCGTAGGGGAGTGCGGTGTCGCCGAGGTGCCGTGTGTGTGTCCTCGGTGTTTCGTGCGGGAGCCGTGCCCGTAGCCACCGAGGCCCTCACAGCGCCCGAGGGCCGCCACCGCTGACGGTGACGGCCCTCAAGGCTCGTGCGGCAGGCGGGCGCTCAACGTCCGCGCATGGCGCGCCGGTCGGGGCGTGCGCGCAGCGGGTCCACTCCCTTGGGGACCGGCAGCGCCTTGGAGTGCAGCGAGGTCAGCCGCTTGGCGACCTGGGTGATCTCGGCGTCGGTGAGCTTGACGGGCTTGGTGGGCAGACGGCGCAGCGTGCGCTGCAGCTGCAGCAGGCGCGTCTGGCCCTCCTGCGTGCCGACGTTGATGACGTGCAGCGGCACCGTGGACAGGAAGCGCTGCATCCTCCTGGTCTCCTCGGCCACCATCTTCTGGGTGCGGCCCTTGGGGCCCTCGACGACGAGGACGATGCCGGCGCGGCCCACCATGCGCCACACGACGTCCTGCGTGCGCGGGTTGATGGCGGCGGGCTCGGACTCGATGTACCAGCCGCGTCCCACCTGGTCGAGGACGGCCTTGGCAGCACCGGGCATGCCCTCGATCTGGGTGTAGGAGGCACGCCTCGTGAGCAGGTTGAGCACGAGCATGTCCACCATGAAGGCGGTGAGCAGGCCCATGATGAGCCAGTAGATGAGGGACTGGCCCGTGAGGACGGCCAGCAGCACCGACAGGCCCAGGACGCCGACGAGGACGCCGCCCAGGGCCCAGCCGATCCAGGGGAAGGTGCGGTGGGAGACCGTGTAGGCATCCTTGAGGTTCTGGAAGTACTGCCCGAAGCGGCGCTTCTTCCTGGGGGCGGGGCTCTGGGTGCTGCTCACGGTGGTCCACCATAGCCGACCTGAGGCGACCGGCCACTACCTTCGATCCGCCCGGGGACGCGGCTCAGGCGCGTGGGGTGACATCGGTGGGCTCGTCGCCCGCAAGACCCCGCGCGATGAGGGAGGCCGCCTCCTGGCGTGCGGTGCCCTCCTGCGCCAGGGCGGCCATCTGTGCCGGGATGGGACGGCCCTTGGCCTTCATGGCACGGCTCCACAGCAGGCCCGAGCGGTAGGAGGAGCGCACCATCGGGCCGCTCATGACGGCCGGGATGCCCTCCTGCTGCGCGAAGGCCGCGAGCTCGACGAACTCCTGCGGCTTGACCCACCGGTCAATGGGGTGGTGGAGCTTGGAGGGACGCATGTACTGCGTGATGGTGAGGATATCGACCTTGTGGCCCACGAGGGCGTGGATCGCGTCCTCCGTCTCCTGGCGGGTCTCGCCCATCCCGAGGATGAGGTTGGACTTCGTCAGCAGGCCGGCGTCAGAGGCCTGCTCGAGGACGGACAGGGAGCGCTCGTAGGAGAAGGCGGGCCGGATGCGGTGGAAGATACGGGGCACCGTCTCGAGGTTGTGGGCGAAGACCTCCGGCCGCGAGGAGAAGACCTCCTCCAGCGCGTCGCGGTTGCCCCTGAAGTCCGGCACCAGCAGCTCGACGCCGCAGCCTGGCAGCTGGGCGTGGATCTGCCGGGCGACCTCGGCGTAGAGCCAGGCGCCGCCGTCGGGACGGTCGTCGCGGGCGACCCCGGTGACGGTGGCGTAGCGCAGCCGCATCTCGGCGACGGAGGCGGCCACACGCCGGGGCTCGTCCTCGTCGTAGGTGGTGGGGCGCCCGGTGGCGATGTCACAGAAGTCGCAGCGCCTGGTGCACATCTCGCCGCCGATGAGGAAGGAGGCCTCGCGGTCGTTCCAGCACTCGTAGACGTTGGGGCAGTTGGCCTCGGCGCACACGGTGTGGAGCTTCTTGGCCCTCACCATGCCGCGGACCTCCTCGTAGGTCTCGGAGACGACGGCCCTCGTGCGCAGCCAGGTGGGCTTGCGCTCGATGGGGGTCTGCGCGTTGCGCGCCTCCACGCGCAGCAGCCGGCGGCCCTCGGGCGCAATCGTGCTCGTCACGGTGCTCTCCTCTTGTCGGTGACCTGCCCCGAATCCTATGCCTCACGACCCGAGATATAGGACTCAAGACCTATGTCTCCGGGTGTGGGCTCACGTGGCGTCCGCCACGAGCGGGGACAGGCAGCGCTCCAGCGCCGCCACGACCTCGTCCGCCAGCTCCGCGGCGTGCAGGCGGGTTCCCGTCTCCGCCTCGAGTGAGGTGACCCCGGCGTCGTCGATCCCGCAGGGCACGATCCGGTCGAGGCCGAAGACCGCCAGGTCAGGGCTGACATTGAGGCCGATGCCGTGCATCGTCACGCCACGGGCCACCCGCACGCCCAGCGCGCACACCTTGCGCTCGGTCCGCCGGCGCGGGTCCGCCGCCCCGCTCTCACCCGGCACCCACACCCCCGAGCGGCCCTCGACCCGCACCGCGCCCACCCCGCGGGCCGCGCAGACCTCGATGACGGCCTGCTCGAGGGCCCGGACGTACCGGATGACGTCGATGGGGAGCGCGAGCCGGACCACCGGGTAGACGGTCAGCTGCCCGGGACCGTGCCAGGTGGTCTTGCCCCCTCGGTCGACGTCGACGACGGGCACGTGACCGGGTTCCACGAAGGGGCCCTGGGGCCGCTCCCAGGAGTGGGCACGCCGGCCCACGGTGTAGACGTCCTCGTGCTCCAGGAGGATGACGCAGGAGGGCCGCTGACCGGCGACGACGTCGGCGTGGACCTGGCGCTGCAGGGCCCATCCCTCCTCATAGGGGACCAGACGGGAGCCGAGGCCGACGTCGATGCGCTGCACGCCCTCACCTTAGGCGCCACCCCGGTCCCCGGTGAGCGTGGCTGGGGCCACGGTGGCAGAGCTTGTCCACAGGGCACGCGGGCACTGTGGCGCTGCGGACCCGTCCGCGGTGAGCATGAGCCATGAGCCGAGCCGAGACACCCGCATCCCGCCCCGCTCCCGGGGCCGGACGCCGCACCGCCTGGAGCCCCGCCGCCCTGAGGTCGGCCGGCCTTGGCCAGGGGCCCGACGACGAGCACCCCTCGGGCCTGGACGCCCCGGCCCGCCAGGCCCTGGCAGCCGTCGGCATCGACGTCGGCGCGCCCCTGGGACTGGCCCGCCCCGGCAGCGGCGCCCTGCGCGCCGTGGACGGTCGTGGCCGCCACATCGTCGTGCGCGTGCTCGATGTGCCTGCGGGGCGGACCGGCACCCGCCTCCTGGCCCGTCTGGCGGACCTCGGCGGGCTGCGCCACCCCGCGCTCGCCCCGGTGCTCGAGGTCATCGACCTGCCTGGGCAGCGCGTGGCGGTGACGAGCGAGCTCATTGAGGGCGCCGACCTCGCCGTCGTCCTCGGGGCACGAGGCAGCCTCACCCGCTCCGAGGGCGCCAGGCTGCTGGCGGACATCGGCTCGGCCCTCGCCTGCCTGCACGGGGCCGGGCTGGCCCACGGGGACCTGTCCACCTCGAACGTCATGGTGAGCGCCGGGGGCGGGGCCGTGCTCATCGACCTCGTGAGCGAGCTGGCCCAGACCGGGACGCCTCCCTGGGCCGCGCCGGAGCGCGAGTCGGGAGGGCCGGCGACGCCCGCCTCCGACGTCTACTCCCTCGGCATGCTGCTGCGCTCCTGCGCCGAGGGCGGGGCGCTGCTGGGGCAGGGGCTCGAGCGGGTGCTCGTGGACGTGCTCGCGACCGACCCGCAGGCCAGGCCCAGCGCCAGGACGCTGGCGGCGCGCGCACCGGAGATCGCGCGCCCCGGGGTCATCGAGCTGCCCGACGGCGCCCGGCTCGCGGCCGGTGCGCTGCGCGCCGCGGCCGCCACCCCCACCCGCACCATCGCCAGCCGCAGCAGGAGCGCAGGCCGGGGGCGGGCCTCGAGACGACGTCACGGGGCCCGCCGGTCCTCCCGGTGGGGCGGTCAGGCCCCGCGGCTCCACGCGCCCGGTGGCCTGCGCCCCCGTGACGGCGCCCCTCTTGACAGAGGAGCACACCGCCAGGGCGTGCGCGCCGTGACGGGCCACCGCCGGACAGTGAGCAGGATGGTGGTGGGGCAGCTGCCGCGCGCCCTGGGACGTGCGCTCGTCCTTGTCTGCGTCCTTGCGCTCGCGGGTGTGTGGGCGCTGCGCGCCCCGGTCAACGGCACGCAACAGGCAGCGGCGGTGCGCTCGCCCGCGGCTGGCGCACCCGTGGGGACCTCCTGGGCCTCGTCGGGCTCACCGGGAGGTACTGGCCACCTCGCCGCCGGGGACACTGGGGCAGGTGAGACGGGACCACGGGAGCCGGGGCAGCTGGGTGCCGGGGGCGCAGGGGAGTCAGCGGCCCCGGCAGGGCCGGGGCGTGCGCCAGACACGGACGGCGCGGCGCTGACGGGCGTCGTCGTCGGGCTGGTGCAGGCCCGCGACGAGGCGATCATGGAGGCGGACGCCCGGGCCCTGGCCGCCACGAGTGTCGAGGGCTCCGCCGCGGCCCAGGCGGATGCGGGCCTCCTGGCCGCCCTGGAGGCGGCCGGCGAGCGCGTCGAGGGGCTTGGGACACGGGTGAGCGGGCTGCGCGTCCTCACCGAGGAGGAGGTGCCGCCCGGTGCGACGGCGGTGGCGCTGACCCGCTCCCAGGGCGCAAGCGTCCGGGTCGGGGCGGACGGTCGGCGTCGGACGGTGCCTGCGCAGCCGCCGCGGAGGGTTGTGCTCGTCCTCCTGCCCGGGCCCTGGAGGGTGCTGGAGGTGCGGGACGCGACCGGGGCCGAGGCAGGAGACGGCGCCGCGCTGAGCGGGTAGGGGCCCGGCGCGCCCTGGCAGCGCACGCAGGTGGGCCCCGCACCGTCCGGTGCGGGGCCCACGAGGCCGCAGCCTGTCAGCGAGGTGCGCGGCTCACAGGCCGAGCTCGCCGGCGAAGTCGCCCTCCTCGAGCCGCCTCTTGACCGTCATGAGGTAGCGCGAGGCGTCGGCGCCGTCCACCAGGCGGTGGTCGTAGGAGATCGCCAGGTAGCACACGGAGCGGATGGCGATGACCTCGTTGCCCTCGGCGTCCTTGATGACGCGCGGCTGACGCTGGATGGCACCCAGGCCGAGGATCGCGACCTCCGGCTGGTTGATGATCGGCGTGTCGAAGAGCGCGCCGCCCGAACCGGTGTTGGTGATGGTGAAGGTCGAGCCGGACAACTCGTCCGGGTTGACCTTGTTGTCACGGGTGCGGCCGGCCAGGTCGTTGATGCGCTTGGCCAGACCAGGGATGTTGAGGTCGCCCGCGTTCTTGACGACGGGCACGAGCAGGCCGCGGGGGGTGTCAACCGCGATGCCGATGTGCTCGACGTCGTGGTAGGTGACCTCCTTGCCGTTGATCGAGGCGTTGAGCTTCGGGTGGGCCTTGAGGGCCTCCGTGGCCGCCTGGACGAAGAAGGGCAGGAAGGTGAGCTTCGTGCCGTTCTTGGCGAGGAAGTCGTTCTTCGCCCGGGCGCGCAGCTGGGCGACGCGGGTGACGTCCACCTCCACCACGGTGGTGAGCTGGGCCGAGGTCTGCAGCGAGTCGATCATGCGCTCGGAGATCACCTGGCGCAGACGGCTCATCTTCTGGGTCGTTCCGCGCAGCGTCGTGTCGGCTGCGGGCCGTGAGGCCGCCGGTGCTGCCGCAGGCGCAGGAGCCGCAGCGGGCGCGGGCGCCGTGGCTGCGGCCTTGGCGGCCTCGAGCGCTGCCGCCGCCTTCTCAACGTCCTGCTTGCGGATACGACCGCCGACGCCAGTGCCGGTGACCGTCGTGAGGTCCACGCCCTTGTCACGGGCCAGCTTGCGCACGATGGGCGTGACGTAGGCGGCGGAGGCCACAGCAGAGGCGGAGGGTGCCGCAGCTGCCTGCGGTGCGGCAGCGGGGGCCGGCGCTGCGGCGGGGGCCGGTGCCGGCGCTGCGGCGGGTGCTGGAGGGGCGGGGGCGGCGGTGGCCTCGGAGGGGTCGCCGATGATGGCCAGGACGGTTCCGACCTCGACGGTCTCGTCCTCGGGCACGAGGATCTCCAGGACGGTGCCGGACACCGGGGCGGGGACCTCGGTGTCCACCTTGTCGGTGGCGACCTCGAGCAGCGGCTCGTCGGCCTCGACGGTCTCACCCACGGCCTTGAGCCAGGAGGAGACGGTTCCCTCAGTGACGGACTCGCCCAGAGCGGGCATCTTCACGGACTCAGACATGGGAGTCATTCCTCTTCTGCGGTTGCTCAGTCGTGGTTGTGCAGGGCCTTGCCGGCCAGGACCATGGCGGCCTCACCGATGGTCTCATTCTGCGTGGGGTGTGCGTGGACAAGTGAGGCCAGGTCGTCGGCGTCGGCCTCCCAGCTGACAATGAGCTGGCCCTCTCCGACCTGCTCACCCATCCGGGCGCCGATGGCGTGGAAGCCGACGACCGGCCCGCCCTTGACGGAGACGAGCTTGACGAAGCCCTGCGTGCCCAGGATCTGGCTCTTGGCGTTGCCCGCGACGTTGAACTCGGCCGTGGTGATGTTCTCGGCGCCGTGCAGCTGCCGTGCCTTGGCCTCGGACAGGCCGACGGAGGCGATCTCCGGCTCGCAGAAGGTGACCTTGGGGACCTTGACGTCATCCACCGGCTGCGGGGAGAGCCCGGCGATCATCTCGGCCACGACGATGCCCTGGGCGAAGCCGCGGTGGGCGAGCTGGACGCCGGGGACGATGTCGCCCACGGCCCACACGCCCTCGACGTTGGTGCGCCCGTAGTCGTCGGTGAGGACGAAGCCGCGGTCCATCGCGACCCCGACCTCCTCGTAGCCGAGGTTGGCGGTGGCCGGCCCGCGTCCGACGGCGATGAGCATGACCTCGGCGTCGTAGGAGGCGCCGTCCTCGGTGTGGACCGTGACGCCCGCCTCGGTGCGGTCCACCGAGGCGAACATCGTCTTGGTCTTGAAAGCGATCTTGCGCTTGCGGAAGGAGCGCTCGAGCATCTTGGAGATCGCCTCGTCCTCGTTGGGCACGAGGTGGGGCAGGCCCTCGATGATCGTGACCTGGCACCCGAGCGAGGCCCAGGCGGAGGCGAACTCGACGCCGATGACACCGCCGCCGAGGATGACGGCGGAGGCCGGCACGTGGTCCATCCGCAGGGCGCCCTCGGAGGTGAGGACCTTGTCGTCGATCTGCTGGCCGATCGTCTTGGAGTAGGAGCCCGAGGCCAGGACGATGTTGCGGCCCCTGATGACGCGGCCGTCCACCTCGACGGCGTCCTTGGCCACGAGCCTGCCCCAGCCTCCCACGACCTCGATGCCGCGGGAGGAGACCAGGCCCTGCAGGCCCTTGTACATCCGGTTGACGACACCGTCCTTGTAGGCGTTGACGGCGGTCATGTCGATGCCCTCGAGGTGGGCGCGGACACCCAGGGCGCCGGCCTCGCGCACGGCCTCGGCGGTCTCGGCGGCGTGCAGGATCGCCTTGGTGGGCACGCAGCCGCGGTGCAGGCAGGTGCCCCCGACCTTGTCGGCCTCGATGAGGGCCACGCTCAGGCCCAGCTGGGCCCCGCGCAGGGCAGCGGCGTAGCCGCCCGAGCCGGCGCCCAGGACGACCATGTCGTAGACGGTGTCAGTCACGAATTCACTCCTCGTTGATGTCCTTCGCCCCGTGGCGGGGCGTGTCGGCACGCCGTCATTGTTTCACCGGCCACGGCCCGCCAACCCCAGAAGTGACGGCCGGTGCGGGACTAGAGTCCCCCATGGGCCGTGAGACTGCTCACGTTCTGCTGGGAGGGTGCGCGCAGGCCACCGCGCAGGAGCCTCAGTCCTCGTAACCGCGGAGCAGCTCCAGCAGCGTCGCCACACCGGCACCGGTACCGCCCGTCGGCACGCCCGCCCAGGGCTCGCCGTCGTTGAAGGCCGGGCCCGCCACGTCCAGGTGCGCCCACGGCACCGATCCGGTGAACTCGCGCAGGAAGAGCCCGGCCGTGAGCATGCCGCCTCCACGTGAGCCCGTCACCGCGTTGCGCAGTGCCGCGTACGGGCTGTCGAGCCGGGAGCGCAAGTGCTCGGGCAGGGGCATGGGCCAGAAGGCCTCTCCGGCGGCGACAGCCGCGCTCACCACGGCGTCGCGCAGGGCGGGCGTGCCCATGACGCCCGAGACGTGCTCGCCCAGTGCCACGATCTGGGCGCCGGTGAGCGTGGCGACGTCGAGCAGGGCGTCGGGCTCCTCCCGGACCGCCCGGGCGAGCGCGTCGGCCATGACGAGGCGTCCCTCAGCGTCGGTGTTGGTGATCTCCACCGTCGTGCCCCCGTACACCGTGACGATGTCGCTGGGGCGTTGGGCGTCTGCCGCGGGCAGGTTCTCGGCGAGTGCGAGCCAGGCCTCCACGCGCACCCCCAGCCCCAGGCGCGCGGCTGCCAGGAGCGTTCCCAGCACCGTCGCGGCCCCGGCCATGTCGGACTTCATCTCCGGCATCGACGCCGCGGGCTTGAGGGACAGACCGCCCGAGTCGAAGGTGATGCCCTTGCCGACCATGGCCACGCTGCGCCGCGCGCCCTCGGGCGCCCAGACCAGGCGCACGAGGCGGGGCGGGTGGACGGAGCCCTTGCCCACGCCGAGGATCCCGCCGAATCCCTGCTCTGCCAGGGCCCGCTCGTCCAGGACCTCGACCTCCAGCCCGGCGGAGGCCGCCACGTCGCGGGCGAGGTCGGCGAAGACCGCGGGCGTCAGGCGGTTCGGTGGCTCGTTGACCAGGTCCCGGGTCAGCGCGACGCCCTCGGCGAGCGCGAGGGCCGTGGCGGGCCGCGGTGCCGGCACGCCCTCGGGCAGCAGCACGAGGACCCGGCCCAACGGCGCCGGAGGGGCCGGCACCCGTCCTGCCCAGGCGTAGGCGCCGGTGAGAGCGCCCTGGGCCACGTGCAAAGCCTCCACCTCATCGGCGGGGGACATGGAGAAGCAGGCCGACCCCGTGCCGGCCAGGGCCCGGGCGGCCCGGGCGGCGGCCCGCTCCAGCACCGCGGCACGGCTGACGCCGAGGGCCTGGCTGTCACGGGTCGGGTCCGCGCCCCGGGCCAGCTCCTCACCGGTGCCGACCACGAGCAGCACGTCCGCCGCCACCGGGGTGCCGGGCAGCGCCGCGGCCGGTACCCGCACGACCTCGTCGAGGGCGCCCGTCAGGCCCAGCGTGGCGGCCACCGCCTCGAGGGCCGGCAGGTCCAGGCCCTCCAGCCCGGGTCCGTCGGCCAGCAGGCGCGGGCCGCTCTCGGCGCCCTGCGGCGCGCGGGCCGCCAGGACGAGCACCTCGGCACGCGCCTGGGCGGCGGGGGCGCCCAGGAAGGACAGTGAGGGCAGGCTGGTGAGGGCAACAGGGGCGTCGTACGTCGTCATGAGCCGGATGGTAGTGTCCGAGCGTCCGTTGGGGCGTGAGCCGCCGCGGCACCGGACACGGCCTGGCGCGCAGAGGAGGGACGAGCAATGGCCTCGCATGAGCCCGTGCAGCGCGAGCAGCTGGTGGTCAGCAGCGTGGAGGACCGCCGTCGGCCCGCCCACGGCCTGAGCCGGCTCCTCGTCGTCGCCCTCGCCGTCTTCGGGCTGGTCCTGCTGGGCCCCAGCACCGTCAGCCTCATCCGTGACCCCGCGGGCGCGCCAGTGCTGGGAAGCCTCAATGTCGCGGCCGGCCTGCTCCACCTCCTCCTGGCGGTGTGCGTGGCCCACAACGGCCGCAGGATGCGCGTCATCGGCTGGATGACCCTGGCTGCCCTGCTCACCGGGGCCTTGCTCTTCGGCCTGCTCACCTGGACCGGCACGGCGGTGGAGCTCAGCGCCTCGGTCTGGGCCGACGGCGGCCGCAGGCACCTGTACCTGCCTCTGTTCCTGCCCCTCGTGGCGGGAGTGTGGATGTGGTTCTCGGACCCCAGGCGCATCGTCGTCACGGCCGAGCGCATGGAGGGGCTGGGCCACTCGATCAGCGGGAGGCGCGCCGAGCGCCCGCGTCAGTGCCGCCGCCCCGGCGAGTGACGCCCCTGCGCCACCAGGTCTGGACGCGCTCACCGAAGGACGTGCGCGCCTGGGCCGCCTCATAGGCGTCCCTCTGGTGCCGGTAGAGGCGCCTGACCATGTCCTGCTGTGAGACCCAGCCGACGAGGGCCTCGCCCCGGGAGGTGGGCTCGACCACCGGCAGGCCCTCGGCCTGCCCGCGCGTGAGCCGCCCCAGCGCCGCGGTGGCGCTGTCAGAGGCGGGCACCCGCTGCCTGGCGAGCTCCAGGTCGCCGACGGGCCGGTCGGCGGCGCCCTCGGCCAGCGAGGCCTCCGCCACCTGCAACGCGCTCACGCAGCCCAGGAGGTAGCCGAAGGACCCGGGCCGGCCATGGTCCGGACCGACCACGGGCAGGACGCTCGAGCCCGAGGCGCGCAGCTCATGGGCGGCCTCGGACAGCGTCGCGTCGGCCTCGAGGACCGCCGGGGGAGAGCTCATGACCTCGCGGGCCGAGGCGCGCCCCATGAGGGTCGACACGACGGGGTCCTCGACGTCCTCGCCCCGGCGGCGCAGCTCCTCGGTGTAGATCGTCGTGCGGGTGAGGAAGCGGCTCATGAAGGTGGCCAGGACGCTGGCGAGCATGAGGGGCAGCAGGAGGGAGTACTGGCCTGTCATCTCGATGATGAGCACGACGGCGGTGATGGGGGCGCGCGCCGAGCCCGTGAAGACCGCCCCCATGCCGATGACGCCGAAGACGGCGGCGGCGGAGGGCTGGCCGGGCACGAGGGCGGTGCCGAAAGCGGCGCCCAGGGCCGCGCCGATGAACAGGGAGGGGGCGAAGACCCCGCCGGTGAAGCCGACGGCGAGGGTCAGACAGGTGGCGAGCACCTTGACCGCGACGAGCAGGAGGAGGAGCCCGGTGCCCTGAGCGCCGTTGAGGACACGGTCGAGCACGGCCTCGCTCTCGCCGTAGGTCTGCGGGAAGGCCAGCAGCATGGCTCCGACGGCGAGGCCTCCCAGCGCGGGCCGGGCCCAGGCGGGCACCCGCAGGCGGTCGAGCAGCCTGCGCGCGGCGTCGGCCATGAGGTAGCGGCAGCGCGAGAAGCCGACCCCGACGGCGCCCCCGACCAGGCCGAGCAGCGCCACCCAGCCCAGCTGGGCGTCACCGGCGAGGTCGAGCACGGGCAGGGAGGTCGCCAGCGCCTGGCCCAGGACGTGGTGGGACAGCACCGTGGCCGACACCGAGGCCAGCACGACGAAGGCGAAGGCGTCGAGGGTGAAGTCCAGGAGGATGACCTCCATGGCGAAGAAGGCGGCGGCGAGCGGGGCGTTGAAGGCCGCCGCGATGCCCGCGGCGGTGCCGGCCGCGGCGAGCAGGCGCACCGAGCGGGTCGGCAGCCCGAGGCGTCGTCCGAAGAGCGTGGCGACGCTGGCGCCGAGCTCGGCGATGGGTCCCTCGGGGCCAACCGAGCCGCCGCCGCCGATGGTGAGGCAGGCGCTGACCGTCGAGGCCACCGCGGGCACAGGCGCCATGGCTCCGTCGGAGCGCCGGGCGGCCCAGATGACGCCGGAGACACCGTGACCGGTGCTCGTGCGCCCGGCCAGGGCCATGACAGGCCCCACGAGGGCGCCGGAGAGCACAGGGGCCGCCAGGAGGAACCAGGGGCCCAGTGGGGCCAGGAGCCCGGTGCTGGCCCCTCCTGCGTACTGTGAGGTGCCGGTCATGAGCCGGGCCCAGGCGTCGATGCCCAGCCTGAAGGCGATGGCGCCCAGGCCCGCGACGAGCCCGACCAGCAGCGCCAGGGTGTACAGGCCGCTGCGGTGGTGGCGCAGCAGGCGCAGAACGGCCTGCGTGCCGGTGCGGCGGCGTGCGTGCGGGCCGTTCACGCTCGTGGTCCCTCCTGGGCTCAGCGGGTGAGGTTCTCCACGACGACGGGCTCGGTGCCGTCGTCCCGGGACAGGCCCCACACCTGCGTGTAGAAGCTCAGCTCGGTGGTCAGTGCCCGGTGGATGTTGGAGGCGATGCGCAAGCCGTGGCCCTCCCCGTGGAAGACCTCCAGGGCCACGGGCAGGCCCCTGTCCGCGACCGCGTGGTGCAGGGCGGTGGCCTGCTCGGCGGGGACAACCGGGTCCTCGCTTCCCTGGAGCAGCAGCAGCGGGGTGTGGATCTCGTCAACGTGGTGGATCGGCGAGCGCTCGGTGTAGACCGGGTCGGCCAGGTCCTCGGCGCCGACGAGGCTCTGGATGTAGCGCGACTCGAACTTGTGGGTAGTGGAGGCCATCCGCGCCAGGTCGGTGACGCCGAAGACGCTGGTGGCTGCGGAGAACAGCTCGCAACGGCGGATCGCTGACAGGACGGTGAAGCCTCCGGCGGAGGCTCCGCGCACGGCGACGCGGGCCGGGTCCACGCGCCCGGCGTCGATGAGGTGCTGCGCGCCCGAGATGACGTCGTCGGCGTCGCGCACGCCCCAGTGGCCGTTGAGGGCCTTGCGGTAGCCGGAGGAGTAGCCCGACGACCCCCGGTAGTTGACGTCGAGGAAGGCGAAGCCGCGGCTGGTCCAGTACTGCACGGCCAGCGAGTAGCCGGGGCTGGCGGCGGCGGTCGGCCCACCGTGGACGCCGACGATGAGCGGGGGCCGCTCGTCCTCAGGGCCCTCGAAGGACGCGGAGGCCGGCGGGTAGAAGAAGCCGTAGGCCGTGGCCCCGTCGGTGGTGGGCCAGGACACGGGCTCGGCGACGGACACGCCCACCGAGGCCGGGTCGAAGTCGCCGGGGTGGCGCAGGACGACGACGCCCGCGCCGCGCACCTCGACGATGGAGGGCAGGCGCGACTCGTTGGAGGCGAGCATGACGACGCGCCCGCCGCTGGAGGCGACGTTGCCGCAGGGCTGCCACCCGACGTTCCACTCCTCGAGCTCACCGTTGGCGAGCCGGACGGTGCCCAGGTGCCACACGCCGTCCTGCGCCCAGGAGGCGATGAGGTGCTCGGCGTCGAGGACGTCGTAGTGGTGGGGGCCCAGCTGCCAGGCGGGTGCGGTGAAGGTGGCCTGCTTGGGGTGCAGAGGGCGGGTGCGCAGGCAGGCGGTCCAGCCCTCGCGGTTGGTGCCGCGCCGGGGGAAGCCCTCGGTGCGGTAGAGGTTCCAGAAGCCGGAGCCGTTGGCGAGGTGGACGAGCTCGCACTCCTCGGTCCAACGCGGCTCGCAGACGGAGTAGCCTGTGCCGCCGTCGACAACGACCTGGTCGCGCACGGTGCCGTCGGGGGCGAGGTCGCCCACGTGCAGGGTGGCCTCGTCCCAGGGCATGGAGGGGTGGTTCCAGGTGATCCAGGCCAGGTGCTCGCCGTCGGGGGACAGGGTGGGGGAGGTGACGAAGTCGGTCCCCTCGACCACGGTGCGCACGGGGGCGTCGTCACGGGCGGCGGAGCCGTCCAGGGGGATGGCGACGAGGCTGTTGACCGGCTCCGCGCCCTGGCGGTGGTCCTCGCGCACGGCGTAGACCAGGCCGCGGGCGGTGTCGATCTCGAGGTCGCCGTGGCGCACGTCCCCGTAGATGGTCAGCGGCACCAGGCCCCGCAGGCGGTGGTGGACGTCGTAGCGGTACAGGCGCCCGTCGCCGGCGTGGGACACGACGATGGTGCCGGAGTCTACGGCGTAGGCGCGCCCGCCGTACTCGTGCACGCGGGTGCGCACGTCAACGAGCTCGTCAGAGGGCGTCAGGGGCAGGACCTCGCCCGTCTGGCCGTCACCGTCGCGGCGCAGGAGGACCTGGCGGCCGGCCTGCGAGGCGCGTTGCTCGACCCAGTAGGTGTCGGCGCCATCGACCCGCACCTGAGCCAGGCCGACGGTGCGGGTGGTGATGGTGCCGGGCGTGATGGGGGAGGGCCAGGTGCCGTACGGTGCCGTGGTGCTCATGGGTGCTCCTGATCGCTCGTGCTGTGACGCCTGTGCCGCGCGGGCGCGGCGCGGTGCCACCACCCTACGTGGTCGGTGACACATGCCCGTAGCGGGTCCGTGACGCGGGCGCAGGGGTGGTGCCGTGGGCCGGGACCGGGGTCCCGGAGCGGGCGCGCGAGCGCGGTGGAGGGGCGCGGCCGGCCACCGGTGCGGGCGCGCGCTTAGCCGGGCTGGGACGGCAGTCCCACCTGGGACGTACGTCTGCCACCGGTACCTGGTGGGCGCAGGCGCTCCAGCGCGGGAGCCTGCCGGTGCGGGAACCCGAGCCGATGAGGCGTATGGGGACTTTGGTCCCTGGGCCGGAATGCCCATGGTCTCCGTGTGAGTGATGCCACCGGGGTGCCGTGCGTGCGGGGCACGCTAGCCGGGTCTGTGGTCCTAGGCTTGGGCTGACGGCGCGACGGCGTGCCGCCCCCGCCTCACGAGGGCGAGAACACACGGGTGGCTGGAGGTCACCCACCAACAGGAGGACACGGATGACCACTGAGGTCACAGCTTCCGCCACCGCGGAGAACGGCACCACCCGCGACGCCTGGGACGGCTTCGAGAAGGGCTCCTGGTCGGAGGGCATTGACGTCCGCGACTTCATCCAGCGCAACTACACCCCTTACGACGGCGACGCCTCCTTCCTCGCCGGCCCCACTGACAAGACGCTGCGCCTGTGGGACCACCTCGAGGAGAACTACCTCAAGGAGGAGCGCAAGGTCCGCATCCTCGACGTCGACACCGACACCCCCTCGGACATCGACGCCTTCCCGGCCGGCTACATCTCCGAGGACGACGACGTCATCGTTGGCCTCCAGACCGACTCCCCGCTCAAGCGCGCCATGATGCCCAACGGTGGCTGGCGCATGGTCGCCCAGGCGATCAAGGAGGCCGGCAAGGAGGTCAACCCCGAGGTCCAGAAGATCTTCACCAAGTACCGCAAGACGCACAACGACGCCGTCTTCGACATCTACACCCCGCGCATCCGCGCCGCCCGCTCCTCCCACATCATCACCGGCCTGCCGGACGCCTACGGCCGCGGCCGCATCATCGGTGACTACCGCCGCGTCGCGCTCTACGGTGTGGACTACCTCATCGAGGAGAAGCTCAAGGCCAAGGACTCCGTGGCGGACCAGCCCTTCTCCGAGCACTGGGCCCGCTACCGCGAGGAGCACTCTGAGCAGATCAAGGCGCTCAAGAAGCTCAAGAACATGGCCCAGAGCTACGGCTTCGACATCTCGGGCCCGGCCCGCACGGCCCACGAGGCCGTCCAGTGGACCTACTTCGCCTACCTCGCCTCGGTCAAGTCCCAGGACGGTGCCGCGATGTCGATCGGCCGCCTGTCGGCCTTCCTCGACATCTACTTCGAGCGCGACCTCAAGGCCGGCGTCATCGACGAGAGCCGTGCCCAGGAGCTCATCGACAACATCGTCATGAAGCTGCGCATCACCCGCTTCCTGCGCACCACCGACTACGACCAGATCTTCTCCGGCGACCCGTACTGGGCCACCTGGTCCGACGCCGGCTTCGGTGAGGACGGCCGCTCCCTGGTCACCAAGACCTCCTTCCGCCTGCTCCAGACGCTGCACAACCTCGGCCCCGCCCCGGAGCCGAACATCACGATCTTCTGGGACGAGAAGCTTCCGCAGGGCTACAAGGACTTCTGCGCCCTTATCTCCATCACGACCTCCTCCATCCAGTACGAGGCCGACGAGCAGATCCGTGACCACTGGGGCGACGACGCCGCCATCGCCTGCTGCGTGTCCCCGATGCGCGTGGGCAAGCAGATGCAGTTCTTCGGCGCCCGCGTCAACTCCGCCAAGGCCCTGCTGTACGCCATCAACGGCGGCCGTGACGAGATGAGTGGCAAGCAGGTCGTCACCGGCCTGCCCGGCATCGAGGGCGACGGCCCGCTCGACTTCGACGAGGTCTGGGACAAGTACGAGAAGATGCTCGACTGGGTCGTGAGCACCTACGTCGAGGCCCTCAACATCATCCACTACTGCCACGACCGCTACGCCTACGAGTCCATCGAGATGGCGCTGCACGACTCCGACATCGTGCGCACCATGGGCTGCGGCATCGCCGGCCTGTCGATCGTCGCCGACTCCCTGAGTGCCATCAAGTACGCCAAGGTCACGCCCGTGCGCGACGAGACCGGCCTCGTGGTCGACTACGTCACCGAGGGCGACTTCCCGATCTACGGCAACGACGACGACCGCGCCGACGACATCGCCGCCACCGTGGTCCACACGATCATGTCGAAGATCAAGGCCCAGCCCTTCTACCGCGACGCCATCCCGACGCAGTCCGTCCTGACGATCACCTCGAACGTCGTCTACGGCCGCGCCACCGGCTCCTTCCCGTCCGGCCACCAGAAGGGCACCCCCTTCTCGCCCGGCGCCAACCCGGAGAACGGCATGGACACGCACGGCATGGTGGCCTCCATGCTCTCCGTGGGCAAGCTCGACTACAACGACGCCCTGGACGGCATCTCGCTGACCAACACCATCACGCCCCAGGGCCTGGGCCGCACGCTCGACGAGCGCGTCGCCAACCTGGTGGGCATCCTCGACGCGGGCTTCGTCCCCGAGGAGGACTGACCCTCCCGCCGCCCACCCGTTCGGCGCCCGGTACCGCGTGCTCCGGGCGCCGACGGTGAGGGACGGCCCCACCGACTCTCTGTCGAACACTCAACACCTATGTGAAAGGGGCCAATCATGCCCACGTACGAAGAGCGCCTCGCCTCCATGAAGGCGCAGCGCCAGGACAATGGCGGCGTCAAGGGCCTGTACCACGCCAACATCAACGTCCTGGACCGCAACACCCTCGAGGACGCCATGGAGCACCCGGAGAACTACCCGAACCTCACGGTTCGCGTCTCCGGCTACGCCGTCAACTTCGTCAAGCTCACGCGTGAGCAGCAGCTGGACGTCCTCAACCGCACCTTCCACGCCGGCGCCTGAGCCGGCCAGGGGTGAAGGAGCCAGATGACTGACACCATCACCCCCGCGACACGGGGCGGCCGGGACCAGGACTTCCTGGCCCCGGCCGCCCGCCTGCGCGGGGCGGGAATCGGTGGGCTCGAGGAGCTGACCGACCTCCAGCGGTCGGACCGCCTCGCCCGCATGCGTGAGGGGTCCCTCGGATCCATCCACTCCTGGGAGCTCGTCACCGCCGTCGACGGGCCGGGCACCCGGATGACGGTCTTCCTCAACGGCTGCCCGCTGCGCTGCCTGTACTGCCACAACCCGGACACCTTCCTCATGAAGGACGGTGAGCCGGTCGAGGCGCAGGAGCTGCTGCGCCGGATGAAGCGGTACCGCGGCGTCTTCCGTGCCTCCGGTGGCGGCATCACCCTGTCGGGCGGTGAGGTCCTCATGCAGCCAGCCTTTGCCCACACGCTGCTGCGCGGCGCCAAGGAGATGGGAATCCACACGTGCATCGACACGTCGGGCTTCCTCGGTGCCAACGCGAGTGACGAGTTCCTCGACGACGTCGACCTCGTGCTCCTGGACGTCAAGAGCGGTGACGAGGAGACCTACAAGAAGGTCACCGGCCGCGCCCTGGCGCCCACGATCGCGTTCGGTGACCGGCTTGCGGCCAAGGGGATCCCGATCTGGGCCCGTTTCGTGCTCGTGCCCGGCCTCACCTCCGACCCGCGCAACGTCGAGAACGTCGCCCGGATCATCGAGCGGTGGGGACAGGCCGTCGAGCGCGTCGAGGTGCTGCCCTTCCACCAGATGGGCACGGACAAGTGGGACGCGCTCAAGCTGGACTACAAGCTGCGCGACACCCGCCCGCCGGAGCCGGAGATGGTCGAGGCGACCCGCGAGATCTTCCGCTCCCACGGCTTCGTCGTCCACTGACGCCAGCGGAGCGCCGGACCACGGCCAGGGCCCCTGGCAGGTGCGAGCGGTCGTGCCGCGTGGACCTTCATGACGGCGCCCCGCTCCTGTGGGGCGACGCCCGCGTCCCCGGGCACTGCCGTGTGGCGATGCCTATATCATTCATGTATACCCATAGGGGTATATACTCACGTCGGTGGGCAATGAGGCCCGCCACGAGTCAACAATGAGGTGAGCTCAATATGGCCAGAGTGGTCGTTCTGGGCGCGGGCGTGTCCGGTCACGCGGCTGCGCAGCACCTGCGCCGCCTGCTCCCGCGGGAGCACCAGGTCGTCGTCATCAGTCCCAACTCGCAGTGGAACTGGATCCCGTCGAACATCTGGGTCGGCACGGGACGCATGCGCAAGGAGCAGGTCGTCTTCCCGCTCGCGCCCGTCTACAAGCGCAAGGGCATCATCTTCCACCAGGCCAAGGCCGTGGCGCTGCACCCGGAGGGCACTCAGGCGGACGAGCGGCCCCAGGTCGAGATCGTCTTCACCGAGAAGGGCCGAGAGGGCGAGACCCGGCGCCTGCCCTACGACTACCTCATCAACGCCACCGGCCCACGGCTCAACTTCGACGCCACCCCGGGACTCGGTCCTGATGAGGGCGGGCACAGCCTGTCCGTGTGCACGGCCTCCCACGCCGTCCAGACGGCCGCCGAGCTGCGCAAGGTCATCGAGGCGGCGCGTGCCGGCAAGGAGCAGCGCCTGGTCATCGGCACGGGCAACGCCACCTGCACCTGCCAGGGCGCAGCCTTCGAGTACGCCTTCAACGTCGACTTCGAGCTGCGCGAGGCCGGCGTGCGCGATCGCTGCGAGGTCGTCTACCTCACCAACGAGGCCGAGCTGGGTGACTTCGGCGTCGGGGGTATGCGTTTCCGCCAGGCGGGCTACCAGACGACCTCGCAGCTGTGGACGGAGTCGCTCTTCCGTGAGCGCGGTGTCAAGGCGATCAGCGGAGCGGCGGTCAAGCGCGTTGAGGAGGGCTCCCTGACCTACGAGTCGCTCGACGGGCAGACGCACCGGCTGGACTTCGACTTCGCCATGCTCCTGCCGCCCTTCTCCGGCCAGCCCCTCAAGGCCTACAACCGCTCCGGCGAGGACATCACCTCGACGGTCTTCGCCCCGAGCGGCTTCATGAAGGTCGATGCCGACTACACCCCACGCCCCTACGAGCAGTGGAGCGCCGACGACTGGCCGCGCACCTACCAGAACCCGACCTACCCCGAGCTGTTTGCTGCCGGTATCGCCTTCGCCCCACCGCACGCCATCTCCAAGCCGCGCAAGACGCCCAACGGCACCGTCATCGCGCCCGCCCCGCCGCGCACCGGCCAGCCCTCGGGCTCGATCGGCCGTGCCTGCGCCGAGTCGATCGCGGACATGGTGCTCGGCAGGGACAAGCCCCTGCACGAGGCGTCGATGGCGAAGATGGGGGCCTCCTGCGTGGCCTCGACCGGGGCGAACCTGCGCACCGGCTCGGCGGCCGCCATGATCATGTACCCCATCGTCCCCGACGAGCGGACTTACCCGGAGACCGGGCGCCACCCGTACCACACCCGCGGCGAGATCGGCCTGTTTGGCCACTGGATCAAGTTCATGCTCCACTACCTGTTCATCTACAAGGCCAAGTCCCTGCCGGGCTGGTCCCTCATCCCGGAGTGATCGACATGTCTGCGACAAGCACCCACAGCACCGACAGCGTCCCCAGCACCGGACAGGAGCAGCCGACGGGTCGCCTCCTCATTGAGGAGCTCGACCCCGTCCAGGCCGAGCGCATCCGCCGGGCGCCGCTGCCCACCAAGCAGACCCTGCGCCGGCGCAGGCTCCTGCCCCTCCAGGTGCTGAAGTTCATGGAGACGAACCTGCGCATCGCCGACATCGTGGCCCGGGAGCGGCTCGGGCTGTGACGCGGGCGTGACGACGCGGCGGGTGCCCCGGTCCCTCCTGGATCCGGGGCACCCGCCGCGTCCGCTAGGGCAGGCTCAGGCCAGGGCGTCCGACAACGCGTGGGCCGACTGCTCGACCTGCCAGGGACGTGCCCCCAGCTGCGTGAGGACCTCGCTGACGGCCCTGACGCTGACGTCCGGGACCGTCCCCGCAGCCTCCTGCTCACCGATCCGCCAGGCCAGGCGGCGCTGGACCTCGGGGCTGAGCAACAGCTCCTGGGGCAGATGGAGGGTTCCCGCCCGCTCACGCACGGCCGCCCGCACCTCATCCAGGGCCGTGGCGGCCTCGGCGTGCCGGCGCCCCCACGACCGCGGCTGGGGCAGCTCGCCGTCGCCCAGGGGGGCGTGCGCCGGGGGGAGCTCGGACTCCGGCAGCTGCAGGGCGCGGTCAATGGCCTGCCACCACAGCTCCTGGTGCTGACGCGCCTGACGGGAGGAGAACTCCCTCAGCGCCTGCATCTTGCGACGTGAGGTCGGACGCGCCACCGCAGCGGCCACGAGCGCCTGGTGCGGCAGGACCTTCGACGGCGTGCGGTCGAGCTCGCGCGCCTTGTCCTCCCGGGCGGTCCACAGCTCGCGCAGCACCGCCAGGGACCTGGGGGAGCGCACCGCACGACCCGCTCTGGGCGTCTTGCGCCACGGGTCCACCTTGGCCGGACGCGGTGGACGGGTCCGCTCGTGCTCGAACTCCTGCCAGGCCCACTCCGCCTTGCCCACCGCCTCGAGCTCGGCAGCCAGGGCGTCACGCAGGTCGATGAGCAGCTCGACGTCGAGCGCCGCGTAGACGAGCCACGTGCGCGGCAGGGGCCGGGTGGACCAGTCGGCGGCGGCATGGTCCTTGGCCAGACGCAGCCCCAGGGTCTCCTCGAGCACCGCACCGAGCCCCACGTGCTCACGGCCCAGGATCCGGGCGGCGAGCTCGGTGTCGAACAGGCGGGCCGGACGCAGGCCGAGAGCCTCCAGACACGGCAGGTCCTGGTCGGCGGCGTGCAGGATCCACTCCGGCCCGTCGAGGACCGTGCCGAGCGCGTTCATCGGACCGCAGGAGACCGGGTCGATGAGGACGGTGCCCGCCCCGTCGCGCCGCAGCTGGACGAGGTAGGCGTCCTGGCCGTAGCGGAATCCCGAGGCCCGCTCCGCGTCGACGGCGACCGGCCCTGTGCCGCGCGACAGCGAGGTGACGGCCCTCTCAAGGGCGGCTGGCGTGTCGGTGACCTCAGGCAGCCCGTCACGGGGCGTGGTGTAGGCCACCACCTCCTCCTGCCGGACCGGGTGGGCGGTGGTGCCGGGCACGGGCACCGGCCGGGGCGCAGGGGTCATCGGGCCCGTCCCATCAGCGACAGCGAGGCCGCCTGCTCGGGCTCGTGCCCCGCGGCGACGTGGATGAGCTCGTACCAGGCGGCCAGGTGCGGGCCCAGGTCAGGCGAGACGGGGGACCAGGAGGCGCGAATCTCGGCGTGGGCGCAGGCGTCGTTCAGCTCCAGCCCGCCGAAGGTCTCGGACAGCACCCGCGTCACAGTGCCGACGAGCGCGCGGTGCCCTGCGCCCTGGTGGTCAAGGGCCTCGGCCAGCCAGGACCAGGCGGCCGCGCCCAGGACGGGGTCCGTGCCGATCTCGGTGTCGATACGGGCGCGCGCCATGACAACGAGCCGGAAGTCGCCGTCCCAGGCCGTCTGCCCGTCAGGGTCGTGCAGGACGACGAAGCGCCCCGAGGCCACAGGCGTGCCCGCCTGGGTCTCAGCGGTCTGCGCCGTCAGGGCCGCCGCGAAGGGCGCGAGCCTCCGGGGGGCGGGAACCTCCTCCAGGACGAGCCCGCGTGGCCGGGATGCCGTCCTCAGGCTGAGCAGGGCCTCCTCGAAGCGCTCGGGGAGCTCCGCTCGCGCCTGGTCTGGTCTACGTGCACGGCTGTCGGTCACCGGGTCAGGCTACCGACGAGCCCTGTGGTGGCGGGCTCCCACGCCGGCAGCCGCAGCCACCCGCACGCACACCCGCCGCTGCGACGGTGCCCCGCGCCGGCCGTGGCGAACGTGGCGAGTGACACGCGACAACGAGTTGGCGCCCAGGTGGGTGCTCTGCTAACTTTCTTCTCGCGCCGCTCATGGGCGGTCACGCGGATGTGGCTCAGTTGGTAGAGCATCACCTTGCCAAGGTGAGGGTCGCGGGTTCGAGTCCCGTCATCCGCTCGGGCGATTGGCGCAGCGGGAGCGCGCTTCCCTGACACGGAAGAGGTCACTGGTTCGATCCCAGTATCGCCCACGGTAGGGGTCCGGAGCCGCACGGCTCCGGACCCCTTGTGCGTGTCCGCCGCCGCTTGAGGCAACCGGGCACAGGAGCCTCGCCCGTCACACAACCACTGGGAGGACACATGCGCCCCGAGGTGCTGCCCGTCATCGTCTCCGGCGAGCAGAGCGCGTACGCGCTCGCCCGCCTCATGCACGAGGCCACCGGCTCCCGGGTCCTGTGCGTGAGCCCTGATCCGATCGAGGCGATCACCCGATCGGCCTTCATCGACGTCCACCACGTGCCGCTCCACCAGGACGACGACGCCCTGTGCGCGACCCTGGAGGAGATCCGCGACGCCCATCCGGACCGGATCGTCGTCGCCATGGCTAACCATGACAATTTCGCGCGCTTCGCCGCACGCCACCGGGACCGTCTTGGCGAGCGGGTCGTCATGCCCTACCCGCAGCTCGACGTCTTCGACGCCGTCCAGGACAAGGCCCGCTTCTCCGAGATCTGCCGCGAGCAGGGCATCCCCACCCCTGCGGACACCGTCGTAGACCTGGCGGACCCTCAGGAAGGGCAGTGGAGCGCCCCGCGCGTGGACCTACGGTTCCCCGTCGTCGCCAAGGCGATCGACGCACTCGACTACGCCCGCGTGTCCTTCGAGGGCAAGGCGAAGGTCTTCTTCCTCGACACCCAGGAGGAGCTCGACGCCCTGTGGGCACCGCTGCGCGCCGCGGGGTTCACGGGGCGCTTCCTCGTCCAGGAGCTCATCCCGGGCGATGACACGTGCGGAGTCTCCCTGACCTCGTACGTCGACTCCCACGGCGTCGTCACGCTGCGCTCATCCGCTCGTGTCCTGGTGGAGGACCACGACCCCACCGCCATCGGCAACCCGATCGCCATGCTGGTGGAGGACTACCCGCAGCTGCACGGGCAGATTGAGAACTTCTTCCGGGCTGTGGGATACACGGGGTTCGCCAACGTCGACGTCAAGGTGGACCCGCGCGACGGCTCCCACTACTTCCTTGAGGTCAACCCCCGCATGGGCCGGAACTGCTACTACGTGCGCGCCGGCGGGGTCAACCTCATGGAGCCCATGCTCGCTGACCTTGTTGACGGACGCAGCCCCGAGCCGCTGCGGGCCACCGAGCCGGCCGTCTACAGCCTCATTCCACGTCGCCTCATCTATCGTTACCTCAGGGAGCCGGGCCTGGCCTCGCGGGTGCGCGCCGTCATCCGCCGTGCGGGCCTGCACGACCCCATGCTCAATCCTGAGGAGGGCGACGTGCGGCGCGCGGTCGTCGTCCACCTCCAACGCCTCAACTACTACCGCAAGCTCAACCGCTTCTACCCGCGTCCTGAGGGGCTCTACTTCTGAGCCGTGGGCCCGTGGGACGAGGAAGGGACCAGTTCCCCATGCCCCAGACCTTCCGACCAGTCACCGACGAGGACTACGCACGGCTCATTGCTGGCAGCCCCTACCCGCACCGCGCCTCCGTCGAGTGGGACGACTACGCCGCCCTCCTTCCCGAGCGCGCCATCTGGCGGGGCTCGCGGCTGGCCTACCTGCCCGACGGCGCAGCCCGCCCTCGCGCCGTCATCACCCTGCGCCAGTTCCACATCCACGCCATGCCGTTCCTGTGGGCCGAGGGCGGCCCTGTGTGGGTGGGGCAGGAGCCCAGCGCTGAGGAGGAGACAGCCTTCGCCGCCGCCCTGGGACAGCTCGTGCGCTCCGAGGACCACGCCCAGGCCTTCGTGCGCTTCGACGTCCTCCACCATGAGGACGTCCTCGGCACCGTCCCCGCCTGCCAGGAGCTGTACGCGCACGACACGACTGTCGTCATCGACACGACCGGGACCGAGGATGACCTGCGTGCCCGCATGAAGAAGCGGGGCCGGCGCGATGTCAACAAGGCCCAGCGCGAGTGCCCCGCCGTGATCGCCGAGGAGACGACGACGATCGACCGAGCCGGCTTCGACGAGCTCATCGCCGTCATGGCGCTGACGAGCGAGCGGCAGGGGTTCAGCGCCCATGACGCTGAGCACTACTGGACCTTCTTCACAACCTTCCGGGACAAGGGGATGGCCCGGCTGTTCGTCGGCCGGGAGGACGGGCGCCCGGTCAACTGGGGCCTGTTCATCGTCCGCGGGGACTTCGCCACCTACGAGGTGGCCGCCTCGACCGAGGAGGCGCGGCGCACGGGGGCGCCGGACCTCATGCTCTACACCGGTCTCATCACCCTCCAGGCCGACGGTGTCAGCGCCGTCGACCTCGTCGCCGTCGGCTCCGACTACAACCCCACGCTCAACACGCTCAACCGCTTCAAGACGAAGTGGACGACGCAGACGACGCGTGTGCCCGCGCCCGTGGAGGTTGTCCTCAAGCCACTGCGCTACCGCGTGCTCACCTGGCTCGCCGCCCGGCGTCCGTGAGACGCGCCGCTCCGGCTGTGAGCACGTGGACAGGCACCTCACCCGCCAGGATGAGGCACGAGGGGCTCCCGCGTGGTTACCCTCGGACCACCGTGACGATGCGCTACACCATGCGCGCCTGACTTATGAAGGAAAGAGAGCACATGAGCTCAGCCTCCACCGCAGCCGCCAGCGCCGGTGAGCCGACCGCCGTCCTGCGCCCCGTCAACGCCCGCGACGCGCGTATCGCGGTGGGCTGCACCCCCTGCCCCCTCGAGCAGCTCGAGGTCTGGCAGGCCTTCGAGGCCAGCCAGGGGCACGAGCTCTTCGGACGCTTCCTCTACGAGTGCGAGGGCAAGCCCACCGCCGTCATCAGCCTCTACCGCTACACCATCGGCGGTCGCCCCTTCCTGTGGGCCAAGCACGGCCCTGTGTGGCTCAAGGAGCAGACCCCCGAGCGCGAGGCCGACCTTCGCCGCCGGCTCGTCGCCGCCGTGCGCGCCCGCGACCCGCGTGCCGTCTTCATCCGCATGCACGCCCGCTTCCGTGCGGGCGACACCCACGAGCTCATCTCCACCATCACCTACGACCGCACCTACGTCATCGACCTGCGCCCGGGCACCCCTGAGGCGATCAGTGCCGCCATGCCCAAGGACGGGCGCCGGGGCGTGCGCCGCGCCGAGCGCACCGCCCGCGAGGCCGGCTGCACCATCGCGGAGGAGACCGGCCTGGACCGCGCCGCCTTCGAGGAGCTGTACGCCGTCCTGGAGGAGACTGCCAGGCGCGACGGCTTCAGGCCCCATCCCAGCCAGGTCTACTGGGACATGCTCACCACCCTGGGCCCCGAGCACGCCCGGGTCTTCGTCCTGCGCCAGGACGGCGTCGCCCACTGCTGGGACATCGTCACCGTCTCCGGCGCGATGGCCACGGCCTACTACGGCGCCTCCTCCAACGCCTCCCGCGGCTTCCGCGGGGCCGAGGCCCTCGACTGGGCCGTCGCCTGCGCCATGGCCGCCGAGGGCCGCACCGGCCTGGACCTCATGGGCGCCGAGTCCACCCGGGTGCCCGAGCTGTACTCCGTCGGCCGCTACAAGCGACGCTTCGCCCAGCACCCCACCGAGGTCGATGGCGCCTGGGACGTGCCCGTGCGCCCCGTGCTCTACCGCGCCCTGGTCCAGGCGCGTCGCGCGCGTCACGCCCTGCGCCACCGCCTGGGGGTCTGAGCCCACCGCGCGGTCGGTATGATCCGGCACAAGCGGACGCACCCGTACAGCGGCCGCCGTCCCCAACTCCAGGAGCACCTCCGTGTCAACTCAGCCCAGCACCGACATCACCCTTGACGGCGTCCCGCGCAGCATCGAGGGGGGCACCACCGGAACCGCGCTCCTGGCCGGCGCCGACGGCGTCGTCGCCATGAGGGTCAACGGCGAGCCCTGGGACCTCGAGCGCGTCGTGCCCGCCGGGGCCGTCGTCGAGGCCATCACCCTCGACTCCGAGGACGGCCTCAACATCCTGCGCCACTCCGCCACCCACGTCATGGCCCAGGCCGTCCAGGAGATCTTCCCGGACGTCAACCTCGGCATCGGCCCGTTCATCACGGACGGCTTCTACTACGACTTCGGCAACATCGACGCCGTCACCCCCGAGCTCCTCAAGGAGATCGAGAAGCGGATGAGGCGCATCGTCAAGGAGGGGCAGACCTTCCGGCGTCGTGACGTCACCGAGGAGGAGGGGCGCACCGAGCTCGCCGACCAGCCCTACAAGCTCGAGCTCATCACCACCAAGGGCCAGGGCGCGGAGGCCACCGCCAGCGTCGAGGTCGGCGCCGGCGGCCTGACGATGTACGACAACGTCCGCCGCGACGGCGAGGTCGTCTGGAGCGACCTGTGCCGCGGCCCCCACCTGCCCACCACCCGTCTCATCGGCCAGGGCTTCGCCCTGACCCGCTCCTCGGCCGCCTACTGGAAGGGCGACCAGAGCGGTGACTCCCTCCAGCGCATCTACGGCACCGCCTGGGCCTCGAAGGAGGACCTCAAGGCCTACCAGGAGCGCCTGGCCGAGGCCGCCCGCCGCGACCACCGCAAGCTCGGCGCCGAGCTCGACCTCTACTCCTTCCCTGAGGAGATCGGCCCGGGCCTGGTCGTCTTCCACCCCAAGGGCGGCATGCTGCGCCACCAGATCGAGCAGTACGTCATCAAGCGCCACGAGGAGGCCGGCTTCGACTTCGTCCACACGCCGGAGATCTCCAAGGGCGGGCTCTTCCACACCTCCGGTCACCTGCCCTACTACGCGGACACGATGTTCCCGCCCATGCTCGCGGACGAGGAGACCGACGCCGAGGGCACCGTCACCAAGGCCGGCCAGGAGTACTACCTCAAGGCCATGAACTGCCCCATGCACAACCTCGTCTTCCGCTCACGCGGGCGCTCCTACCGGGAGCTGCCGCTGCGGTTCTTCGAGATGGGGCACGACTACCGCTACGAGAAGTCCGGCGTCGTCCACGGCCTGACCCGCATGCGCGGCTTCACCCAGGACGACTCCCACACCTACTGCACCCGTGAGCAGGCGCCCGCCGAGATCCGCACCCAGATCGAGTTCTTCATCTCGATCCTCCGGGCCTTCGGCCTGAGCGACTTCTACCTCGAGCTGTCCACCCGTGACGAGGACGGTGCCAAGAAGGACAAGTTCATCGGCTCGGACGAGGACTGGCAGGCCGCCACCCGCACCCTGGAGGAGGTGTGTGCCTCCACCGGTCTCGATCTCGTCCCGGACCCGGGCGGCGCCGCCTTCTACGGGCCGAAGGTCTCCGTCCAGGTCAAGGACGCCATCGGACGCACCTGGCAGATGTCCACCATCCAGTACGACTTCAACCAGCCCGAGCGCTTCGACCTGCAGTACACGGCCCCCGACGGCACCCACCAGCGCCCGATCATGCTGCACTCGGCCAAGCTCGGCAGCGTCGAGCGCTTCATCGGCGTGCTCACCGAGCACTACGCCGGGGCCTTCCCCGCCTGGCTCGCCCCCGTCCAGGTGCGGCTCGTGCCCGTGGCTGAGGCCTTCGACGGCTACGTCAGCGACGTCGCCGCACGGCTGCGCGCGCGCGGTGTGCGCGTGGAGACCGACCTGTCCGACGACCGCTTCGGCAAGAAGATCCGCAACGCCTCCAAGGAGAAGGTCCCCTTCATCCTCATCGCCGGAGGTGACGACGCCGAGGCCGGCGCCGTCTCCTTCCGCTTCCGCGACGGGTCCCAGGCCAACGGCGTGCCCGTCGCCGAGGCCGTCGAGCACATCGCCCAGGTCATCGCCGGGCGTGCCAACGACCCGGCGCAGGAGAAGATCACGCGATGAGCAACAGGCCCGAGCAGGTGCCCGGCACCGGACCGGGCCGCCTCGAGGACCTCGAGGGGACCGTGGTCGCCGGGCCGCTCGGGCCCGTCACCGTCGAGCAGCCCTTCCAGCAGCCGGACCTGCCGGAGCCCTTCGGGCGCCTGTGGACCCCGCACCGCATGGTCTACATCGGCGGCCAGGACAAGCCCTCCGACGCCTCCGAGGCCCAGTGCCCCTTCTGCGCGGCGCCCGGGCGCCAGGACGAGGCCGCCCTCGTCGTGCACCGGGCGGAGCACGCCTACGTGCTCATGAACCTCTACCCCTACAACACCGGTCACCTGCTCGTGTGCCCCTACCGGCACGTCTCGGACTGGACCGAGGCCAGCGAGGCCGAGCGCGTCGAGATCGGGCGGCTCACCGCCCGCGCCATGGAGGTCCTGCGCCACGTGTCCCACCCGCACGGCTTCAACCTGGGCATGAACCAGGGCGAGGTCGCCGGCGCAGGGATCGCCGCCCACCTGCACCAGCACATCGTGCCGCGGTGGACGGGTGACGCCAACTTCATGCCCATCGTCGCCAGGACCAAGCCGGTGCCACAGCTGCTGGGCGAGCAGCGCGACATGCTCGCCGCCGCCTGGCTCACCGCCCCGACCACCGCGGGCCCCAGCGTTAGCCCGCCGCCGCCCACCCACGACCCCACGAGGACACCATGCTCGGACAGCACGGACGCGGCCTGACCAAGGCCCTGTTCACCCAGCCGGCGCTCGCGCTCGCGCGCCTCGGCGTCACGCCCAACATGCTCACCGTCACCGGCACGCTGCTGACCGTCCTCGTCGCCGTCACCACCCTGCCGCAGGGGCGGTTCCTGCTCGGAGCGGCGCTGCTGGCCCTGGTGGTTGTCGGGGACTCCTTTGACGGCATCCTCGCCCGGGCCACCGGCACGACCTCCGTCTTCGGCGCCTTCCTCGACTCGACGATGGACCGCATCGCCGACGGCGCCGTCTTCGGCTCCCTGGTCGCCTGGGCGGCGCTGCGCCTGGAGCCTGGTGCCCTGCGCACGGCGACGATCGTCTGCGCCCTGGCCGTCGTCGTCCTGGCCGAGGTCGTCTCCTACGCGCGCGCCAAGGCCGAGTCGCTGGGCGTCAGTGCCAGCGTGGGCGTCGCTGAGCGCACCGACCGCCTCGTCGTCGCCGGGGTCGGCGTCGTCGCCGTCGGGCTGGGAGCCCCCCAGTGGGTGCTCACCGCCGCCCTGGCACTGGTCTCCCTGGGCTCACTCGTCACGGTCGTCCAGCGGGTGCTGGCCGCGCGCAGCCAGCTGCGCCAGCGCGAGCACGCCGCGGCCCCGGAGGAGGGCAGGCCCCTGTGAGCCCCTCGGTCGAGGACCTCTACCGCCTCGCCTGGCGCCACGCCCACCGCCTGCCCCCGCGCGTGGGCTACGCGCTGTGCCACCTGGGAGCCGACGCGACCTGGCTGCTCCACACCCTGCAGGGCCGGCGCACGGGCGTCGGCCAGCTCCGGCGCAACCTCGCACGCCTGCTGCCCGGCGCCACCCCGGCGGCGCTGCGCCGCACCACCAGGCAGGCCATGCGCTCCTACATGCGCTACTTCTACGAGGCCTTCGCCCTGCCTGGCACAAGCCCCGAGCAGCTCCAGGCCCGCGTGCGCCCGGACATCGACCCCCGGGCCTACGAGGACCTGGCCACCGGGTCGATCGTCGTGGCGCTGCCCCACATGGGCAACTGGGACCTTGTGGGCGCCTGGGCCTGCTCCCACCTCGCGCAGGTGCTCACCGTGGCCGAGCACCTCGAGCCGGATGACCTCTTCGAGCAGTTCGTGGCCTTCCGCGAGGGCCTGGGGATGCGCGTCATCGGCCAGCGCCGCGGTGAGAAGGCCTTCGACCGGCTCCTCGCCGCCGCGCAGGAGGGCCACCACGTCATCGCGCTGCTGGCCGACCGCGACCTGTCCTCCGCCGGGATCCAGGCCAGTCTGTGCGGGCACACCATGCGGGCGGCGGCCGGCCCGGCCGCGCTCGCCGTGAGGCTGGACCGGCCCCTGTACTACGCCAGCGTCTTCTACGAGCCTCTGACGGGCGAGCGCCGCCGCGCGGCCGGCGGCCCCTGGGGCGTCGTCCTGCGTCTGCGCAAGGTCGAGGAGCCGGGACCCACCGCGGCCCCCACGCGAGAGCGCGTCGAGGCCTGGACCCGGGCGTGGGTCAGCGCCCTCGCCCCCGAGCTCGTGGCGCACCCCACGGACTGGCACATGCTCCAGGCGGTGTTCGACGCGGACCTGGACCCCGAGCGCCTGGCCCGAGCCCACGCCCGTCAGGCACAGCTGAGCCCGCAGGACACCGCGACGGCGGGGGAGGAGCCATCATGAGAGTCGGTATCGTCTGCCCCTACTCACTCGACGCCCACGGCGGCGTCCAGGTCCACGTGCTCGACCTTGCCGCCGAGCTCAGGCGCCGCGGCCACGAGGTGGGCGTCCTCGCCCCCGCCTCGGAGGGCACCGAGCTTGCCGAGGGCGTCACAAGCGCCGGGGACTGCGTCGCCATCCCCTACAACGGCTCGGTGGCCAGGCTCAACTTCGGGCCCGTGGTCGCCCGGCGCGCCAGGCGCTGGCTCGACGAGGGCCGCTACGACCTGCTCCACATCCACGAGCCCATCACACCGAGCGTCGGCATGCTCGTGCTCCAGGCGGCGCAGGCGCCCGTCGTGGCGACCTTCCACGCCGCCATGGACCGGTCCCTGGCCCGCGAGCTGCTGTCACCGGCCACCGTGCCGCTCATCGAGAGGATCGCCGCGCGCATCGCCGTCTCCGAGGAGGCGCGACGCACCCTGGTCCACTTCCACGGTGGCGACGCCGTCGTCATCCCCAACGGCGTCAACGTCGCCCCCTTCGCCCGTGCGCCCAAGGACGACCCCCGCTTCGTCGGCACCGCCCAGGCACCCACCATCGCCTTCCTGGGACGCCTCGACGAGCCCCGTAAGGGGCTGCAGGTGCTCGCCGGGGCCATCGGCCCCGTGCTCGAGGTGGTGCCCGGTGCACGCTTCCTCATCGCCGGGCGCGGGGAGGCCGAGGAGCAGCGCCAGGCCCTGGCCCGCTACGGCGCGCACGTGCAGTTCCTCGGCGGCGTCAGCGACGAGGACAAGGCGGCGATGCTCGCCAGCGCCACCTGCTACGTGGCCCCGCAGACCGGCGGGGAGTCCTTCGGCATCGTGCTCGTCGAGGCCATGGCCGCCGGCACCCGGGTCATCGCCTCGGACCTGACCGCCTTCTCCGACGTCCTGGGGGCAGGGCGCTACGGCGCCCTCTTCCGCAACGGGGACAGCGACGACCTCGCGCGCGTCATCATCGACACGCTCACCCGTCCCGAGGCGGCCGCGCAGCGCCAACGCGCCGCGCAGGGGGTGGTCGGCCGCTACGACTGGGCGACGGTGACGGACGCCGTCCTCGACGTCTACGACATGGCCCTGTCCACCGCCCACGTGCGCGTGGACCCCGCCCCGGGCGCCCGCACCATGGTCGCGCGCCTGCGCGGTGTCCGGGGCGGGGGCGAGAGGTGAGCGGCGGCTGGGCCGGGGCGCTGGGCCTCCTGCTGGCGCTCCTTGTGGCCGTCGCCGTCGGCTGGGCCCTGTACGCCCAGGCGCTGAGGGTGGACCGCCTGCACCGGCAGGTGCTCGGCTCCCGCGCCACCCTGGAGACCCAGCTGGTCCACCGGGCCCAGGCCGCGGCCGAGCTCGCGGCCTCCGGCTACCTCGACGCCGCCTCCGCCCTGCTGCTCTCACGCGCCGCCCACGACGCTCTTGAGTGCGAGGCCCCGCTTGTCGAGGACGGGCTCGATCCCGACTCCCAGGCCCCCGGGCCGACGACGCGGCAGCGCACCCGTGCGGCCGTCGAGTCGGACCTGTCGCGCGTGACCCGCGCCGTCCTGGACCCTCAGACCCGCAGCTCGCTCATGCAGGAGCCGTTGGCCTGCCAGTGCCTGTCACGGCTGGACCGGGCCGGCTACCGGCTTGTGCTCGCCCGGCGCTTCCACGACACCCACGTCTCCGAGGCCAGGCGCCTGCGCCGCAGCCCGGCCGTGCGCCTGCTCAGGCTCGCCGGCCGGGCACCGCTGCCAGGCACCTTCGACATGGACGACGACCTCGGCCCCGCGGGACCGCCCGCCCCGCACCACGAGGACCCCCAGTGACCACCTACCCGCCCAGTGCCTGGGGCCCGCGCCCCAGCGGGGACGCCGGCTGGCGCCCCACAGCGGCCGGCGGCTACGTGCCGGTCCACGCACACCCTGGGGCCGGAGCACCTGTTGCGGCCGGCGCCTGGGTCCAGCCGCGCGCGCTGCGGCGCCGGCGCGCCAGTGACATCGCCGTCCACCTGCTCGCCCTGCTCGGCGGTGCCGGGCTCGCCGTCATCCTCTACGTCATCTACACCGAGGCCGGGCAGGCAGGTGCCCTCGTCCTGCCCTTTCTCCTTGCCCTCGTCCCGCTGGGTATCGTCCTGGTCTGCGTGCGCTGGATCGACAGGTGGGAGCCGGAGCCTGTGGGCGTGCTCATCGCAGCCTTCCTGTGGGGGGCCGGCGTGGCCACCGTGGTCTCGATGCTTGTCAACACCTCCACCTCGCTGCTGGTGGCCGCGGTGACGGGCGACGACGACGGGGCCGAGCTCGTCTCCTCGGTCCTGTCCGCGCCCCTCGTCGAGGAGTCCACCAAGGGTCTGGGGGTCCTGCTCGTCTTCCTCATCTGGCGCCGCTCCTTCAACGGCCCCATCGACGGCGTCGTCTACGCCTCCGTCATCGCCGCGGGCTTCGCCTTCGCGGAGAACATCCTCTACTTCGCACGCTACTGGGACCAGGTCCTCGCCGTCTTCATCATGCGCGGCATCATGTCCCCCTTCGCCCACGTCACCTTCACGGCCTGCACCGGGCTGGCCGTGGGGCTCAGCGCCCGTCGCCGCTGGCGCTGGGCCTGGGTGTGGATGACGCCCATCGGGATGGTCGGCGCGGTGGCCCTGCACGCCTTCTGGAACGGTGTGGTCTCCGTGCACCCCGAGATGTACCTGTTCGCGGAGGTCCCCTTCTTCCTCGTGTGCATCGGCATCGTCATCGGCCTGCGGGCGGGAGAGCGGCGCAGCCTGCGCCTGCGCCTGGAGGACTACGCCCGCACCGGCTGGTACGCCCCGGCGGAGGTCACGATGCTCACCACCTCCGCGGGCCGCGCCTCGGCTCGCCTGTGGGCCAAGGCCCGTGGGCCGGCGGTCGAGCTGGCCATGAGGGACTTCCTGGCCGCCTCGCTCCAGCTGGCCTGCCTGCGGCAGCAGGCGGTGAGCGGGCACACGGGCGCCGACTACGCGCTCAGGCAGGCCGAGCTGCTGGGGGTCGTCCAGCGCTGCAAGCAGGTTTTTGGGGCCTACTCATGACGGCGCGCGCCAGCACGGGTGACGGTGCCGCCCGGCTCGCGCCGGACGGGCGTGACCCGCTCCAGGTGCCGGAGAACTGGAGCGAGCTGCTCGACCCGGCCGAGTGGCGCCTCAACGAGGAGGGGCTGCCGGCCCGGCGTGCCGCGCGCGTCGTCGCCCTGCGCGAGAGCCCCCGTCCCGAGATCCTGCTCGTCGTCGGCCACGACTTCGCCGACGCCGCCCACTGCTGGGTCTTCACCCCCGGCGGAGGGATCCTTGACCACGAGGACGCCCGCTCCGGGGCCAGGCGGGAGCTCGCCGAGGAGACCGGGATCGTCCTGGATGACGCCGAGCTCGTCGGGCCTGTGGCCCGGCGCAGCTGCCGCTTCCGCTTCAACCTCGTCACCTGCCGGCAGGAGGAGGAGATCTTCCTCGCCCGCCCCAGCCAGACAGGGCCGATCGACCGCGCCGGCTGGACGGAGACGGAGAGACAGGTCCTCGACTCCCTTCGCTGGTGGGGCCTGGACGAGCTCGACGCCGCCGTGGAGGCCGGGACGACGGTCTACCCCGGCACGCTGCCCCGGCTGGCGCGCGAGCTGCTCGGCGGCTGGGACGGGGTGACCCGCGACATCGCGGAGGACGACTGACCACCGGGGCCCACAGGCCCAGGCGGCCACCGCCTCAGGCTGGGCGCACGGGCGCCGCAGGCCCCTGGCTCCGTGACGATCGCCTCACGACTGGGCCCTGGCGCAGCAGGATCACTCCCGTGCGGGCCGGGCGCACGGCGTTAGGCTTGCCCAGGTCTTCCGTGTGCCGCGGGCCGTGCCCGGCGGTGCGCGGGCTCTTGTCGCCACCGCTGCTGGCCGTCCGGCCCGGGCAGCGTGACACCCTCGACTCCCAGGAGGACACATGTCGGGACACTCCAAGTGGGCAACCACCAAGCACAAGAAGGCTGCCATTGACGCCAAGCGCGGCAAGCTCTTCGCCCGCCTCATCAAGAACATCGAGGTCGCGGCCCGCACCGGAGGCGGTGACCCGGCCGGCAACCCGACCCTCTTCGACGCCATCCAGAAGGCCAAGCGCAACTCGGTGCCGGCCGACAACATCACCCGCGCCGTCAAGCGCGGCTCCGGCGAGGAGGCGGGCGGCGCCGACTGGCAGACGATCATGTACGAGGGCTACGGGCCGGCCGGGGTCGCCTTCCTTGTCGAGTGCCTCACCGACAACCGCAACCGCGCCGCCTCCGACGTCCGCGTCGCCTTCAGCCGCACCGGTGGCAACCTCGCGGACCCCGGCTCCGTGGCCTACAACTTCTCGCGCAAGGGCGTCGTCGAGGTCGCCAAGGCCGACGGGGTTGACGAGGACTCCATCCTCATGGCCGTGCTCGACGCCGGAGCGGACGTCGAGGAGGTCGTCGAGGGCGCCGATTCCTTCGAGATCCTCTCCGAGCCGCAGGACCTCATCGCCGTGCGTGACGCCGTCACCGGTGCCGGCATGGAGTACGAGTCCGCCGAGTCCCAGTTTGTCGCCGGCACCAAGGTCGAGGTGGATCTCGAGGGCGCCCGCAAGGTCATGCGCCTCATCGACGCCCTCGAGGACCTGGACGACGTGCAGAACGTCTTCACCTCCGTCGAGATCTCCGCTGAGGTCGCGGCCCAGCTCGAGGACGAGGACTGAGCACCCGCCTGCCGGGCACGGCCCGCTCGCGCAGCGCCGTCGTCGCCCAGCAGCGGGTCCTGGGCATCGACCCGGGGCTGACCCGCTGCGGCCTGGGCTGCGTGGACATCGACCCCCGCCGCCGCGTGCGTCTCGTGGAGGTGGGGGTCGTGCGCACGCCCCCGTCGCAGAGCCCGGAGCTGCGCCTGCTGTCCATCGCCGAGGCCCTGGACGACTGGATCGCCCGCCTGGGGCCCACGAGCCTGTCCGTCGAGCGCGTCTTCGCCCAGGACAACCTGCGCTCCGTCATCGGGGTGGCCCAGGTCATGGGCGTGGCGATGCTCGCTGGCGCCCGCCACGGTCTCGAGGTCGCCCAGCACACCCCCAGCGAGGCCAAAGCCGCTGTCACCGGCTCCGGCACGGCGGACAAGCCGCAGGTCCAGGCCATGGTCGCGCGCGTCCTCGGCCTGGCGGAGCCTCCCAGCCCCGCGGACGCCGCCGACGCGCTCGCCCAGGCGATCTGCCACGGGTGGCGCGGAGGCGGCACCGGCGCTGACGGCGCCACCGAGATGGTCTCTGCCGGGGGAGCGGTGCGTGCCAGCGCCCGCACCCCCGCCCAGCGCCAGTGGGCCGAGGCCCAGGCCGCTGCCCGCCGTACCGGGGCGGTGGACCCGCGCCGCCGCCGGCGCTGACCTCGGCCCCACCTGATAGTGTCTGTACACACGTTCGACGGCGGTGTCCTCCGCCCCGACCCGAGGAGAAGCCCCGATGATCGCCTCCGTGCGTGGCACCGTGCTCGAGACCTCGCTCAACGGCGCGACCATTGAGGTCGGCGGTGTGGGCATGGCCTTCCAGGCCACGCCCACGGCCCTCGCCGGCCTGCGCCCGGGTGAGGAGGCCATGGTCCACACCGAGCTCGTCGTCCGTGAGGACTCCCTCACCCTCTTCGGTTTCGCCGACGACGACGAGCGCCACTGCTTCCGCGTCCTCATGGGCGCCAAGGGCGTGGGGGCGCGCCTGGCGCTGGCGGTGCTGAGCGTGCACACCCCCGACACCCTGCGCCGCGCCGTCGCCGAGGCGGACGTCGCCGCCCTCACCCGTGTGCCGGGGCTGGGGCCCAAGGGCGCCCAGCGCGTCATCCTCGACGTGGGCGACAGGCTCGGCCCTGTGCGCGACGAGGGCCCCGGCCGCACGGGCGGCGCCCTGGAACGAGGCTCCGCGCAGCCGGGCCCCGCCCCCTGTCCCGACGTCGTCGCCGCCCTCGTCCAGCTGGGCTGGAACGAGGCGACGGCTGCCGAGGCCGTTGGCACTGTCGAGGCCGCCCACAGCGCCGCCCACGGGCAGGCGGCCGCTCCCATGACCGTGCCCGAGCTCCTGCGCGCCTCCCTCAGGTGGCTGGGCGGAGGGCACCGTGGCTGAGCGCGACCGCTTCGTCTCAGGTGGCGCCGACGAGACCGAGCGCGCCGCCGAGGCGGCGCTGAGACCCAAGCGGCTGGAGGACTTCGTCGGCCAGGAGGTCGTGCGCGGACAGCTCTCCGTGGTCCTGCGAGCGGCCCTGGCACGTGGCACGACCCCGGACCACGTCCTGCTGTCCGGCCCGCCCGGACTGGGCAAGACCACGCTCGCGATGATCATCGCCGCGGAGGTCGAGGGCTCCCTGCGGCTGACGAGCGGACCCGCCGTCCAGCACGCCGGCGACCTCGCCGCGATCCTGTCCTCGCTGGAGGAGGGCGACGTCCTCTTCATCGACGAGATCCACCGCCTGGCGCGCACCGCCGAGGAGATGCTCTACCTGGCGATGGAGGACTACCGGGTGGACGTCGTCGTCGGAAAGGGACCGGGGGCCACCTCCATCCCGCTGACGCTGCCGCCCTTCACCGTCGTCGGCGCCACCACCCGCGCCGGCCTGCTGCCCGCCCCGCTGCGCGACCGCTTCGGCTTCACCGGGCACCTGGACTACTACGGGCCCGCCGAGCTCGGCCGCATCGTCGCCCGCTCCGCCGGCCTGCTCGGTGTGCGCCTGGACCCCGAGGCCGGCACCGAGCTCGCCCGCCGCTCGCGCGGCACCCCCCGCATCGCCAACCGGCTCCTGCGACGCGTGCAGGACTGGGCCGAGGTCCACGGCACGCCCGGACGACTCGACCTGGAGGCCGCCCGCGCCGCGCTGGAGGTCTTCGAGGTTGACGCGCTCGGCCTGGACCGGCTGGACCGCTCGGTCCTGCGGGCACTGTGCACCCGCTTCGGCGGCGGCCCCGTGGGCCTGGCCACACTGGCCGTGAGCGTCGGGGAGGAGCCCGAGACCGTCGAGACCGTGGCGGAGCCCTACCTCGTGCGCGAGGGGCTCATGGTGCGCACCCGCCAGGGCCGGGCCGCCACACGGGCCACCTATGAGCACCTGGGCCTCGAGGTCCCCGCCGACGGGACCCTCTTCGGCTGAGCGGCGCTGCTGCGGCCACCGCGAGCGGGGCGCGCGTCACACCGGTGAGTGACGCGGCTCGCGCTGCGCGGCCCGGGCCGTGACCTAGACTCGCGGAGGCCGTACCACGTCCTGGCGCGGCTGACGCGACCGAACGGAGAACCCTCCATGCTCTGGATGATCCTCGCCATGCTGTTGGCCTTCTGGGCCATGGCGCACTTCGCCAACAGGCAGCAGAAGAAGCTCCAGGCCGAGCAGCAGGCGCGCACTGACGAGGCCCTCGCCGTGCCCGGCACGTGGGTGCGTACCCGCGCCGGCTTCTACGGCACGGTCGTCGAGGTCGACGGCGACGTCGTCACCCTCGCCACCCCGCTCGGCGATGAGTCCCTGTGGGCCAAGAGCGCCATCGTCGGCGCCGAGGAGCCCCCCTTCGCCTCCCCCCACGAGGAGCCAGACGACGAGGTCGGAACCGAGGGCACCCCGGCCGGGGACCCGGACGAGCAGACCGCAGGGGCCTGAGCCCCACCGACCAGCCGGGAGCGGCCTGCGGCACCGCCGCTCGAGCCTGCGCACGACGCTCCCGCACCCGACAACCCCCACGAGGAACAACCGCGTGTCCACCAAGCAGCTCAGGCACCCGGGGCGACAGCTCCTGGTGCTGCTCGTCCTCATCGCACTCGGCTTCGGCGTGCTCGCCGTCGGCGCCGCCACCGGACGCACGACGATGACGCCGGGCCTCGCCCTCGACCTCGAGGGCGGCACCCAGATCATCCTCACGCCCACCACGAGTGACGGCTCGAGCATCTCCGACGAGGACATCGAGCAGGCCATCGGGATCATCCGCCAGCGCGTGGACGCCACGGGTGTCTCCGAGGCGCAGATCTCCCGTCAGGGCGGCCAGAACATCGTCGTCTCCCTGCCCGGCACTCCCTCGGAGGAGACCCTGAGCCTCGTGCGCACCTCCGCGGTGCTCTACTTCCGCCCGGTCATCCGGGTGGTCCAGCGCTCCGCCACCGCCCTGGCCGAGGCGCAGAACCAGTACGTCGCCCAGGCGCAGGCCTCCGCCTCCGCCGCGGCCTCCGCCTCCGCCGCGGCCTCCGCCTCCAGCGACGAGCCCCGCAGCGAGCCCACCCAGGACCCCGCCGCCCTGAGGGCCGGGCACGACCGGCTCGTCTCGGGCGGCGCGCCCACCCAGGCCCCCAGCGCACTGGCGACCACGACGCCGCAGGAGGTCGCCCTGCGCAGCGCCGACCTCGACGGTGACGGGACCATCTCCTCCGAGCCGCTGCCCTCGACCTCCGAGGACAGCTCCTCCGACTCGTGGATCAGTGAGCAGCTGCTCTACGACGCCTACATGACCGACTGCACGGACCCGGCCAACCTCACCGGGACCGTTCAGGACCCGGCGGTCGCCGTCATCTCCTGCGCCCGCGACGGCCAGGGGGGCGTCTACGTCCTCGGGCCCGCCGACATCCTCGGCACCAGCATCGCCAAGGCCGACTCCGCCCTCGAGGTCACGAGCCAGGGGGTGACGACCAACAACTGGGTCGTCAACCTCGAGTTCGACGACGAGGGCACCCGAGCCTTCGCCGAGGTCTCCTCACGCCTCATCGCCTACCGCGACGCGGCCGGATCGGCGTCGTCCTCCACCACGGACGCGGCCAGCGCCGTGCGCTCGGCCAAGGCCCAGTTCGCCATCGTCCTCGACGGCCTGACCCTCATGGCCTCCGGCTTCAACCAGTCGGTGACCACGGCCATCACCGACGGCAAGGTGCAGATCTCGGGAGGCTTCACCCAGGAGAGCGCAGGCACGCTCGCCAACCAGCTCTCCTTCGGCTCCCTCCCGCTGACCTTCACCGTCCAGTCCGAGCAAGCCGTCTCCGCCACCCTGGGCACCGAGCAGCTGCGCAACGGGCTGGTCGCCGGGCTCATCGGCTTCCTGCTCATCATCGTCTACCTGGCCTGGCAGTACCGCGGGCTGTCGGTCATCGCCGTCGCCTCGCTCGTCGTGGCCGCCGCCGTGACCTACCTGGCGATCGCCCTGCTGTCCTGGGCCATGGGCTTCCGCCTGTCCCTGGCGGGCGTCGCCGGCCTCATCATCTCCATCGGCATCACGATGGACTCCTTCATCATCTACTTCGAGCGCGTGCGCGACGAGGTCCGGACCGGCCGCACGCTCGTGGCCGCCGTCAACGAGGGCTGGGGGCACGCCCGGCGCACGATCATCGTCTCCGACGCCGTCAACCTCGTCGCCGCCGTCGTGCTCTACTTCCTCGCCGTGGGTGGGGTCCAGGGCTTCGCCTTCACCCTGGGCGTCACCACCGTGGTGGACCTCGGCGTCATCATCCTGTTCACCCACCCGATGATGGTGTGGATCCTGCGCTTCCCGTTCTTCGGCAGGGGCCACCGCCTGTCCGGGCTCGATCCCGAGCACCTGGGCGCCCGCTCGCAGTCCGTCTACGGCGCCGGGCGCCAGGCCCTGGCCGACGCCGCCACCACCTCCCTGGCACGGCGCAAGGCCGCCCGCGCCGCCGCGCAGGACGGGCGGGCCCACGCCGTGGACCTACCAGCGTCGAGCCGAAAGGAGGGCGAGGACAAGTGAAGAGCCTGGCCCAGCTCGGTAACGAGCTCTACTCCGGCAGCACCTCCTTCCCCTTCGTCCCCAGGCGCAAGGTCTGGTACTCCACCGCCGTGGGTGTCATCGCGGTCGCCGTCATCCTGCTCGCCACGGTGGGGCTCAACCCGGGCATCGACTTCAAGGGCGGAACCGAGGTGACCGTCACGGGCATCGAGTCCCTCAGCGAGGCGCCAGCCAGCGCCGTCGTCGCCGAGCAGGGGCTGCCCGCCTCCACCTCCGTCACCACGATGGGCACCTCCTCGGTGAGGGTGCAGACCATCGGCCTGAGCCCGGCCCAGAGCGAGGAGCTGAGCACCGCCCTGGCCCAGGCCTACGACGTCGAGGCCGGCAACGTCTCCGCCACCACCATCGGCCCCACGTGGTCCTCGGACGTCACCTCCAAGGCCCTGCGCGGGCTCGTCCTGTTCTTCCTGCTCGTCGGAGCCCTCATCTGGGCCTACTTCCGCACCTGGAAGATGGCGGTGGCCGCCCTGCTCGCCCTGTGCCACGACATCATCGTGACCGTCGGCGTCTACGCCGCCACCGGCTTCGAGGTCACGCCCGCCACCATCATCGGCGTGCTGACGATCCTCGGCTACTCGCTCTACGACACGGTCGTCGTCTTCGACAAGATCCGTGAGAACACCGTCTCCTGGCAGGCCCAGACGCGCTCGACCTACGCCGAGCTGGCCAACCTCGCGGTCAACCAGACCTTCGTGCGCTCGCTCAACACCTCGGTCGTGGGCGTGCTGCCGGTCGCCTCCCTGCTCGTCGTCGGCACCTTCGTCCTGGGAGCCGGGACCCTGAGGGACATCGCCCTGACCCTGTTCATCGGCATGATCGCCGGGACGCTGTCCTCAGTGCTCCTCGCGACCCCGCTGCTGGTGGACCTGCGTCGGCGCGAGAGAGCCGTCGTCGAGCACACCGCGAAGGTCACCGCGGCCCGCGCCCAGCGCCTGGAGGAGGCCGGTGACGACCCGGAGGCCCTGGCCGCCCTCACCGGCGCCCCCGTCGCCGCCCCGCTCGTCCCTGGCCACCACCTGGGAGCAGCCGCCCAGCCCAAGAGGAGGAAGAAGCGGTCATGACATTCCCTGCCCCCCTGCCCACCGAGCTCACCCAGCTCGTCCTGGACAACCTCCGCGAGGTGCCGGACTTCCCCGAGCCCGGTGTCCTGTTCCGCGACATCACCCCCCTGCTGGCCAACGGCGGGGCCTTCTCCACCTTCATCAGCGACCTCGCTGAGCACTACCGGGGCCACATCGACGCCGTCGCCGGCCTCGAGTCGCGTGGCTTCATCCTCGCCGCACCGCTGGCCTACACCCTGGGCATCGGCATGCTCACGGTGCGTAAGGGCGGCAAGCTGCCCGGGCCCGTCCTCGGCGTCGACTACGACCTCGAGTACGGCTCGGCGCGCATGGAGCTGCGTCCCGAGACCGTCAGGCCCGGCCAGCGTGTGCTCGTCATCGACGACGTGCTCGCCACCGGCGGCACCGCCGCAGCCTCCATCGACCTGCTGGAGCGCTCCGGGGCGACGGTCGTCGCCGTGTGCATGCTGCTCGAGCTCGCCGGGCTCGGCGGCCGTCAGCAGCTGCCTGGGCGTCACGTGGACTCCGTGGTCGTCTTCCCCTCGTCCTGACACCTGCGGCGTTGCGCGTGGCTCTATGATCCGAGCATGACGGACACGCGCAGCACCACAGACGCAGGCGACGACACCATCGTGCCCGGCTCCCGGGTGCGCAGCCGCCTGGCATGGTTCGGCTCCCGCGGCCACTCCACGCCGGCCGCCATCGAGCCGCTTCTGCGTGCGCTGCGTGCCAACCACCCCAAGGCGGACACGAGCCTCATCGTGCGTGCCTACCAGGTGGCCGAGAAGGCCCACGAGGGGCAGAAGCGCAAGTCCGGAGAGCCGTATATCACGCACCCGGTGGCGGTCGCGACCATCCTCGGCGAGCTGGGCATGACCCCGCAGACCCTCGCGGCGGCGCTGCTGCACGACACCGTCGAGGACACGGACTACACGCTCGAGCACCTGCGGGCCGACTTCGGTGACGAGATCGCCCTGCTTGTTGACGGCGTCACCAAGCTCGACAAGCTCCAGTACGGTGAGGCCGCGCAGGCCGAGACGGTGCGCAAGATGATCATCGCGATGTCCAAGGACATCCGGGTGCTGCTCATCAAGCTCGGCGACCGGCTGCACAACGCCCGCACGTGGAAGCACGTGTCCAAGGAGACTGCGGCCCGCAAGGCCAAGGAGACCCTGGAGATCTATGCCCCGCTGGCGCACCGCCTGGGCATGAACACCATCAAGTGGGAGCTCGAGGACCGGTCCTTCAAGGCCCTGTACCCGGGCGTGTACGACGAGATCGAGCGGATGGTCGCTGAGCGCGCCCCCGCCCGCGAGGAGTACCTGCGCCAGGTCCGCCTGCAGATCGAGGAGGACCTGCGGCTGAACAAGATCAAGGGCACCGTCACCGGCCGGCCCAAGCACTACTACTCGATCTACCAGAAGATGATCGTCAGGGGAAAGGACTTCGACGACATCTACGACCTTGTGGCTGTGCGTGTCATCGTGGACACCATCCAGGACTGCTACGCGGTCCTCGGCGCGCTGCACTCGCGCTGGACCCCGATGTCCGGCCGGTTCAAGGACTACATCGCGGTCCCCAAGTTCAACCTCTACCAGTCCCTGCACACGACGGTCGTCGGTCCTGACGGCAAGCCCGTGGAGATCCAGATCCGCACCCACGAGATGCACCGCATGGCGGAGTACGGTGTCGCGGCCCACTGGAAGTACAAGGAGGACCCCAACGCCTCCGGTCCGGCGCCGGCACGCGTCAAGGGCGAGGAGGAGGCCGGCGAGATGGCGTGGCTGCGCCAGCTCGTCGACTGGCAGAAGGAGACGCAGGACCCCGCCGAGTTCCTCGACTCCCTGCGCTACGAGATGGCTGGCACGCAGGTCTACGTCTTCACCCCGAAGGGTGATGTGCTCGCCCTGCCCGGGGGATCGACGCCGGTGGACTTCGCCTACGCCGTCCACACGGAGGTCGGTCACCGCACCGTGGGCGCGCGGGTCAACGGCCGCCTGGTCCCGCTGGACACGCGCCTGGAGAACGGCGACAGCGTCGAGGTCTTCACCTCCAAGGCCCTGGGGGCAGGGCCCAGCCGCGACTGGCTCAGCTTTGTCGGCTCGACCCGGGCACGCAACAAGATCCGCTCGTGGTTCTCCAAGGAGCGGCGCGAGGAGGCCATCGAGGAGGGCAAGTCCCTCATCGCGCGCGCCCTGCGCAAGAAGGACCTGCCCATCCAGCGGCTCATGAACCACGAGTCCCTTACGGACGTCGCCAAGACCCTGGACAAGGGGGACATTGACGGGCTGTACGCGGCGGTCGGGGAGGGGCACGTCTCGGCCCAGCACGTCGTGGACACGCTCGTGGCGGCGATGGGTGGCGAGGCCGGCACGGAGGAGACCCTGGCCGAGGGCGTGCTGCCGACGAAGGCGGCCAGGGCCCACCAGCGTCCTCACTCCGACTCCGGTGTCGTCGTCGAGGGCATGGACGAGGGTGATGTCTACGTCAAGCTCGCGCGCTGCTGCACGCCCATGCCCGGCGACCCGATTGTCGGTTTCATCACGCGTGGCTCCGGGATCTCCGTGCACCGGGCGGACTGCCAGAACGTGGATCAGCTCCAGCGAGAGCCCGAGCGGATCGTGGCGGTGCGCTGGGCGGAGCACGCGCACTCCGCCTACCTCGTACAGATCGACGTCGAGGCCCTTGACCGTGGTGGGCTCCTGGCGGACATCACGCGGGTGCTCGCCGACAACCACGTCAACCTCATGAACGCCAACATCTCCACCAGCCGGGACCGGGTAGTGACGGCACGCTTCGTTGTGGAGCTGGCCGCTGCCAGCCACCTGGACCACACGCTGTCCTCCCTGCGCCGTATCGACGGCGTCTTCGAGGCCCGCCGCTCCACCTCCTCGTCCTCCTCCCGCCGTCAGGACTGAGCCGGGGGCACGAGTGCGTCGACGATCCTGCGGGCGCGCGGCCGGCCACGGCTGGCGGCGCCCCGGCAGTGGGTGAGCGCCAGGTGCAGCCGCGTGCGACCGACCCCCAGCGAGCGGGCGGTCAGGACCGCTCGGACGGCACGTCCTGGGGCGGCGGTGCGCGCGAGGTCCACCGCCGCGCGGGCGGGGTGAAGGCAGCGCAGGGCGCCGATGACGACGACGTCGCAGGGCGGCACGCATCCGCGCAGGACGCGCGTGCCCGGTCGGCGCCCGCGGCGCGAGGGGATGATGAGGCACAGTCGCGTGGGCACCCGCCCGCCGGCGTGAACCCACAGGGCGGCCTCGCCTGCGACGACGGCGTCGTGGGGCACGAGCGGGGCGAGGGCGCGGGCCCGCTGGACGGGGGTGCGCAGCAGGTCCGAGGGCACGGCCGTGCCCAGGACGTCGGTGAGCACCCTGGTGTCGAGGCGGGCGTCGCGCAGGACCGCCATCTCCTGGGGATCGAGCGGTCCCAGCGCGGGCCGGGTGGGACGCAGGACGGGGGTGCGCACAGCGGTCAGGGCGCCGCGGCGGCCCGGCCCGGCGGCGGCGGGGGAGCCTCGACGGGGTGTCATGGGCGCATCGTGCACCTCCGGGTGCGCTGAGCACGAGGACGGCGCCCAGGGCTGTGGACAGGCAGCGGGAGCCGTGCCCGCGCGGCTGTGGAGCGACGCTGCGTCCCGTCACACCTGTGGACACGGAACCGACTCGTCCACGGTGCGCACGTGTGTCCTGGCCCGCGCGCACGGGACGGGCCCTGCCACCACCGCGGTGACAGGGCCCGCCCCGTCGTCCGGAGCACCGCCCCGGCTGTGCGCGTCAGGCGCGGCTGGACAGGCGCACCTGCTCCAGCCAGGCGCGCCGGGCCGTGAGAGCGGCCTCGGCCTCAGCGACCTTCTTGGTGTCGCCTGCGTTGCGAGCGGCCTCGAGGTCGCGCTCGAGCTCGGCGATGGAGTCCTCGAGCTGGCCGGCCAGGCCCTCGGCACGGGCCTTGGTCTCCGGGTCGCTGCGGCGCCACTCGGCGTTCTCAGCGTCACGGATGGCGTCCTCGACGGCGCGCATACGGCCCTCGATGCGGCGCACGGCTGCCCTGGGCACGCGTCCGGCCTCCTCCCAGGCGTCCTGGATGGGGCGCAGCGCCTTCTTGGCGGCCTTGACGTCCTTGATCGGCAGCAGCGCCTCGGCCTTGGCGACCAGCGCCTCCTTGACCTTGAGGTTCTCGGCGTACTCGGTGTCGGTGGCCTCGTCCTTGGCGCGGCGGGCGTCGAAGAACACCTGCTGGGCGGCGCGGAAGCGGGCCCACAGGGCGTCGTCCTCCTTACGGGAGGCGCGCCCGGCCTTCTTCCACTCCTCCATGAGCGCCCGGTACTTGGCGGAGGTGCCCGCCCAGTCGGTGGAGGCGGACAGCTCCTCGGCGCGCTTGATAAGCGCCTCCTTGGCGGCCTTGACCTGGGACTGCTTGGCGTCGAGCTCGGAGAAGAACTGGCGACGGTGGCGGTCGAAGGTGGTGCGCGCGTGGCTGAAGCGCTTCCACAGGCCGTCCTCGGTGGGACGGTCCAGGCGCGGGCCACGGCGCTGGGCGCCCTTCCACTGCTCGAGCAGGTCGCGCAGCTCGGCACCGGAGCTCTTCCACTGCGTGCGGCCCGGGTCCTGGGCGGCGATGGCCTCGGCACGCTCGACCAGTGCCGTGCGCTCCTTGAGCGCCTGCTCGCGGGCGGCGGCGCGCTCGGCGTTGACCGCAGCCCGCCGCTCGGAGGCGACGTCCTTGAGGGCGGCGAAGCGCGCGCGCAGGCCCTCGAGGTCACCGACGGCGGCCGGCTCCTTGAGCGACTCCTCCAGGGAGGAGACCGTCGAGTCGATCTCACGCACGGACAGCTGGGGCAGGCGCGTGGCGAAGAGGTCCACGGTGGCCTTGAGGTCGAGGAAGCGGCGCACGTAGAAGGCGAGGGCCTCGGCGACGGGCGCGTCGGGGAACTGGCCGACCTCGCGCTCGGAGCTGGCGTCCTGGACATAGACGCGGCCCTCACCGTCAACGCGGCCCCACTTGGCGGCGTCCATCGCCTCCTGGGGATCGACCTCAGGCTCGGCCGGGGCGGCGGGTGCGCTCGGGGTGGGGGAGGCGGGCGTCGCGGCGGGAGCGTCGATGGCAGGGGTGTCAACAGCCGGGGCGGGACCGTCTGCCGGCACCGGCTCACCGGGGGTCACGGTGGCCTCGGCGTCGGCCTCGGCGTCGGCCTGCTCGGGGGCGTCTGGGAGAGTGGTGGTGTCGATGGCCTCGGTGGACGTCGGCTCGGACGTGGCGGTGGGCTCCAGGTCCACGTCGGCCTCGGCGCCAGGCTGGGTCTGCTCGGTCACGGTGTGCTCCTTCATGGGTTGACGGGGTGGGACGCTGCGGTCCGTTCCGTTCGCGCCCGGCACCAGGCCGGGTGGTGGGTGCCGCCTCGGTACGAGGCAGTGCCAGGGATTCTACGTGCTCACAGACGCGTCGGCGCCATCCGAGGTGCTGTGCCCGTGCGGTGTGAGATCGTCAAGGCCGCGCACAGGCACAGGGCGCTGTGGGCTGGGTGAGCCACCGGGCCCCGCCGACAGGCTGCCTGATAGTCTCAGTCCGTGATCGTCTGAGCCCCTGCCCCTCCGGCCCTGCGCGCCGGAGTAGGGCTGCGCCTCCGCCCGCACCGCCGCGCCCAGGAGCCCCCATGCCCGCGATCACCCTCACCGAGCTCACCTTCTCCTACACCGCCGAGCCGCTGCTCGAGCACGTGTCCCTCACCGTCGCCGACGGCGAGCGCGCCTGCCTCGTGGGCCCCAACGGCTGCGGCAAGACCACCCTGCTCAAGCTCGTCACCGGCGCCCTCGCCCCCGACTCCGGCAGTGCTGCCGTCACCGGCCTTAACGACGACGACGTCGGGCTGCGCCCCGCCCCGGACGTGCTGACCATGACGGGCAGTGTCGGCGGCTACCTCGACGCCGCCACCGCGGCCCTGCGCTCCCTGCCCGCACTCTTCGACGAGGTCGCCACCGCTGTGGCCTCCTCGCCGTCGGCAGCCGACCAGGCGCGCCTGGTCCGCGAGTACGACCACCTGCTGGCCGCCATGGCTGCCGCCGACGTGTGGGGGCTGGAGACGCGGGTCGAACAGACCCTCGCCGGGCTCGGCCTGGGCGTGCTCACGGGGCCGGACGGCCGGGGCCGCGACCTGGCCACCCTCTCACCGGGCCAGCGCGGACGCCTGGAGCTGGCCGCGATGCTGCTGGCCTCGCCGTCGGCCCTCGTCCTGGACGAGCCCACCAACCACCTCGACGACGAGGCCACCGCCTACCTGACGGCCTTCCTCACCGGCTTCAGCGGCCCGGTGCTGCTCGCCAGCCACGACCGCGCCTTCCTCGACGACGTCGCCACCGTCCTGCTCGACCTCGACACCGCCCCCTGGCAGGCGCTGGCCACCGCCGAGGGCGCCGGCGCCCTACCGGGAGTGCAGCGCTGCGCCGGCACCTACACCGACTACCTCGCGCTCAAGGCCGCCGCCCGCGCCGGCCATGCCGACCTGCACGCCGCCCAGCAGAAGGAGAAGAAGGGCATCCGCGCCCACCGGCGCGCCAGCGAGGACATCGCCCGCGGCGGAGTGCGGTTGAGGGAGGCGTCCGGCACGCAGAAGAAGTTCTTCGCCGACCGGGCCTCGAGGACCTTCATGCGTCGCGCCCACAACGACGACCGCCAGCTGGAGGCCCTGACCGCCCGCGAGGTGCGCAGGCCCCGCGAGCACCGTCTGCACCTCGACCTGCCGCCCGTCACCAACCGCGAGGGCATGGCTCTCACCGCGCGCCGGGCCACCGTCCCCGGGCGCCTGGCCCCCGTGACCCTCGACCTGCGGGCGGGCGAGCACCTGCTGCTCACCGGCCCCAACGGCTGCGGCAAGAGCACCCTGCTGCGCTGGGCTGCCACGGGCCGCGCCCCGACGCCGCAGGCCACGGGGACACTCCGTCTCGACGGGACCGTCGCCGTCGTGCCCCAGCGGCTTCCGCGCCCCGGCGACCGGGGCCTGGACGAGCGGACCTGGGCCACGGGCATCGGCGAGCGCGGCGCCGGGGTCCTGCACCCCGCCTACTGGAACCGGTGCGTGGGCGAGCTCTCCGCCGGCAACCAGCGGCGCGTGCAGCTCGCCCTGGCGGCCGCGGCGGCGCCGCAGGTCCTCATCATCGACGAGCCGACGAACTACCTGGACCTGGACACCCTGGAGGCGCTTGAGGAGGCGCTGGCGGGGTGGAGCGGGACCCTGTTGGTGGCGAGCCACGACCGGTGGCTGGTCAGGCACTGGGCGGGGCTACGCCTGAGCATGGTGCCGTGGGCGCCGCAGACGGTGGTGGCTCTCAGGCCTGAGCGGTCACGCGCAACCACCCGCGGCGCGGATGTTGGTCGACCTCGACCCGGTTGAAGCCGGATGCCTCGCAGGCCTCGCGCAGGACGTCGCCGTCGGGCACGTTCATCTGGAGCCGGTCGGCCCACGAGCCGGCACTGGCGCGGTCCGCCGCCTCATTGGTGATGACGAGGCGGCCACCCGGGCGCAGCACCCGGTGCACCTCGGTGAGCCCGGCGTGCAGGTCGGGCCAGAAGTACACGGTCTCGAAGGCGGTCGCGACGTCGAAGAACCCGTCCGCGAAGGGCATGTCCTCCACGCTCGTCTCGTACACGCGCAGCCGCCCCGAGGCGATGGCGTCCGGGCAGAGCCTGCGCGTGTGCACCAGGGCGGTGGCCGAGTGGTCGACGCCGCCGACCTCGCGCCGGGTGGCACGCAGGAGCCGGTGGACGACGGCGCCGCCCCCGCAGCCGATGTCCAGGGCACGGTCCTGCTCGCCGACCTGCGCGGCCGCCAGGCCCCACCGGTGCAGCGCGCCGTGGGCGAGGTTCATGGCCAGGAGGGTCAGGTGCCCTAGGAGGTTGTCTCCCGGACGCCGGAACGGGGAGGGTACGGGGCCGGTCGTGCACATGGGCACCATGATGTGCCGCGCGTCCAGGCTGGCGCACCAACCGTCAGATCGCTTCGCCATCGGGTGGGCGACGGCGACCCGGCGCGCGGGTGTGGCACGCCGCAACCATGAGACTCGAGACGGTGGTCCGTGCGACCGAGCTGGCGGTGGAGATCGTCATCGCGGCGTCAGCGACCGCCTACCTTGTCAACGGGCGCGGCGAGGTGCTGGTCCTTTGGGAGGTTGTGTGCCTCGGCTATCTGCTCGTGGGTGCGGTGCGCGCCTGGCGCACGGCCGGGCGCGACGCCCGTGCAGACGCTCCGCGTCGTGTGCCGGATATGGAGGGCTACCCGGGTGCCTATGCCGGTGCCTGGCTCCTACCACTGCTGGCCTCCGCGGTCGGCTTCGCCTGCGCCTTCGCCGCGCTCCAAGCCCGGGCCAGTGCCGCGACCGACGACAGCGCGATGGTGCTGGCGCTGCTCGCCTCGTCGGGTGTCGTCATCTCCTGGCTGCTGCTGCACGTTGGGTTCGCGGACATCTATGAGATCGTCTGCTTACATCACCCCACGGCTCTGTCCTTCCCCGACACTGAGGAGCCGGGACGCATCGACTACCTCTACTTCTCCGTCACGGTGGGGACCTCATTTGCGACCTCGGACGTCACGGCCCGCTCGCCCCTCGTACGTCGCGTCGTCGTTGTGCACGGCATCCTCAGCTTCTTCTACAACGCCCTCGTCGTCGCCGTGGCCATCCAGGTGCTCCAGCAGGTGCTCGGCAGTTAGCCCCGGCCGGTCTGGATAGTCTTGGCACATGATCCTTGAGCGCACTCTCGCCGCCGTCTTCGGGGCCAACTGCTACGTCCTGGCCGCGGGGCCGGGCCGGCCGGCCGTCGTCGTCGACCCGGGAGCCGGTGCGGCCCGGGGGGCCTTGGCGCTGCTGCGCTCCCAGCAGCTGACGCTCGGCGCGGTCCTACTCACCCACGCCCACGCCGACCATGTGTGGGACACGCAGCGGCTCATCGACGCCGCCCACGCCGAGGGCCTGCTCGCCAGCGACGACGCCGTCACAGTCCCCGTGTACGTGCCCGAGCCGGACCTGTACCGTCTGGAGGACCCGGACACGACGACGGGTATCCGCGCTGGTGGCATGGGCTTCGCCGAGATGGCCGGCACCGCCTGGCAGGTGCCGGCGGATGTGCGGGTCTTCCCCGCCGAGGGCTTCACCCGCGCCTTCGAGGTGGTGCCCGGGGTGGGGTTGCAGGCGGTGGCGGCGCCGGGGCACACCGAGGGGTCCTCGTTGTTCTTCCTCAACGCCCGCCTGGGTGACAACCAGCTGCTCTTCGAGGCCGAGGTGCTCGATGACCCGTCAACGGTGGAGGAGCGGGACTACCTCGTGGCGCTGTCCGGCGACGTCATCTTCAAGGGCAGCGTGGGACGCACGGACCTGCCCGGTGGCGACCAGGTGCAGATGTGGGCGACGCTGCGCTTCCTGGCGAGCGCCGTCAACCCGGAGACGGTGCTGCTGCCGGGCCACGGCGCGGTGACGACCATGGAGCACGAGCACCGCGGTAACCCGTACCTGGCTGAGGCCAAGGTGCGTGGAGGAGACCGGCGGGTCTGAGCGGAGCCAGGCCGGGGCTGCGGCGACTGTCACGCCCGGCAGCCGCCGTGGTGGCCGGATGACCGTCTCAGCCGCGTGACACAATGCGCGCATGTCACCAGCACAGGCGCGAGCAGCACAGTCCTCCCTCTCCGGCTTCCCCGAGTGGCTCCCCGCGGGCCGCGTCGTCGAGCAGGCCTTCATCGACCAGCTGCGCCGTACCTTCGAGCTCCACGGCTTCTGCGGCATCGAGACCCGGGCCGTTGAGCCGCTGACTCAGCTGACGAAGAAGGGGGAGACCTCCAAGGAGGTCTACCTGCTCTCACGCCTGCAGGCGGACCCGGACGAGAAGGACTTCGCTGACCCGTCCAAGCAGCTGGGCCTGCACTTCGACCTCACCGTGCCCTTCACCCGCTACGTCGTGGACAACGCGGGCGTGCTGACCTTCCCCTTCAAGCGCTACCAGATCCAGAAGGTCTGGCGGGGCGAGCGACCCCAGGAGGGGCGTTTCCGCGAGTTCTACCAGGTGGATATCGACGTCGTCGGTGACGGCGCCCTGCCCCTGCACTATGACGTCGAGGTGCCGCTCATCATGAGCGAGGCGCTGGCTGCCCTGCCGATCCCGCCGGTGACGATCCACGTGTCCAACCGGAAGGTCGCCCAGGGCTTCTACCAGTCCGTCGGCATCGGTGAGGACCAGCTCGTCAAGGTGCTGCGGGTGGTGGACAAGATCGACAAGATCGGTCCCGAGGCCGTCACCTGCGAGCTCATCGAGACGGTGGGCGTCACGCCGGCGCAGGCCTGCGCCGCCCTGAGACTGGCGACCATCACCGGTGAGGACCCGGCCGCCGTGCGCGCAGCGGTCCTTGAGGCCCTGGAGGGCGCCGAGCCCCACGCGCTGCTGCTCACCGGTCTGGATGAGCTGACGGACCTGCTCGAGGCCGCGCGGCGGCGCCGGTCCGGCGCCATCATCGCGGACCTCAAGATCGCCCGGGGCCTGGACTACTACACGGGCACGGTCTACGAGTCCTTCATGGCGGGGGCCGAGGACCTCGGCTCGGTGTGCTCGGGCGGTCGCTTCGACAACCTCGCCACCAACGGCAAGCGCACCTTCCCGGGCGTGGGCATCTCCATCGGCCTGTCGCGCCTGCTCTCGCGCGTGCTGGCCGACGGCCTCATCGAGGTCAGCCGGGCCGTTCCCACCGTGGTGCTCGTAGCCGTCACCGACGAGGAGCACCGCGGTGCCTCCGACGCCGTCGCCGACACCCTGCGCCGCCGGGGTATCGCCGCGGACGTGGCCCCCACGGCCGCCAAGTTCGGCAAGCAGATCAAGTTCGCGGACAAACGCGGCATCCCCTTCGTCTGGTTCCTGGGTGCCGACGGTGAGCCGGACTCCGTCAAGGACATCCGCTCGGGCGAGCAGTGCCCGGCTCGGGCCGACAGCTGGCGGCCTGTCGATGACGCCGACCTGGCTCCGCGCCTGCGCGCCGCCGGGCAGGGCGGGGACGCTGCCGAGGGGTACCAGGCAGGTTGAGCAGCCCGAGCCTGCCGGAGCTGAGGGCGGCCTGACAGGTCGCGGACTCGGCCAGGCCGGGCCGCCTGGCAGGGCTCAGCGCCCTGTCGGTACCCCGGCGCCGACAGGACCGCGCGGGAGCGTGACGGCGTCCGCGAGGGCAGCGCCGACGCCCTGGTAGACGTTGATGACGGTGTCCACGCCGCGCTCGTGCATCTCCAGGGCCTCGTCGTCGAAACGCGCGACCGCGACGACCTCACCGGCGAAGCCGTGGCGCTCGATCCAGTCGAGGACCTGCAGGTTGGCCCCGGGCTCGGGCATGGCCAGGACGGCAGCGCGCACCTCGCCGGCCCCCAGACGCAGCCAGAAGTCCGTGTCAGTGGCGTCACCCTCGATGATGTTGAGGCCGATGGCCGCCAGGTCCTGGACCTTGTCGGTGTCGGAGTCAACGGCCAGGACGGGCAGGGCAGCCCCCTCGCCGTGGCGGGGCAGCTGCGAGACGAGCCGGCGGTAGGTGCTGCGACCCACACGCCCCATGCCGAAGACCACGACCTCCACGCCGGTGAGGTCAACCGGGGCCTCGGCTGGGTGCAGGGCGTCGGGGGCGTGGTCGGGCAGGGCGTGGGAGACGGCCTGGACGAGGCGGCCGGACCGCTTGTTGATGACGCTGGCGAGGACGAAGGAGCCGGCCACGGCCAGGGACAGTGCCTGGAGCCACTGGCTGCCGAGCAGTCCCTGGGAGACTCCCACTCCTGCGACGACCAGCGCCGGCTCGGAGTAGGAGCCGACCGCCAGGCCGGTGAGGACGGCGCTGCGGTGGCGCAGGCGCATGGCCCACAGCACCGCCGTGTAGACCGCCGAGCGCAGCGGCACGAGGGCGATGATGGCCAGACCCATGAGCAGGGCCCCCGTTCCGGGCAGTCCGGCGGCTCCGACGGATACGAAGAAGGCGACGAGGAAGAGCTCCTGGACCGGGCGGAAGGACTGGGCGAGGTCCTGGGCGCTGGGGTGGGAGGCGAGCAGCGCGCCGACGACGAGGGACCCGAGGGTTCCGGGCAGGCCGACGATCTCGAAGAGCTCGTAGCCGGGCAGGAGGGCGGCCGTGATGCCGAACAGGGTGTACATCTCGCGGTGGGAGATGCGTGAGAGCACCCAGCCGGCGAGGTACCGGGCGGGCCACAGGAGCACGAGGAGCAGCGCCCAGGGTGTGGGCGCCTGGCCGGAGATGAAGATGAGCAGCACGATCGAGCCCGTGTCCTGCAGGATGGAGGTCCCGACGGCGATGCGCCCGTAGTGGGCGGAGCCGTCGTCGCGCTCCTCCAGGATCTTCATGATGACGATGGTGGAGGAGGAGGCGAGGGCGAAGCCGACGACGAGGGCTGCGCCCCAGCCTGCGGTGTGGCCGACGCCGACCCCGACGACGAGGGCGGTCAGGGCGGTGAGGGCGACCATGGTGACGGCTGCGGTGCCTAAGACCACCCGCCGTGACAGGGCACGGGGATCAAGATCCAGCCCGATGGAGAACAGCAGGAGCGCGGCCCCAGGTCACCTACCGTGCTGACCCAGGGCAGCTCGGGCACCCCGGTCGCCCCCAGGACGAAGCCGGCAGCGATGTAGCCAACGAGCGGGGGCAGGCGCAGCAGTGCGGCGGCGAAGCCGAGCAGGACGACGGTCAGGAGGTAGGCGGCTGCGGTCATGTGTCCTTCCGGGAGTCGGGTGGCTGGGGCGCGCTCCGGGCGGCTCAGCCGGTGGCGGGCCCAGGAGCGGGCCCGTGGGGATCGGTGGACCCGGCCCGAGGTGCGGCGGGCTGGCCGCCGGGACCGGGGTCGAGCGCCTCGACGGCCTCGGCGAGGGAGGAGCCCAGTCCGTCGTAGACGTTAATGACGACGTCAACGCCCTTGGCGCGCAGCTGCTCCGCCTCGTCGTCGTAGCTGGCGATGGCCAGGACCCGGCCGGCAAAGCTCCTGCGGCCCAGCCACTCGATGACGTGGAGGTTGGCGCCAGGGTCCGGCATCGCGAGGACGGCCTTGGTGGCGTGCACAGCGTCCAGGCACTCCCAGAACTCCTGGTCGGTGGCGTCGGCCTCGAGGACGTTGTAGCCCTTAGCGGCGAGGCGCTCCACCTTTGCGGCGTCATTGTCGATGCCGAGCACGCCGTGGGCGCCGTCGGCGTACAGGCGCGCGTAGGTGGCGCGGCCGATGCGGCCCATGCCGAAGATGACGGTCTGGACCCCGGTGAGGTCGAGCGGCCGCTCCTCGGGGTGCAGGGTGCTGGAGGGACGGCGGGGAATGAGGTGGGTGATCCAGGCGATGAGAGCGGTGGGCCGCCGGTTGACGACGGCCGACAGGACGAAGGACAGGGCCAGGGCGAGTGAGACCGCTGCGGTCCACTCGTGCCCGAGGACGCCGTGGTCGACGGCGACGGCGACGACGATGAGCGCGAACTCGGAGTAGGCGGTCATCGCCAGGCCGGTGAGGGCGCTGGTGCGTCGTCTCATGCGCAGCACGCGCACCGTCACGGTGTAGACGACAGCCCGCAGGGGCACGAGGGCGAGAAGGACGCCCGCGAGGAGGAAGGCACCGGCGCCGGGGACACCGTCCATGCCGATGGTGAGGAAGAAGCCGACGAGGAGCAGCTCCTTGATGGTGAACAGGGAGCTGGACAGCTCCTTGGCGGCCGGGTGCGAGGCCATGAGGGCACCCATGATGAGGGCCCCGAGGTCGCCGTCCACCCCCAGGGCGTCGAAGAGGAGGTACCCGGGCAGGAGGGCGACGGCGATACCGAACAAGGTCCGCATCTCACGGTGGTCGATGCGGTTGAGCACGAGGCCCAGGAGCCGGGCCGCAGGCCACAGCAGGACGAGGGCCAGCGCCCAGGGGCTCGGGGTGCGCTCCGAGGCAAAGGTCATGTAGATGACGGCGGCGATGTCCTGGACGACCAGGACACCGATGGCGATGCGCCCGTACAACGATCCGGTGTCGTCACGCTGCTCGAGCAGCTTGATGACGACGACGGTCGAGGAGAAGGACAGGGAGAAGCCGAGCAGCAGGACCCCGGTGGGGGTGACCGTGTCCACCTGGAGGCCGAGCAGGAGCAGCCCGCCGATGACGACGGAGCCCAGGCCCGTGAGCAGGACCATCGTGGTGACGGCGGTGCCGATGACCTCGCGCCGCATGAGGATGCGCAGGTCCAGCTTGAGGCCGATGGTGAACAGGAGGATCGCGACGCCGACGTCGCCCATGGCCTCCACCACGGGCAGGGCAGGCAGCCCCGAGGAGCCGATGACGAAGCCTGCGAGCAGGAAGCCGACGAGGGGAGGCAGGTGCAGCAAGGTGGCGGCGAAGCCCAGGACGACAACGGCGAGCAGATACAGGGCTGGGGTCACGGGCGTGCCTCTCGTGCCGGGCCGGCGTCAGTCGTTCATAGTGCCCGGCCGGTCCAACACGGGGCCCGCCTCCGATATTCCCTCCACCCTCAGGCGTCACGGCGCGGGTGCGTCACCAGCGGTCGTTGTCGCGTCCGCCGCGGAAGCCGCCACGGTCGTTGTCGCGACGGAAGCCGCCACGGTCGTTGTCGCGACGGAAGCCGCCACGGTCGTTGTCGCGTCCGCCGCGGAAGCCGCCACGGTCGTTGTCACGTCGGAAGCCGCCACGGTCGTTGTCGCGACGGAAGCCGCCACGGTCGTTGTCGCGTCCGCCGCGGAAGCCGCCACGGTCGTTGTCACGTCGGAAGCCGCCACGGTCGTTGTCGCGTCCGCCGCGGAAGCCGCCACGGTCGTTGTCGCGACGGAAGCCGCCACGCTCGTCGTCGCGTCCGCCGCGGAAGCCGCCACGCTCGTCGTCGCGCCCGAAACGAGGGCGCTCGGCACGGCGCTGCTGGCGCTCGGAGGACGGGTTGTCGGAACCGTCCCAGCCGTGGCCCGGGCCCTCATCGAGGTGGATCCGCATCTCGCGCCCCCCGAAGGTCGCGTGGCCCATGGCCTCGAGCTGCTCCGCAGACAGGGGCGTGTGGATCTCCACCAGGGAGAAGGACTGGAGGATGTCAATCTTGCCGATGTCAGAGCCGGAGATTCCGCCCTCGTTGGCCAGGGCGCCGACGATCGCGCCGGGCAGGACGCGGTCACGGTGACCGACCTCGACCCGGTAGACCGTGCCGGTACCGTCCTCGTGCCGGCGACGGCCTCCACGGGCGGCCCCGGGCTTGCCGTCGGGGCGCTCACCGCGCCCTCGGCGGTCGTCGCGGTCACGGCCGCCTTCGAAGGAGGCGGAGACGAAGGTGCCCTCGGAGTCCACGGTCTCCTCGCGGCGCACGCGCTGACGCGGCTCCTCCTTGCGCTCCTTCCAGGTCCGGGGGCCCTCATCGCCCACAGCGAGCGCCAGCAGGGTTGCCGCCAGGTCCTCGACCTCGGTCCCGAGCTCGGCCGCCTGAGTGGCGACGAGCTCGGCGTACATCTCGAGGCGTCCGCGCTCGAGCCTCGCGGCGGCCTTGTCCAGCAGCCGTCCCGCGCGGTGGCGTGAGACGTCGGCGGGGGAGGGCAGGGTGATCTCCTCCAGGCGGGTGCCCGTCAGACGCTCGATCTGACGCAGCTTGCCCTTCTCCTTGGGGGTGAGGAAGGTGACGGCCTCACCGTGACGGCCGGCACGGCCGGTACGGCCGATGCGGTGCACATAGGCCTCAGCCTCGCGGGGCACGTCGAAGTTGACGACGAGCCCGATGCGCTCAACGTCGAGGCCGCGGGCGGCGACGTCGGTGGCGACGAGGACGTCGAGCGTGCCCTGGCGCAGGCGCTCGACCAGGCGCTCGCGCTCGCGCTGGGGCACGTCGCCGCTGATCGCTGCGGCCTGGATACCACGGCCGGCGAGCTCGATGGCGACGTCCTCGGCGGTGGACTTGGTGCGCACGAAGACGATGGCCGCGGCGGCCTCGGTGACCGCGAGGACACGCGAGACGGCACCGATCTTGTGGCGGAAGGGCACGACCGCGTAGGTCTGGTGGACGGTGTCCACGGTGGAGGACTGGCGCGAGACCTCGATGCGCTGAGGGTCGGTGAGGTGCTGACGCGCGACGGCCTGGATGGCGGGCGGCATCGTGGCGGAGAACAGGGCTGTGCGGCGCTCGGCGGGCAGGGAGGAGGCAATGGTCTCGACGTCCTCGGCGAAGCCCATGCGCAGCATCTCGTCTGCCTCGTCCAGGACGAAGAAGCGCACGTCGTCCAGGCGCAGGGCGCCCTTGTCAATGAGGTCGATGACACGGCCGGGGGTGCCGACGACGACCTGCGCGCCGCTCTTGAGGGCCCCGATCTGCGGGCCGTAGGGGGCGCCGCCGTAGACGGCGACGACGTCGAGGCCGCGCGAGCGCTGGGCCATGTCGGTGATGGCGTCGGCGCTCTGGATGGCGAGCTCACGGGTGGGGGCCAGCACGAGCGCCTGGACCCTGCCGTCGCGCGAGTCCACCGCGTCGAGCAGAGGCAGGCCGAAGGCGGCGGTCTTGCCGGTGCCGGTCTGGGCGACGCCGACGACGTCGCGTCCACCCAGCAGCACGGGGATGGCCTCGCGCTGGATGGGGGTGGGGGTGACGAAGCCCATGTCGGTGACGGCCTTGAGCAGGTCGGCGGGCAGGCCGAGGTCGCTGAAGGTGAGCTCCTCGGGGCCCGTGGGCTGCTCGGCGGGCTCCTCCTCGCCGTCGTTGACGAAGGGGGCGTGGCCGTCAACCTGCTCCTCGTCGAGGTCCTCGGAGCCGTCGTCCTGCGCCTGCTCGTCGTCCTCCTCCTCGGGGTCGTTCTCCTCGAGGGCCAGGGCGGCCGCGGTGTCGACGTCGTCCTGCTCGTCCTCGTGCTCCACGTCCTCCGGGTCCTCTGGGGAGTCGGAGGAGGCGGGTGTGTCGAAGGAGGAGGCGGAGGCCACGGACCCGCCGGTGACGGCCGGGGCCGCGTCGGCGGGGGAGGTGACGGTGTCGTCGCCGTGGCTGACCTCGGCCTCGAAGAGGGCGTCGAGGCTGAGGGGCCCGTCAGCGGGCGCAGTGCTGCCAGGGGTGTGGGTGCTCATTGGTGTTGTTCCCGTATCCGGTCCGGTGGGGACCTGTTGCGGAGTGTGGGGGAGGCCCGGTCGGCCCACCTCTTTGCCGTACCGCACCCACCACACTCGCCCTGCGCCTGGCTCGACACGGTGGTGTCAAGGGCGGCTGACGGGCTTCACGCACAGACTCACGGGCACTGCCGGGCCGCCAGGGCGGCGCAGCCCCGAACGGGGTTCACAGCACGGATCGCTCCTGGGGCCACTGTATCGGCCGCGCCGACGAGGCGGGGCGGTGGACCCGGCATGACGCCTCAGGTCACACGTGATCCTGCTCTCGCGGGCCCCGCGCGTACTATCGGCGGCGGCGCCCGCCCGTCTCGCGGTGCGCCCCGCCGGGCGCCGGGACCACGCGCCCCCAACGGAAGGACCTCAGCACCCATGCTGCGCACCCGCCACGCAGGATCCCTGCGCGTCGCCGACATCGGCTCGACCGTCACCCTCACCGGCTGGGTGGACCGCCGCCGCGACCACGGAGGTGTCGCCTTCATCGACCTGCGTGACGCCTCCGGCATCGCCCAGGTCGTCATCCGTCAGGAGGTCGCCCACGACCTGCGCTCGGAGTACGTGCTGCGTGTGACCGGCGACGTCACCCGCCGTCCCGAGGGCAATGCGAACCCCCAGCTGCCCACCGGCGAGGTCGAGGTCGTCGTCAGCGACATCGAGATCCTCAACACCGCGGCGGCGCTGCCCTTCCAGGTCTCCGACCACGCCGAGGACTCTGGCCAGGTGGGTGAGGAGGCCCGCCTGCGCTACCGCTACCTCGACCTGCGCCGCACGCCCATGCAGCACGCCATCCGCCTGCGCTCCAAGGTCTCCCAGGCCGCCCGCAAGGTCCTGGCCGAGCACGACTTCGTCGAGGTCGAGACCCCCACGCTCACCCGCTCCACCCCCGAGGGTGCCCGTGACTTCCTCGTCCCGGCGCGCCTGGCCCCCGGCTCCTGGTACGCCCTGCCGCAGAGCCCCCAGCTGTTCAAGCAGCTGCTCATGGTGGCCGGCATGGAGCGCTACTACCAGATCGCCCGCTGCTACCGCGACGAGGACTTCCGGGCAGACCGTCAGCCTGAGTTCACCCAGCTCGACATCGAGATGTCCTTCGTCGAGCAGGAGGACGTCATGCAGGTCGCTGAGGACGTCCTCAAGGAGGTGTGGGCCCTGATCGGCCACGACCTCGTCACCCCGATCCCGCACATGACCTACCGCGACGCCATGGCGCGCTACGGCACCGACAAGCCGGACCTGCGCTTTGGTCTGGAGCTCGTCGAGCTCACCGACTACTTCAAGGACACGACCTTCCGCGTCTTCCACAGCGAGTACGTCGGCGCCGTCGTCATGCCCGGCGGGGCCTCGCAGTCGCGCCGGACCTTCGACGCCTGGCAGGACTGGGCCAAGCAGCGCGGCGCCAAGGGCCTGGCCTACGTCACCGTCTCGCAGACGGGTGAGCTCGGCGGCCCGGTCGCCAAGAACATCACCGACGCCGAGCGCGCGGGACTGGCCGGGGCCACTGGCGCCCAGCCGGGTGACGCCATCTTCTTCGCCGCAGGCGCCACCGACGCCGCACGGGCCCTGCTGGGCGCGGCGCGTCTGGAGATCGGCAAGCGCTGCGGCCTCATCGACGAGGACGCCTGGTCCTTCGTGTGGGTCGTGGACGCGCCCCTGTTCAAGCCCTCGGCCGCCGCGAAGGAGGAGGGTGACGTCGCGCTGGGCAGGTCGCCCTGGACGGCGGTGCACCACGCCTTCACCTCCCCGAAGCCGGAGTGGCTCGAGACCTTCGACCAGGACCCGGGCAACGCCCTGGCCTACGCCTACGACATCGTGTGCAACGGCAACGAGATCGGAGGTGGCTCGATCCGTATCCACCGCTCGGACGTGCAGAAGCGCGTCTTCGACGTCATGGGGATCGGTGAGCAGGAGGCCCAGGAGAAGTTCGGTTTCCTGCTCGACGCCTTCAAGTACGGTGCCCCGCCGCACGGCGGCATCGCCTTCGGCTGGGACCGCATCGTCAGCCTGCTCACGCACGCGGACTCCATCCGCGACGTCATCGCCTTCCCCAAGTCCGGTGGTGGCTTCGACCCCCTGACCGAGGCACCTGCACCGATCACGCCTGAGCAGCGCAAGGAGGCCGGCGTCGACGCGGTCGTCGGCCAGGAGGCCGTGTCGCAGGCTGGCTGAGACCGCGGCCCGGGTACGTGCCCCCGGCTGCCGTCACCGGTAGCCGGGGCGCGGCCCATCCGCGCACGGGTGCGCCCCGCCTGAGCCGGGAGCACAATGGGCGCATGTCGCGCTACATCGAGCTCCACCCCGACAACCCTCAGTCCCGCCTCGTCGACAAGGTCGTCGGCGTCATCAAGGACGACGGCCTCATCGCCTACCCCACCGACTCCGGCTACGCCCTCGCCTGCGCCCCGGGCAACAAGGAGGGCCTGGACCGCATCCGCCAGATCCGTCAGCTCTCCGACAAGCACAACTTCACCTTCGTGTGCGCCGGCTTCGCCCAGGTGGGCTCCCTCGCCATCGTCGGCAACAACGCCTTCCGCCTCATCAAGCGCCTGACGCCCGGACCCTGGACCTTCATCCTCAAGGGCACCAAGGAGGTCCCGCGCATGACCCTCAACCCGAGGAAGCACACCCTCGGCGTGCGCATCCCGGACCACGCCATCACCCAGGCGCTCGTCGCCGCCTACGGCGCGCCCCTGCTGTCCTCGACCTTCATCCGCCCCGGCAACGAGGTCCCTGAGACCAGCGGCTGGGAGATCGAGGACGCCCTCGGCCACCTCATCGACGTCGTCATCGAGGGCCCCGTCGGCTCGACCGAGCCCACCACCGTCCTCGACCTCACCCAGGACGTGCCCGAGGTCGCCCGCGAGGGCGCGGGGGACACCCGCCTGCTGTGAGCGCTCAGTCCTGGGCGCTCACCGACCCGGGCACCTGCTCGGGGCCCTCCTCACGAGCGGTGGGGGAGCGCGGCACCGACACCAGCGGCTCGGCCAGCCCGTAGCGCTCGACCAGCGGCGCCAGCCACCTGGGCAGCCACCAGTTCCACCCGCCCAGCAGGGACATGGCCGCCGGCAGGAGCAGCAGGCGCACCACCGTCGCGTCCACCGCCATGAGCACTGCCAGCGCCAGCGCCACCTGGGCGACGATGAGCAGCTCGGAGCTGACGAAGCTGAGGAACACGACGATGAGCAGCGCCGCCGTCGTGCTCGTCAGGCGGCCCGTGCCCTGAATCCCGGCCTCGACGGCACCGGCGTCGTCACCCGAGCGAGCGTGGTGCGCCGCCACCCGGTCCAGCAGGAGGAGGTCGTCGTCGGTCACCAGCCCCAGACCGATGCCGATGACGGCCGCGACGGAGTAGGCCTCCACGCCCCCCAGCGTCTCGACGCCGAGGAGCCCAGCCAGGTGCCCCTCCTGGAACACCCACGTCACCACGCCGTAGCTCGCCAGCACCGACATCGTGTTGACCAGCAGCGTCTTGACCGGGATGACGAGCGAGGCGGTCGTCAGCAGCATGAGGACGATGAGCACAAGACCGACGACGACCACGACCCACGGCAGCGCCCCCGTGATCGCGTCGCGCAGGTCCACCTGGGCCGCCGCCTGTCCCGTGACCCACATGTCCGCGGGGGCCGCCAGGTCCCGCACCGCCCGCACGGCTGCCTCCGCCCCGGTCGAGGCGCCCTCGCCCTCCAGGTCGAGGTAGACCACCGTGTACTCGCCGGCCGTCGCGGTGCGCAGGATCGAGGTCACGCCCTCGGCGTGGGCCACCTGGCTGTTGATGAAGGCGGTCGCCCGCTCCCCGGCCTGGGCCAGCACCACGGTGGCGTCGGCGTCCTGCGCCGCCGGGTAGGAGGCCGCCAGCGTGTCGAGGTAGACGGCCTGGTCGGAGGATGCGGGCAGCAGGTCCTCGTCGGAGACCAGCACGTGCAGGTGGCGGGCGGGGGAGGCCAGCACGACGAGGATGACGAGGGAGACCGCCAGCGCCACCCAGGGCACCCGCTGGATGAGCCCGACGGCGCGGGAGAACACGCCCTGCTCACGCGCGGCGTCCCCCACCCACGAGCGCAGCCGCCGCAGGGCCCCCACGCGCCGCAGCGGTGAGGGGTGGTGCAGGCGCCGGCCGACCAGCGCGACCAGGGCCGGCGCCAGCGACAGGCACACGGCGGTGGCGATGACAACTGCGGCGATCCCCGCCCGGGCGATGGCCCCCAGGACGTCGGTGCCGATGAGCAGCAGAGCCGCCAGCGCGACGACCATCGTCAGCGACGTGAGCAGGATCGTGCGGCCCGTGCTCAGGAGCGTGAGCGCCACCGCCCGCGTCACGGGGGAGGCGCGGCGGCGCCGACGGCGCTCCGCGCGCCCGGCCCGGCCCCGCGCCACGGGGCTGAGCGCCGTCTGGCCCTCCCGCAGGCGGGCCAGCTCCTCGCGAAAACGTGTGGTGAGCACGAAGCCGTAGTCCGTGGCCAGCGCCAGGGCGAGCATCACCGTCACCGGCAGGACGAAGGCGGGCAGCTCGATGAGCAGGCTCAGCAGCCACAGGGCGCCCAGGGTGGCGAGCAGGGTGGTCACCGCCGTGGCCACGGGCACCAGGGCCGGCAGCACGGCCCCGAAGACGAGGACGAGCAGCAGCAGGATGGCAGGCAGGGCGATGAGCAGGGCGACGAGCGTGTCCTGCCAGGCCTGGTCGATGACGGCCTGCTCACGCAGGCCCTTGTGGGAGACCGTGCCCGAGGCGCCCGGGCTCACTGAGGACAGCTCGGTGGGCACCCGCTCCAGGCGCGACTGGACGCGCGTCACCGCCTCAGCGAGGTCCTGCGCGTGCTCCTTGTCCCCCTCCTTGGCTACCTCGGGCCCGTTGGGGTCCACCGTCACCACGATGAGGAAGCCGTCAAGGTCCTTGGAGGCCAGCACCTGTCCGGCCGGCTCCTCGAGCATGCCGGGCACGACGAAGGGGTCGAGCACATTTGTCTCGCCGACGACGGCCGCAAGGTCCTTGTGGGCGTCCGCCAGGGCGGCGGCCACCTCCTCCTGGCGCTCGGGCGTGGACACGTCCACCCCGGTGACGAGCAGGGTGACGGTCGTGCCGTCACCGGACAGCGCCTCGATGATCTCCCGGCCCTGCCTCGACTCGCCCAGCCCCGGCGCGCCTGCCCCGCCGACCAGACGGCTTGTCAGGGGGCCCAGGCCCAGGCCCGTCGCCGCGACCGTCAGGGCGAGGACGGCGACGAGCGCCCACGAGGCGACGACGACGGAGGCGTCCTTGACGACGCGTCGGGAGAGCCAGTGGAGCACCCCGTCATTGTTGCAGACCCCCGGCCGGGGGCCCGGTCCCGGCACGCGGGGCCCCGGGGGCCGACGGGCACCGCGATAGGCTCCTCACGTGGACCTCTTCGACAGCGCCGGCACCGACGACGTCGGCCTGCCCGTGGACACGCACGCGCCCCTGGCCGTGCGCATGCGCCCGCGCAGCCTGCCCGAGGTCCTGGGCCAGGACCACCTGCTCACTGCGGGCTCACCCCTCCAACGGCTGGTTGGCGCGGCGGACCCCGGCTCCGGGCAGGGTACCGGGGTCTCCTCCGTCATCCTGTGGGGACCGCCGGGCACCGGCAAGACGACCCTCGCCTACCTCGTCGCGCGCGGCAGCGGCCGACGCTTCGTCGAGCTGTCGGCGCTCACCGCCGGGGTCAAGGACGTGCGCGCCGTCGTCGAGGACGCACGACGGCGCCTGGCGGCCTCGGGGGAGGAGACCGTCCTGTTCGTCGATGAGGTCCACCGCTTCTCGCGCTCCCAGCAGGACGCCCTGCTGCCCAGCGTGGAGAACCGCTGGGTCACGCTGATGGCCGCCACCACCGAGAACCCGAGCTTCTCGGTGGTCTCCCCGCTGCTGTCGCGCTCGCTGCTGCTCACGCTCCACCCGCTCGAGGCCCAGGACGTGCGCCGCCTCGTCGACCGGGCCGTGGCGGACCCGCGGGGGCTGGGCGCACGCGTGCGTCTGGAGGACGAGGCCCGCGAGCAGATCGTGCGCATGGCCGGCTCCGACGCCCGCAAGGCCCTGACCGTCCTCGAGGCTGCCGCCGGCGCCGCCCTCTGTGCCCGCCCGCACCAGGACGACGCCGCTCACCCTGCGGACACGGGCACCGCCGCCCCCGCCGCGGTCATCACCCTGGCCGGGGTCGAGCAGGCGGCGGACGTCGCCGCCGTGCGCTACGACCGCCAGGGCGACCAGCACTACGACGTCATCAGCGCCTTCATCAAGTCCATGCGCGGCTCCGACCCCGACGCCACCCTGCACTACCTCGCCCGGATGCTCGCTGCCGGTGAGGACCCCAGGTACATTGCCCGGCGCATCACCATCCACGCGGCTGAGGACGTGGGCCTGGCCGACCCCACGGTCCTGTCCACCGCGGTGGCGGCCCAGCAGGCCGTCGGCCTCATCGGTATGCCCGAGGCCCAGCTCGTCCTGGCCGAGGCCGCCCTCGCCGTCGCCACCGCCCCGAAGTCCAACGCGGTGACCCTCGGCATCGGTCGGGCCGCCGCCGACGTCGCCGCCGGAAGGGCCGGGCAGGTGCCCGCGCACCTGCGCGACGCCCACTACCCCGGGGCCCAGCGCCTGGGGCACGGCGTCGGCTACCTCTACCCCCATGACCACCCCCACGGCGTCGTGGGCCAGCAGTACCTGCCTGACGGGCTCGCCGGGCAGCGCTACTACGAGCCCACCTCCCGCGGCTTCGAGAAGCAGGTTGCCGCCCGTCTCGAGGCCGTGCGCCGGATCCTTCAGGACGGTGCCGGCGCATGAGCCCGCTCGAGCCCGTTGCCGCCCGGCGCCGGTCGGTACGCACCGTCCTGCTCGTGCTCGCCACCGGGCTGGCGGCGGGCCTGCTCTCCGGGCTCTTCGGCGTCGGCGGGGGCCTGGTCATCGTCCCCGCGCTCATGGGTGTGCTCGGCATGGACCAGCGCCGTGCGGCCGCCACCTCGCTGGCAGCCATCGTCGTCACCGCCGCAGTGGGCACCGTCTCCTACGCCCGGCACGGGGAGGTGTCCTGGACGGCCTCCGCCATCGTCTGCGCCGGGTCCCTGGCCGGGGCGCCGCTGGGGACCTGGCTGCTGCGCCGCCTGCCGCACCGGGTCCTGCCCTGGGTCTTCGTCGCCTTCACGCTCGTCGTCATCGTCTCCCAGCAGCTGCAGGCGCCGGTGCGCGACGCCGGGCTCCTGCTCGACCCGCTGCGCGGCGCGGGCCTCGTGGGCGTTGGCGTCCTGGCCGGGGTCATGGCGGGCCTGGTGGGCGTGGGAGGCGGCAGCGTCATCGTGCCCGGGCTGCAGCTCGTCGCCGGCGTCGGAGACCTCATGGCTCGCGGGACCTCCCTGCTCGTCATGGTGCCCACCGCGGCGGTGGGCACCTGGTCCAACCTGCGCCACGGCGCCGTGGACCTGCGGGCCGGCCTGCTCGTGGGTGCGGCCGCCGTCGTGGCCGCGCCCCTGGGCGCCCGGGTGGCGGCTGCCCTGAGCCCTGCCGCCGGGAACACGCTGTTCGGCGTCTTCCTCGTGGGCGTCGTCCTCAACGTGCTCGGCAAGGAGCGCGTCCGCCTGCGCCGTCAGCGCCGGCAGGGTCCCGGGGCCCGCGGAGCGGGTGACGGCCAGGGCTGAGGAACCGGTCACACGGGAGGGGCGTGGCTCGCCTCGCAGGGCGGTCACCCGCTAGTGTTCCTGGGCTGCCTGCGTGCGGTCATCTCACCGCGCGCGCCGCCCCTGGGGTCCCGGCCCGTCCACGTGGCTGACCCCGCGCCCCGCGCACCCGCACGGGGCGTGCGATCACTCCGACAGGAAGAAGAGACGAGCATGAGCTCCTCCCGCTCCCGCCGCCAGGTGCGCCTCTCGCGCGCCCTCGGCATCCCGCTGACCCCCAAGGCCGTGCGCTACTTCGAGAAGCGCCCCTACGGCCCCGGCGAGCACGGCCGCGCCCGCCGCCGCACCGAGTCCGACTACGCCGTGCGCCTGAAGGAGAAGCAGCGCCTGCGCGCCCAGTACGGCATCCGCGAGGCCCAGCTCCAGCGCGTCTTCGAGGAGGCCCGCCGTGAGAAGGGCCTGACCGGTGAGTCGCTCGTCGAGCTGCTCGAGATGCGCCTGGACGCCCTCGTCCTGCGCTCCGGCTTCGCCCGCACCATCGCCCAGGCCCGTCAGGACGTCGTCCACCGCCACATCCTCGTGGACGGCAAGGTCGTGGACCGCCCCTCCTTCCGCGTCAAGCCCGGCCAGACCATCCAGGTCCGTCCGCGCTCCCAGGTGATGGTCCCCTTCCAGATCGCCGCCACCGGCGCCCACCGCGACGTCCTGCCCCCCGTGCCGGACTACCTCGCGGTTGAGGTCGAGAAGCTCACCGCTACCCTGGTGCGCCGCCCCAAGCGCGACGAGGTCCCCGTCACCTGCGACGTCCAGATGGTCGTCGAGTACTACTCGCGCTGACCGCCTCCCAGGAGGACACAGCCACCGGGACGCCCCGCACCGCACGCCGGTGAGGGGCGTCCCGCCTACCCGGTCGGGCGGGGTAGTCTCGCCCCCGGTCCTCGCCGCGTGGGCGCCAGCGACGCGGCCCGCGCCGGGCGCCGCCGCGCGCACGCACTCACCCACGCACCCGACTCAGGAGCAAGAACAGCACATGCGTACCTCAGAGATCCGCTCCCGCTGGCTCGACTACTTCGCGGCGAACGGTCACGAGATCCGCCCCTCGGTCTCCCTCGTCTCCCCGGAGCCCTCGATCCTGTTCACCGTCGCCGGGATGGTCCCCTTCATCCCCTACATCCTCGGCACCGAGCAGGCCCCCTGGCCCACGGCGGCGAGCGTGCAGAAGTGCATCCGCACCAACGACATCGACAACGTCGGCCGCACCACCCGGCACGGCACGTTCTTCCAGATGAACGGCAACTTCTCCTTCGGGGACTACTTCAAGGAGGGGGCCATCCAGTACGCCTGGGACCTGCTGACGGGTCCCGTGGCCGAGGGCCGCTACGGCCTCGACGGCGACCGCCTGTGGATGACCATCTGGGAGAAGGACGACGTCTCCTGGGACTACCTCACCCGCACCCTCGGAGTGGACCCCACCCACGTCCAGAAGCTCCCCTTCGAGGAGATCTCCTGGTCCACCGGCCAGCCCGGACCCGCCGGCGCCTGCTGCGAGATCCACTACGACCGCGGCCCCCAGTACGGCCCCGACGGCGGCCCCCTGGCCGACACCCAGGGCGACCGCTTCCTCGAGATCTGGAACCTCGTCTTCGACGAGTTCATCCGCGGTGAGGGCCAGGGCCACGACTTCGAGCTCGTCGGCAAGCTCGACCAGACCGCCATCGACACCGGTGCGGGCCTCGAGCGTCTGGCCTTCGTCATGCAGGACAAGCCCAACATGTACGAGATCGACGAGGTCTACCCCGTCATCGCCGCCGCCGAGGCCATGAGCGCCAAGACCTACGGGCGCGGGGCCGCGGGCCCCAGCGCCGGCGACGACTACGAGAACGACGTGCGCATGCGCGTCGTCGCCGACCACGTGCGCTCCGCCCTCATGCTCATCAGCGACGGGGTGCGTCCCGGCAACGACGGCCGCGGCTACGTCCTGCGCCGTCTCATCCGTCGCGCGGTGCGCTCCATGCGCCTGCTGGGCGTCGAGGAGGCCGCGATGCCGACCCTCCTGACCGCCTCCAAGGACGTCATGCGGCTGTCCTACCCCGAGCTCGAGGAGCGCTGGACGCAGATCTCGGAGGTCGCCTACGCCGAGGAGGAGGCCTTCAGGCGCACCCTGGCCGCCGGCACCACGGTCCTGGACACCGCGGTCGCCCGGGCCAAGGCCGCGGCCTCCGCCACGGGCGGCAAGGCCGTCGTGCCCGGCTCGGTCGCCTTCGAGCTGCACGACACCTCAGGCTTCCCCATCGACCTCACCCTCGAGATGGCCGCCGAGCAGGGCGTCGCCGTCGACGAGGACGCCTTCCGCGCCCTCATGAGCGAGCAGAAGGAGCGCGCCCGCGCCGACGCCCGCGCCAAGAAGACCGGCCACGCCGACATCCGCGCCTTCCAGGACATCGAGAAGGCCATGGGAGGCGGCTCCACCTTCCTGGGCTACACCGAGTCGGCCGCCGACGCCGTCGTCACCGGCCTGCTCGTCGACGGCGTGCCCCAGCCCGTGGCCACGGCGCCCGCCGAGGTCGAGGTCATCCTCGACCGCACCCCCTTCTACGCGGAGATGGGCGGCCAGCTCGCCGACCACGGCACCATCCGCCTGGCCGACGGCGGCGTCGTCGAGGTCACCGACGTCCAGGCCCCCATCAAGGGCCTGAGCGTGCACCGCGGCACCCTTACCGAGGGGACCCTCGCCGTCGGGGAGAAGGCCTATGCCGAGATCGACACGCAGCGCCGGCTCGCCATCGCCCGCGCCCACACCGCCACCCACATGGTCTACGCGGGCCTGCGCCGCGTCGTCAACGAGCACGCGGACCAGGCCGGCAGCGAGAACTCTCCCTCGCGCCTGCGCTTCGACTTCCGCCACGGCGCGGCGCTCAGCGGCACCCAGCTCACCGACATCGAGGAGCTGGTCAACACCACGCTCGCCCAGGACCTCGAGGTCCGCACCGACGTCATGAGCATCGACGAGGCCCGGGCCATGGGCGCCATCGCCCTGTTCGGTGAGAAGTACGGCCAGCAGGTGCGCGTGGTCACCATCGGTGACGGCTTCGACCGTGAGCTGTGCGGTGGCACCCACGTGGCCACCACCGGGCGCATCGGCCGTGTCGCCCTGCTGGGCGAGTCCTCCATCGGCTCCGGCGTGCGTCGCATCGACGCCCTGGTCGGCGACGGCGCCTACGGCTTCCAGGCCAAGGAGCACGCCCTCGTCTCGCGCCTGTCCGCCCTGGTCGGAGGCCGCGCCGAGGACCTGCCCGAGCGCGTCGAGCTGCTCATGAGCCGCCTGAAGGAGGCGGAGAAGAAGCTCGCCGTGGCGGAGCAGGCCGCCATGGCCGCCAAGGCCGTCGAGGTCGTGGCCGGCGTGGTCAAGGTGGGGCCCTACCGCCTCGCCGCCGCGGACCTGGGGGCCGTCGGCTCCGGCGACGCCCTGCGCGGCCTCGTGCTCGACGTGCGCGGCCGCCTGGGCGAGGGCGAGCCCGTCGTCGTGGTCGGCATGGGCGTCGTTGGGCAGCGCCCGCAGGTCATTATCGCCACCAACCAGGCTGCCCGTGACGCCGGGGCCCGCGCCGGGGACCTCGTCAAGGTCGCCGCCACGACCCTCGGCGGTGGCGGCGGAGGCCGCCCCGACCTCGCCCAGGGCGGTGGCCAGGACGCCACCCGGCTGCCCGCGGCGATGGCCGCCGTCACCCGCGCGCTGGGCGCGTGAGCGGCCGGCACGCCATGCGCCCGGGTGCCAGGATCGCCTTCGACGTGGGCACGGCCCGCGTCGGCGTGGCCCGCTGCGACGCCGACGCGATCCTTGCCGTCCCGCTGAGGACCCTGCACCGGGACCGCTACGGCGCCGACCTCGACGAAGCCGCCGACCTCGTCGAGGAGCACGGCGCCGTCGAGGCCGTCGTCGGCCTGCCCCGGCACATGGCGGGAGGCTCCTCCTCGTCCACCCGGGACGCGCGGCGCTGGGCCCGCCAGCTCGCCTCGCTCATCGCCCCGGTGCCCGTCAGGCTCGTGGACGAGCGGCTCACCACCGTCACCGCGCAGCAGGCGCTGCACGCCTCAGGCCGGCGTGCGAAGGACTTCCGCGCCGTCGTGGACCAGGCAGCCGCCGTCGTCATCCTCGAGCACGCGCTCGAGACCGAGCGCCGCACCGGCAGCCCCGCAGGCGAGCTGGTCATGGCGCTCAGGGAAGGACGAGCGTGAGCCGGCACGCCCGTCGCGCCGAGGCCGCCAGCACCTCGGCCCCCACGTCCCCCTCTGGCACCCGGCGCGCCCGCGCACCTCGGCGCCCGCGCCGCACCGTGCTCGCCATCATCCTCGCCGTCGTGCTCGTCGCCGGCCTGGGCCTGATCGCCGTCACGGCTGTGCGCAGCGCGTCCCAGGCCCCCTCGGCGCGGCCCTCTGTCTCCGACTACAGCGGCGCCGGGCACGGCAGCGTCGTCGTCACCATCCCGGAGGGCGCCTCGAGCGCCGAGATCGCCCGGCTCCTCGTCCAGGCCGGCGTCGTGGCCACCGAGGACGCCTTCGCCGACGCCTACGCGGCCAGCACCACCGGGATCCAGGCCGGCACCTACACGCTGCGGCTGGGCATGTCCGCCGCCAACGCCGTCGCCGCCCTGCTCGACCCGGCCTCCCGTGCTGACCGCACCCTCACCGTCCCCGAGGGCTGCACGCGCGAGCAGGTCAAGGAGCGCCTGATGAGCGTGGGCGGTTTCAGCGAGCAGGAGGTGGAGACCGCCTTCAGCGACGCCGCGGCCATCGGCCTGCCCGAGGTCGCCGGCGGCCAGGTCGAGGGCTGGCTCGCGCCCTCCACCTACGACGTCGCCGAGGACGCCACCGCCACCGACGTCGTCGCCTCGATGGTCTCACTCACCCTCAGCCGTCTCACCCGCCTGGGCGTGGCTCCGGCCGACTACGAGCAGGTCCTCACCAAGGCGTCGGTCGTCGAGCACGAGGTCGCCTCGAGCACCTACTACGGCCAGGTCGCCCGCGTCATCGAGAACCGTCTGGCAAGCACCGGGACGGACACCGCGGGCCGCCTCCAGATGGACTCCACTGTCCTGTACGGCCTGGGCCGCACCGGTGGCGTGCCCACGAGCGAGGAGGTGCGGGACCGAGGCAACCCGTACAACACCTACGTGCACGCGGGACTGCCCCCGACGCCCATCGGCAGCCCGGGCGAGCTGGCCATCGCCGCCGTCGTCTCCCCGCCCCAGGGGGCGTGGCTGTACTTCGTCACCATCAACCTCGAGACCGGTGAGACGCTCTTCGCCTCCACCCAGGACGAGCAGCAGGCCAACACCGAGCGGCTGACCGCCTACTGCCGCGAGCACGAGGACATGTGCTCCACGGGGGGCGGCTCATGATCTCGCGCGGGCGTGCCGCCGTCATCGGCGACCCCGTCGCCCACTCGCTGTCCCCGGTCCTGCACCGTGCGGCCTACAGCGCGCTGGGTCTGGAGGGCTGGGAGTACGAGCGGCGCCACACGCGCCCCGACCAGCTGCGGCCCCTGCTGGCCGAGCTCGCCGCGCCGGCAGGACCCGGCCCCGTGTGGGCGGGCCTGAGCGTCACCATGCCCCACAAGCAGACCCTGCTCAGCTGCCTCGACGTCCTGGACCCACTGGCCCAGAGCGTTGGTGCCGCCAACACCGTCGTCGCCCAGCGCGCCGGACGTGGCCCCGCCCTGCTGGCGGGCTTCAACACCGACGTCGCCGGGATCGTCGGCGCCCTGCGCGAGGCCGCGGGGGACCGGCTGGCGCCGTCCTCGCGGCCCGCCGAGGCCACCGCCCTCGTCCTGGGCTCGGGCGCCACAGCCTGCTCGGCGCTGGCGGCGCTCACCGAGCTCGGGGCCGGGCGCATCGTCGTCGCCGCACGCCGCCACGCCGGGCCGGGCCGGGCCCTGGCCGCCGCCCACCGCATGGGACTCGAGATCGAGACCGTCACCTGGAGCCCCGGGGACCCCCGCTCCGACGCCGCCGTGGCCCAGGCCCTGGCTGAGGCCACCATCGCGGTCTCCACGCTGCCCGCGCACGCCCCCGACGTCCTGGCCCCCCTCATCGAGCGGGTTCGCCCGGGCGCGGCCCTGCTCGATGTCACCTACGACCCCTGGCCGACGGCGCTGGCCGCCGCCTGGCAGCGGGCCGGCGGGCTCGCCGTCCCCGGCTGGCTCATGCTCCTGCACCAGGCCGTGCCGCAGGTTCGCCTCATGACCGGCATGACGCCGGACACCGGCGCCATGCGCACGGCCCTGGTCGGGGCCCTGCCCCGGCACCGCCGCCCCGGCTGACGGCCGTGTGGGATGATCGGCTGCATGCTTCGATGGATGACCGCCGGTGAGTCGCACGGCGAGGCCCTGACCGCCCTCATCGAGGGCGTGCCCGCAGGCGTGGAGATCACGAGCGAGACGGTCCGATCGGCCCTCGCCCGGCGCCGCCTCGGCCACGGACGTGGAGCACGCCAGGCCTTTGAGCGTGACGAGCTGAGCATCGTGGGCGGCGTGCGCCACGGGCGCACCATCGGCAGCCCGATCGCCATGAGGATCGGCAACTCCGAGTGGCCCAAGTGGTCCACGGTCATGAGCGCAGACCCTGTTGACCCGGCCGAGATGCTCATCGACGCCGGTACCGGCGACGAGCGGGAGATCGCCCGCAACCGGCCGCTCACCCGCCCCCGGCCGGGGCACGCGGACCTGCCCGGGGTGCTCAAGTACGACCTCGCGGACGCGCGTCCCGTGCTCGAGCGCGCCTCGGCGCGCGAGACGGCCGCCAGGGTCGCCCTCGGTGCGGTGGCCGAGGCCCTGCTCGAGCAGGTCGCCGGCGTACGCCTGGTCAGCCACGTCCTGCGTGTGGGCGGTGTCAGCCTGCCCGACGACGCCTCCAGGCCCGGGCCGCAGGACGAGCAGCGTCTGAGCGCCGACCCGGTGCGCTGCACGGACCCGGTGGTCAGCGCCGCGATGGTGGCGCAGATCGACGCCGCCCACAAGGCGGGCGACACCCTGGGCGGGGTCGTTGAGGTCATCGCCACCGGCGTGCCCATCGGGCTGGGCACGCACGTGGACGCCTCACGCCGCCTCGACGCCCGCCTGGCGGCAGCCGTCATGGGCATCCAGGCCGTCAAGGGCGTCGAGATCGGTGACGGCTTCGCCTCGGCGGTGCGCCGGGGCTCCCAGGCCCACGACGAGATCCTCTTCGTTGGCGACGGGAGGGTCGAGCGCGCCACCAACCACGCCGGCGGCATCGAGGGCGGTACCTCCAACGGCTCGGACGTCGTCGTGCGTGCTGCCCTCAAGCCGATCTCGACGGTGCCGCGCGCCCTGCGCACGATCGACCTCGCCACGGGCCAGGAGGCCACCGGCCTGCACCAGCGCTCCGACACGACCGCCGTCGTGCCCGGGGCGGTGATCGCGCAGGCGATGGTGGCGCTCGTGCTCGCCGACGCCCTGCTGGACAAGACCGGGGGGGACAGTGTCGAGGAGTGCCGCCGCAACCTGGACGCCTACCTCGCCCGCGTGGCTGAGCGGACCCGCTGGTGAGGAGAGCATGAGCATGAGCACCACGAGCCTCACCCCCGCGGACCGCTCCCGCCTGCCGGTGGTTCTCGTCGGCCTGCCCGGCGCGGGCAAGACCACGGTCGCCCGGCTGCTCGCCCGCGCCCTGCGGGGCGCCTCGGTGGACCTGGACGCCGAGGTCCGGCGCCGCTCGCGCATGAGCGTGCCCGAGATCTTCGAGGCCGAGGGGGAGGAGGGCTTCCGCGACCGGGAGACGGCCGCCCTGCGCTCCCTGCTGGACGGGGCGGCCACCACCACCGGTGTCATCGCCCTGGGCGGTGGGGCCGTGCTGCGCCCCGCCAACCGCGAGATGCTCGCCGGGTGCACGGTGGTCCACCTGTCCGTCACCGCCGCCACCGCTGCCGCACGGGTCGGCGACGGCAGTGGCCGCCCCCTCATGGCCGGGCCGCAGGACGGCGGCGCCCGCACCGGGGCGGACGGCGTGCGCAGGCGCATGGAGCAGCTGGCCGCTGAGCGCACCGCCCTGTACGAGCAGGTCGCCACCCTCACCGTCGTCGCCGACGGCCTCACCCCTGAGGCCGTGGCCGAGGAGGTCCTGCGGCACCTGGGCCACCCGGCCCCCGCAGCGGACCGCTCCGCGACCGTGGCCGGGCCCGAGAACCGTGCCACCGTGTGCGTGGGCGGTCCCCATCCCTACGACGTCGTCATCGGCCAGGACCTGAGCCGCTGCGTCACACAGGCCGTGGCCGCCGCACCCGGCCACGGCGCCGGAGGGGTGGCGGTCGTCCACGCCGACGTCCTTGACGAGCGCGCCCGCGACCTCGAGGCGGCCCTGGCCGCCGACGGCCAACGGGTCACCCGCCTCGCGGTGCCCGGGGGCGAGGCCGCCAAGCGCACCGCCGTGCTGGACCGGCTGTGGCAGGCCCTGGGCTCCTTCCGCATGGGGCGTGACGGCTGCGTCGTCGCCCTGGGAGGCGGCGCCACGACGGACCTCGCGGGTTTCGCTGCGGCGACCTGGCTCCGGGGTGTGAGCGTTGTCCAGGTCCCCACCACGCTGCTGGCGATGGTGGACGCCGCCGTCGGCGGCAAGACGGGCATCGACACCGACGCCGGCAAGAACCTCGTGGGCGCCTTCCACCCGCCTGCCGCCGTCGTGTGCGACCTGGACTCACTGGGCACCCTGGGCGCCGAGGAGCTGCGCGCCGGGCTCGGCGAGGTCGTCAAGTGCGGTCTCATCGCCGACCCGGCCATCCTCGACCTCGTGCTCGGCTCGCGGCCTGCCGACCTGCTGAGCCTGGACGGCCCGGTGCTGGCCGAGCTCGTCACGCGCTCGGTCGCTGTCAAGGCGGGGGTCGTCGGCGAGGACCTCACCGAGTCCGGGCTGCGGGAGATCCTCAACTACGGGCACACCTACGCCCACGCCGTCGAGACGGTCACCGGCTACGCCTGGCGCCACGGTGAGGCGGTGGCAGTCGGCTGCGTCTTCGCCGCTGAGGTCGCGCACCGCAGCGGCCGCATCGACGCCGACCTGCTCAGCACCCACCGCCGGGTCCTGGCGGCGGCCGGCCTGCCGACGTCCTTCCCCGAGGGGGCCGGCCGCTACGAGGAGCTGGCGCAGGTGATGCTCTCGGACAAGAAGGTCCGCTCCGGGCGCATCCGCATGGTCCTGCTCGACGGCCTCGCCCGGCCCGTGTGGGGGGTCGAGCCGGACGAGGCGGTCCTGCGCGCCGCGCACGCGGCCGTCACGGGCGAGGGGCGGACCCAGCCGTGAGCGTGCCCGTCCCCGCACCGGCCGCGGCCCCCGCAGTCTCCGGGGCTGCGGACCCCGGTAGCGAGCGTGCCGCTGCGGCGTCCGTCGGCCCGCAGGACGCCGTCGTGCTCCTCGGCGCCCCGGGTGCCGGGTGCAGCAGCGTCGCGCAGGCCCTCGGCCGGTCCCTGGGCCTGGTGGTGCGCGACCTCGGGGCCCAGGTCGCCGGCCGCCTGGGCGTCCGGCAGGAGCTGGCGCTCGTCGCGGTGGGGGAGCAGCGCTACCGGCAGGCTGAGGCTGAGGCCGCGTGCGCGCTGCTCGCTGACCCCGTCGGCGCCGTCACGGCCCTGGGCTCGGGCTGCCTGGCCGACGCCGGGGTCCGCGCCGCCCTGGAGCGCGCCCGTGCGGGCGGTGCCCGCACGGTGCTGCTGACCGCCACGACCCGGCGCCTGGCCACCCGCAACGGGCTGGACGCCCCGCGCTCGGTGGCGCTGGGCAACGTCCACCACGCCTTCACCCAGATGCTCCACGCCCGCCAGGACCTGTGCCGCCAGGCCGCGGGCGCCGGGGCCGTCGTCGTGGACACGAGCGCGACCACCCCCGCACAGGCGGCTGGCGAGGCGGCCGTGCTGCTGGGGTGGTGACCGGCCTCGCACGCCTCGCCCCGGGGTCCCGGCAGAAGCGGACGGTAGTCTTGCGGCGACAAGACTTCTCCCCGACAGTGAGGAACACCCGTGGCAACGACGAACGACCTGAAGAACGGCCTCGTGCTCAACATCGAGGGCCAGCTCTGGCAGGTGGTCGAGTTCCAGCACGTCAAGCCGGGCAAGGGCCCCGCCTTCGTGCGCACCAAGCTCAAGAACGTCCTGTCCGGCAAGACCGTTGACCGCACCTTCAACGCCGGCCTCAAGGTTGACACCGCCACCGTTGACCGCCGTGACATGCAGTTCTCCTACAAGGACGGTGAGGACTTCGTCTTCATGGACGTCAAGGACTTCGAGCAGGTCCCGGTCTCCGCCGAGACCGTCGGCGACGCCGCCACCTACATGCTCGAGGGCCAGGACGTCATCGTCGCCTTCCACGAGGACTCCGTGCTCTTCGTCGAGCTGCCCGCCTCCGTCGTGCTGACCGTCTCCCACACGGAGCCGGGCCTGCAGGGCGACCGCTCCTCCGCGGGCACCAAGCCCGCCACCCTGGAGACGGGCGCGGAGATCCAGGTCCCCCTCTTCCTCAACGAGGGCGACCGCGTCAAGGTGGACACCCGCACCGGCGAGTACATCTCCCGCGTCACCGACTGACCCGATGACCGGCACCAGCCTCCACGACGAGGCGCCCGCGGGCCACGCCGCCTTGGACGGCGGGGCCACGGGCTCCTCACGCCACGTCAAGCACCTCGTCACCGCACGCACCAAGGCCCGCCGCCGCGCCGTCGAGATCCTCTTCGAGGCGGACCAGCGCGGCATGCTGGGCGGCAGGCCCCAGCACCAGGTGGACGAGCCCCGTCACGGCGACGCCCACGGCGAGGACACCGAGCCCCAGCACACCGTCGCCGAGGCCGCGCAGACCCTGCGCGACTTCGCCGCCCGGCGCGCCGTCGACTCCGCCAACCACACCGAGGCGCCCGCCTACACGCGCGAGATCCTCAGCGGCGTCGCGGACCACCTGGCCGACGTCGATGACACCATCGAGACCTACGCCCAGGACTGGACGCTGGCCCGAATGCCCGCCGTGGACCGCGCCATCGCCCGCGTCGCCACGTGGGAGATCATCTACAACGACGACGTCGACGCCCCCGTGGCGGTCGATGAGGCCATGACGCTGGCGAGGATGCTCTCCACGGACGACTCGCCCCGCTACCTCGGCGGCGTGCTCGGGCGCATCGGGGACCTCGCCGACACGCTGCGCTGACAGCGGGGCGCGGCCCCGTCGCGTCCCGAGGCCGTGGGCGGCCGCGCACCAGGGCCGCCCACGGCCTGCCAGACCCGTCGGCTCCTGCCGCTAGGGTGTGGTGGCGTGAGCAGAACCCCCGTCCTCGCCGTCACCGGCGCCACCGGCCGCGTCGGCGGAGGCGTCGCCGCCCTCCTGCACGACGTCGGCCTGGCCCCCCGCCTCATCGTGCGTGACGCCAGCCGGGCACCGGCCTGGGCCCGCGACGTCGCCGTCACCACCTACGGCGACCGTGAGGCCGCCCCCGTCGCCCTGCGAGGCGTGGACGTCCTGCTCATGGTCTGCGCCTCCGAGGCGGCCGACCGCCTCGAGCAGCACCGGGCCCTCATCGACTCCGCGGCCGAGGCGGGAGTGCGCCACGTCGTCTACACCAGCTTCCTGGGCGCGGGGGAGGACTCGGTCTTCACCTTCGGCCGCACCCACGGCGCCACCGAGGCCCACCTGGCCTCCTCGGGCATGACGACCACGTTCCTGCGCGACTCCTTCTACCTCGACTTCCTGCCCGAGCTCGCCGTCAACGGCGTCATCGCCGGGCCCGCCGGCCCCACGGGAGGACGCGTCGGCGCCGTCGCCCGGGCCGACGTCGTGCGCTCGGCCGCCGCCGTGCTCGCCGAGCTCGCCGCGGGCTCCGCCGCCCACGACGGCGCCGTCTACACGATGACCGGCCCCCAGGCCCTGAGCCTGATCGACGTCGCCCGCACCCTCACCGAGCTGGGCACCCCCACGACCTACCGCGAGGAGGATCTTGAGCAGGCCTACGCCTCGCGTGCCGGCTACGGCGCCCCAGCCTGGCAGGTAGACGGCTGGGTGAGCACCTACACCGCCATCGCCTCCGGCCAGCTCGCCGCCGTCACCGACGACGTGCGCCGCCTCACCGGCCGCGAGCCCCTGAGCCTGGTCGAGGTCCTCACGGGCGAGCGCCCCTGACTGATATCTCACGCGGCGCCCCACCTGCCCGCCGGGCGGGCGCGCACCGTGCAGGGATACGATGCGGCCGTCAGACATCCTTGAACTCCGTCCAGCGAGGCGGGGAAGGAGGTCCACGCACCGTGGCCCACGCGCAGCCCACCGGCAAGCAGATCCTCGGCGAGGCCGAGATCGCACGCTCCCTCGTGCGGATCGCACACGAGATCGTTGAACGCAACCGAGGTGTCGAGGACATCCTCCTGCTCGGCATCCCCTCCGCCGGCGTCCCCCTCGCCCAGCGCCTGGCCAAGGCCCTCGCCTTCGCCACCGGCGGGCGCGAGGTGCCCGTCGGCACCCTCGACATCACGATGTACCGCGACGACCTGGGCCGCCACGCCATCCGCGTGCCGCAGGCCACCGTCATCCCCGGCGACGTCCTGGAGGGCCGCACCGTCGTGCTCGTCGACGACGTCCTGTACTCCGGGCGCACCGTCCGCGCCGCCCTCGACGCCCTGGGCTCCATCGGACGCGCCGACGCCGTCCAGCTCGCCGTCCTGGTGGACCGCGGCCACCGCCAGCTGCCGATCCGCGCGGACTACGTGGGCAAGAACCTTCCGACCTCCCGCAAGGAGAAGGTCGTCGTCTGCCTCACCGAGCTCGGCGCCGCAGCCGACTCGGTCGCCATCCACCCGTCGCCCGAGCCCACCACGGAGGCCGCCCGATGAAGCACCTGCTGTCCGCCAAGGACCTCGGCCACGACGAGGCCGTCATGGTCCTCGACACCGCCGAGGCCATGGCCGCCACCCAGCGCCACGCCGTCAAGAAGCTGCCCACCCTGCGCGGCAAGACGGTCGTCAACCTCTTCTTCGAGGACTCCACCCGCACCCGCCTGTCCTTCGAGGCCGCCGCCAAGAGGCTCAGCGCCGACGTCATCAACTTCTCCGCCAAGGGCTCCTCGGTGTCCAAGGGGGAGTCCCTCAAGGACACGGCCCAGACGATCATGGCCATGGGTGCCGACGCCGTCGTCGTGCGCCACTCGGCCGACGGTGCCGCCCACCTGCTGGCCCACGCCGGCTGGATCAACGTGCCGGTGCTCAACGCCGGGGACGGCAAGCACCAGCACCCCACCCAGGCCCTGCTCGACGCCATGACCCTGCGCCGGTGGTACGACCCCTCCACCGGGGCCGCCGACGGCTCGCCCGCCCCGCGCGGGCGAGACCTCGCCGGCGCCAGGGTCGTCATCGTCGGTGACATCCTGCACTCGCGGGTGGCGCGCTCCAACGTGGACCTGCTCACCACCCTGGGCGCCGAGGTCACGCTCGTGGCCCCGCCCACCCTCCTGCCGGTGGGGATGGAGGGCTGGCCCTGCTCGGTCTCCTACGACCTGGACGAGACCATCGCCGAGGTCGGCCCCGACGCCGTCATGATGCTGCGCGTCCAGCGCGAGCGCATGAGCGCGGCCGGTGGCGGCTACTTCCCCAGCCCCGCCGAGTACTCACGCGCCTACGGCCTTGACACCGCCCGCCGTGAGGCCATGCCCGCCCACGCCATCGTCATGCACCCCGGTCCGATGAACCGCGGCCTGGAGATCACCGCCGAGGCCGCCGACGACCCCCGCTCGCGCATCATCGAGCAGGTCGGCAACGGCGTCTCGGTGCGCATGGCCGCCCTCTACCTCCTCCTGGCCGACGAAGGGACCCAGCTGTGACCGCCCACCTCCTCATCGGTGCCCGCCCCTACGGCGAGGACGCATCCGACATCCTCGTCATCGACGGCCGTATCGCCGCCATCGGCCCCGAGGCCGCCGCGCAGGCACCCGCCGACGCCGTGCGCCACGAGCTCGACGGCCTCATCGCCCTGCCCGGGCTCGTGGACCCCCACACCCACCTGCGCGAGCCCGGCGGCGAGTCCGCCGAGACGGTCTTCACGGGCACCCGTGCTGCCGCCGTGGGCGGCTACACCGCCGTCTTCGCCATGGCCAACACGACCCCGGTCCAGGACAACGCCGGAGTCGTCGAGCAGGTCCTGCGCCTGGGCCAGGACGCCGGCTGGGTGGACGTCCACCCCGTGGGCGCCGTCTCCAAGGGCCTCAAGGGCGAGCAGCTGAGCGAGATGGGCGCCATGGCCGCCTCCGCCGCCCGGGTGCGCGTCTTCTCCGACGACGGCAAGTGCGTCCACGACCCCGTCCTCATGCGTCGCGCCCTGGAGTACGTCAAGTCCTTCGACGGCGTCATCGCCCAGCACTCCCAGGACCCGCGCCTGACCGAGGGCTCGCAGATGCACGAGGGCGTCGTCTCCGCCGAGCTCGGCCTGCGGGGATGGCCCTCCGTCGCCGAGGAGGCAGTCATCGCCCGTGACGTCCTGCTCGCTGAGCACGTCGGCTCGCGCCTGCACGTGTGCCACCTGTCAACGGCCGGCAGCGTCGAGATCATCCGCTGGGCCAAGGCCCGCGGGATCGACGTCACCGCCGAGGCCACCCCTCACCACCTGATGCTCACCGACGAGATGGCGCGCAGCTACTCGCCGCTGTACAAGGTCAACCCGCCCCTGCGCACCGCCGAGGACGTCGAGGCCGTGCGCGAGGCCCTGGCGGACGGCACCATCGACGTCGTCGGCACCGACCACGCCCCTCACCCGCTGGAGGACAAGGACTGCGAGTGGCAGGCCGGAGCCTTCGGCATGACCGGCCTGGAGACCGCCCTGCCGATCCTCATCGAGACGATGGTGAGCACGGGCCGCATGACCTGGCGCGACATCGCCCGGGTCATGTCCACTACCCCCGCCCGCATCGGCCGCGTGCAGGACCAGGGCCAGGGCCTCAAGGTCGCAGCCCCCGCCAACATCACGGTCGTGGACCCCACGGTGCGGCGCACCGTTGACGGCGCCTCGCAGTGGACGCACTCGACCAACACGCCCTACGCCGGCATGGAGCTGCCTGGCCAGGTCGTCGCCACCTTCCTGCACGGGCGGCCCACGGTCCTGGGCGGCGTGCCCGTCGCCCGCGACGGTGAGGCGCAGGCATGAGCCCGGCCGCCTCACCCACACGCGCCCCCGCCCTGCTCGTCCTCGAGGACGGCTTCGCCCTCGTCGGCCGCTCCTACGGCGCCACCGGGCGCACCGTCGCCGAGATCGTCTTCAACACGGCGATGACCGGCTACCAGGAGACCCTCACGGACCCCTCCTACCACCGTCAGATCGTCGTCATGACCGCCCCGCACATCGGCAACACCGGGGTCAACGACGAGGACCCCGAGTCCGGGCGCATCTGGGTCGCCGGCTACGTCGTGCGCGACCCCGCCCGGCGGGCCTCCTCCTGGCGTGCCCGGCGCGAGCTGGAGGACGAGCTCGTCAGTGCCGGCGTCGTCGGCATCTGCGACGTTGACACCCGCGCCCTGACCCGCCACCTGCGCGAGCGCGGAGCCATGCGCGCCGGCATCTTCTCCGGCGATGCCCTGCCCGCCGGGGTCGGCACCGACCTGCGCGGCGCCCCCTCCCAGGCGGCCCTGGACATCTGCCTCGACGCGGTGCGCTGCGAGCCCGTCATGGAGGGCCAGGCCCTCGCGGCCGAGGTCACCACCGAGGACGGCTACGTCGTCGAGCCCTCCGGTGCCTGGCAGGGGCGCGAGCCCGTGGCCGTCGTTGCCGCCGTTGACCTCGGGATCAAGGCCCGCACCCCCTACCAGCTCGCCCAGCGCGGGGTGCGTGTGCACGTGCTGCCCCAGTCCACGACCCTCGGCGAGCTGCTGGCCCTGAGGCCCGACGGCGTCTTCTTCTCCAACGGCCCGGGTGACCCTGCGACGGCAGACGCCGAGGTCGCGCTCCTGCGCGGGGTGCTCGACGCCGGCCTGCCCTTCTTCGGCATCTGCCTGGGCAACCAGATCTTCGGCCGGGCCCTGGGCTACGGCACCTACAAGCTCGGCTACGGCCACCGTGGCGTCAACCAGCCCGTGCTGGACCGTGCCACCGGCCGCGTCGAGATCACCGCGCACAACCACGGCTTCGCGGTTGACGCCCCCGTCGGCGCGCCCAGCACCGCCCCCTACGACTCCGGCCGCTACGGGCGCGTCGAGGTCAGCCACGTGGGCCTCAACGACGGTGTCGTCGAGGGGCTGCGCGCCCTGGACATCCCCGCCTTCTCCGTCCAGTACCACCCGGAGGCCGCGGCGGGACCGCACGACGGCGAGCACCTGTTCGACCGCTTCGTGCGCCTCATGACCGCCCACCGTGCCGCCACGGGCCACGGCGAGGCCACGACCGCCGAGGAGAACGACTGATGCCCCGCCGTACCGACATCCGCTCCGTCCTCGTCATCGGCTCGGGGCCCATCGTCATCGGGCAGGCCTGCGAGTTCGACTACTCCGGCACCCAGGCCTGCCGTGTCCTGCGCTTGGAGGGCATCCGCGTCATCCTCGTCAACTCCAACCCAGCGACGATCATGACGGACCCGGACGTGGCCGACGCCACCTACGTCGAGCCGCTGACCCTGGAGGTGCTGACCTCCATCATCGACAAGGAGCGCCCTGACGCGCTCCTGCCGACCCTGGGCGGCCAGACGGCCCTCAACGCCGCCATGAGCCTGGTCGAGGCCGGCGTGCTCGAGCGTTACGACGTCGAGCTCATCGGCGCCAACGCCGAGGCCATCAACGCCGGTGAGGACCGCGACGAGTTCAAGAGGGTCGTCGAGCGCTGCGGCGCCGAGGTCGCCCGCTCCGTCATCGCCCACACGATGGACGAGTGCCACCGGGGTGTCGAGGCCCTGGGCGGCTACCCCGTGGTCGTGCGCCCCTCCTTCACCATGGGTGGGCTGGGCTCGGGCATCGCCTACGACGCCGCCGACCTCGAGCGCATCGCCGGCCAGGGCCTGGCGGCCTCGCGCACCACCGAGGTGCTCCTGGAGGAGTCGATCCTCGGCTGGAAGGAGTACGAGCTCGAGCTCATGCGCGACAAGGCGGACAACTGCGTCGTCGTGTGCTCCATCGAGAACCTCGACCCGGTGGGCATCCACACGGGCGACTCCATCACCGTGGCCCCTGCCCTGACCCTCACCGACCGCGAGCTGCAGCGCCTGCGCGACATCGGCATCGCCGTCATCCGCGAGGTCGGGGTGGACACCGGCGGCTGCAACATCCAGTTCGCCGTGGACCCCGCCACCGGGCGCGTCGTCGTCATCGAGATGAACCCGCGCGTCTCGCGCTCCTCGGCCCTGGCCTCCAAGGCCACTGGCTTCCCCATCGCGAAGATCGCCGCCCGGCTGGCCGTGGGGTACACGCTCGACGAGGTCCCCAACGACATCACGGGCTCGACCCCCGCCTCCTTCGAGCCGGCTCTCGACTACGTCGTCGTCAAGGTCCCGCGCTTCGCCTTCGAGAAGTTCCGTGGCGCGGACCCCACGCTCACCACGACGATGAAGTCCGTCGGTGAGGCCATGGCCATCGGACGGTCCTTCACCGAGGCCCTTCAGAAGGCCATGCGGTCCATCGACAAGAAGGGCACCGCCTTCCACTGGGACGGCCCGGCTCCCGCGCCCGAGGCCCTACCCGCACTGCTGGAGTCCCTGCGCACACCCACCGAGCACCGCCTGCTCGACCTGCAGCAGGCCGTGCGCGCCGGGGCGGGCGTGGACGAGCTGTACGAGGCGACCCGCATCGACCCGTGGTTCCTCGACCAGATGCTGCTCCTGCAGGAGACGGCCGACATGGTCCGCCAGGCCCCGGCCCTGACCCCCACGGTCCTGGCGGAGGCCAAGCGCCACGGCTTCTCCGACCTCCAGCTCGCCGGGATCAGGGGCCTGAGTGAGGACACCGTCCGCGAGGTGCGCCACGCCTACGGCCTGCGGCCCGTCTACAAGACGGTGGACACCTGCGCCGCTGAGTTCGCCGCCCGCACCCCCTACCTGTACTCGAGCTACGACACCGAGAGCGAGGTGGCGCCGCGCGAGCGCGAGGCCGTCATCATCCTGGGCTCGGGTCCCAACCGCATCGGCCAGGGCATCGAGTTCGACTACTCCTGCGTGCACGCGACCATGGCGCTGGCCGAGCGCTACGAGACCGTCATGGTCAACTGCAACCCGGAGACGGTCTCCACCGACTACGACGTCTCCGACAGGCTGTACTTCGAGCCGCTGACCTTCGAGGACGTCATGGAGGTCTACGAGGCCGAGCTCGCCGCCGGTCCCGTGGCCGGTGTCATCGTCCAGCTCGGCGGCCAGACCCCGCTGTCGCTGGCGGCCCGCCTCAAGGCGGCGGGCGTGAGCATCATCGGCACGAGCCCTGAGGCCATCGACGCCGCTGAGGACCGCCAGGCCTTCGGAGCCGTCCTGGCCAGGGCAGGGTTGCCCGCCCCCGCCCACGGGACGGCGCTGACGGACGAGCAGTCCCTCGAGGTGGCCGCGACGATCGGCTTCCCCGTGCTCGTGCGCCCCAGCTATGTGCTGGGTGGGCGTGGCATGGAGATCGTCTACGAGCGCTCCGGCCTGGAGGACTACCTCGTGCGCGCCAGCCAGGAGCCCGGGGGCGCCTACGCCAACGGGCCGCTGCTCATCGACCGCTTCCTCGACGACGCCATCGAGATCGACGTCGATGCCCTCTACGACGGCACCGAGCTCTTCCTCGGGGGCGTCATGGAGCACATCGAGGAGGCCGGCATCCACTCGGGCGACTCCGCCTGCGTCCTGCCCCCCATGACGCTGTCGGACACGGAGATCGCCCGCATCCGCCGTTCCACACAGGCCATCGCCGAGGGCGTGGGTGTGCGCGGGCTCATCAACATCCAGTTCGCCCTCATGAGCGACACGCTCTACGTCATCGAGGCCAACCCGCGTGCCTCACGCACGGTGCCCTTCGTCTCGAAGGCCACCGGCGTGCAGCTGGCCAAGGCGGCGGCGCTGCTCATGGCGGGCGAGTCCATCGCCTCCCTCAGGCGCAGCGGCCACCTGCCCCTGCACGACACCTCCCACACCGACCCGCTGGACCCCATCGCGGTCAAGGAGGCGGTCCTGCCCTTCAGGCGCTTCCGCACCCCCGACGGCAGGGCGGTGGACACGGTCCTCGGTCCCGAGATGCGCTCGACCGGTGAGGTCATGGGCTACGACATCGACTTCCCGACGGCCTTCGCCAAGTCGCAGGCCGGCGCCTACGGCGGTCTGCCCACCGAGGGCACGGTCTTCGTCTCGGTGGCGGACCGCGACAAGCGGGCCGTCGTCCTGCCGGTCGCCCGCCTGGCCGAGCTGGGCTTCACGGTGCTGGCCACGACGGGCACCGCCCAGGTGCTGCGCCGCAACGGCATCCCCGCCACCGCGGTGCGCAAGGTCAGCGAGGGCCTGGGCGAGCACGGCGAGCAGACGATCGTCGAGCTCATCGAGTCCGGCATGGTGGACATGGTCGTCAACACGCCCAAGGGGCAGGGCGCCCGCGCCGACGGCTACTCGATCCGTGCGGCCACGACGAGTGCCGACCGTCCCATCATCACGACGGTGCAGCAGCTGCAGGCGACCGTCCAGGCGCTGGAGGCCAGGCTGCGTGGCCCCTTCAGGATCCGCTCCCTGCAGGAGCACGACGCCGCGCGCGCCGCACGACGAGAGCAGGTGGGCGCATGAGCACCGCGGCGCACATGCCCGCCGCGGGCGTCGCCGGGCGCGCGCCCTTCGGCACCCGTCTGGCCCGGGCCATGGACGAGCTGGGCCCCCTGTGTGTGGGCATCGACCCTCACAAGGGCCTGCTGGACTCCTGGGGGCTGAGCGACGACGCGACCGGGCTGCGCGAGTTCTCCCTGCGGGTGGTTGACGCTCTCGGTGGCCGGGTCGCCGCAGTCAAGCCGCAGTCAGCCTTCTTCGAGCGCCACGGCTCGGCGGGCGTGGCGGTCCTGGAGGAGACCCTCGCGGCGCTGCGCGAGGCGGGCACGCTCAGCATCCTGGACGTCAAACGGGGTGACATCGGCTCCACGATGGGAGGCTACGCGGACGCCTACCTGTCCGAGGGCTCGCCGCTGGCGGCGGACGCCCTCACCGTCTCGCCCTACCTCGGCTTCGGCTCCCTGGAGCCCGTGCTCGCCCTGGCGCGTGAGACCGGCCGCGGCGTCTTCGTGCTGGGACTGACCTCGAACCCGGAGGGCAGGAGCGTCCAGCACGCGGCGGATGCCTCCGGCCGCTCGGTGGCGGGCGCGGTGGTGGACGGCGTGACGGCCGCCAACGCGCAGGCTTCGAAGGCCGGCACGCTCGGCAGCATCGGCCTCGTTGTCGGCGCGACCGTGGGTGAGGCCGTGCAGGAGCTCGGACTGGACCTGGCGGCCTCGGCCGCCCCGCTGCTGGCCCCCGGGGTCGGTGCGCAGGGTGCAGGCGCGGCCGAGCTCGAGCAGGTCTTTGGCCCCGCACGCAGCCAGGTGCTCGCCTCGACCTCGCGCGGGGTGCTGGGAGCCGGCCCCGAGGCCGCCTCACTGCGCCGGGCCGCCGCGGCCGCGGCCGCCGAGGCGGCACAGGCCCTCAGGGGCTAGACGGGCCGGCAGGCCGCGTGCCCGGCCCGCGGCCCGGGCACGGGGGCCGGCGGCGCGCTGTCTCGCGCCGCCGGCCCGTTTTCTCCGGGTGGTGGCCGGTAGTGGATGATGGGCCCATGAGCGAGCCCACGACGTCCCCGCGCGCCGTTGTCCTGGCCGGCCCGACTGCGGTTGGCAAGGGCACGGTGGTTGCCGAGCTGCGACGGCGCCACCCCGGCCTGTACGTCTCCGTGTCCGCCACGACCCGCCGCCCGCGCCCGGGGGAGGTGGACGGTGTCCACTACCACTTCGTCACCGACGAGGAGTTCGACCGGCTCGTCGCCGAGGACCAGATGCTCGAGTGGGCCCTCGTGCACGGGCGCTGCCGCTACGGGACCCCGCGCGGCCCGGTACAGGCCGAGCTCGGCGCCGGCCGTCCCGTCCTGCTCGAGATCGACCTCGACGGCGCCCGGCAGGTGCGCCGCACCCTGCCCGAGGCGCGGCTCGTCTTCCTGGCCCCGCCCAGCTGGGACGAGCTCGTCAACCGCCTCGTCGGCCGGGGCACCGAGGACGCGGCCGAGCGTGAGCGGCGCCTGCTCACCGCGCGCACGGAGATGGCCGCCGTGGACGAGTTCGACCACGTCGTCGTCAACGACACCGTGGCGCGTGCCACGGATGAGCTCGAGGGCCTGCTCGGCCTGGCGGGCTAGACTGTCCCGGTTACCGCACGGCCTGTCAGGGCCGGTCACGCGCTCAGAAAGCAGGTCACGCACATGCTCGGTACCTCCCCCCAGCCCGAGGGCATCACGAACCCGCCGATCGACGACCTTCTGGAGAAGGTTGACTCCAAGTACGGGCTCGTGGTGGAGGCCGCCAAGCGTGCCCGGCAGATCAACAGCTACACCCAGCAGCTCGAGGACAACCACCTGGAGTTCTTCGGCCCCCTCGTGGAGACCGAGACGGAGGAGAAGCCGCTGGGCATCGCGCTGCGCGAGATCGCCGCGGACAAGCTCGAGGTCATCGCGGGTGACGTCGCCCGCGCCCGCCGCGCCGAGGCCGAGGAGGCCCGCCGGGCCGCTGAGGAGGACACGTTCTCCGACCTCTTCCGGGACAACCCGCTGTCGCTGGGCGAGGAGGGCCCGGCCACCAGCGTGGACGACATCGAGTTCTGACGTCCTGGCCCTGGTGGAGCAGCACATGAGCGCACGCGCCGCGTCCCCGACCGGGAGGCGGCGCGTCGTCGTCGGCGTGTCCGGGTCCATCGCCGCCTACAAGGCGCCCACGGTGGTGCGGCGCCTGCGGGAGGCCGGCTGCGAGGTCAGGGTGGTCGCCACCGAGGCGGCCCTGCGCTTCATCGGCGCCCCGGCCCTGGCCGCGGTGTCCGGGGGGCCGGTGTCCACCGGCGTCTTCGACGACCCCGCCGCGGTCGAGCACGTGGCCGTGGGGGAGTGGGCCGAGCTCGTCCTCGTCGCCCCGGCCTCCGCGGACCTCCTCGCCCGTGTGGCGGCCGGACGAGCGGACGACCTGCTCACCGCCACGGTCCTGACGACCACCGCGCCGGTGATGCTGTGCCCGGCGATGCACACCCAGATGTGGCGCAACCCGGCGACCGTCGAGAACGTCGCCACCCTGCGCCGCCGTGGCCTGGACGTCCTCGAGCCCGCCGACGGCCGCCTGACCGGCGAGGACTCGGGCACCGGGCGCCTGCCCGAGCCTCAGGACATCGTCGCCGCGGCCCTGAGCGCCCTGGCTCACCGGCGCACGCCTGAGGCAGCGGCCCAGGTCCTGGCCGGGCACCACGTCGTCGTCAGCGCGGGTGGCACCCGCGAGCCCCTGGACCCGGTGCGCTACCTCGGCAACCGCTCCTCCGGGCGCCAGGGCGTCGCCGTCGCCCGCGCCGCAGCCGCCCAGGGGGCCCGGGTCACCCTCGTGGCCGCCAACATCAGCGAGGACCTCCTGCGCGGCCTGGGGCCGACGGTGGAGGTCCTCGCGGTGGGCACCGCCCTGGAGCTGCAGGACGCGGTCAGGAGCGCCTGCGTTGACGCCGACGCCGTCGTCATGGCGGCCGCCGTCGCCGACTTCAGGCCCCGCAGCGTGCACAGCGCCAAGATCAAGAAGCACGTGCTGACCCCCGGCCAGGAGGGTGGCGCGCCGCGGCCGGCCCCCATCGAGCTCGTCGAGAACCCCGACGTCCTCGCCGGCCTCGTGAGCCGCCCGCCGCGCACGGACGGGGTGCGCACCCTCGTCGTCGGCTTCGCCGCCGAGACGGGTGACGCCGACGGCGACGTCCTCGCCCACGGCGCCGCCAAGGCACGGCGCAAGGGCGCCGACCTGCTGGCCGTCAACGCGGTCGGCCAGGCGCTGGGCTTCGGCGACGTGCCCAACGCCGTCGTCGTGCTCGACGCCCACGGTGCTGAGGTCGCGCGCGCCCAGGGGACGAAGGACGAGGTCGCCCGGGCGCTGGTTGCGCTGGTGGCCGATCGCCTGGCGGGGACGTGCGCTGACGCACAGTGACCAGGTCCTCCGGGGCCCGGTTCGTGTCCTGTCCCGCCGGTAGGCTGTGCCCGTGAACTCCTCCCTCCGTCTCTTCACCTCTGAGTCCGTCACCGAGGGCCACCCGGACAAGATCTGCGACCGGATCTCCGACTCCGTCCTCGACGCGATCCTCGAGCAGGACCCGGCCGCGCACGTCGCCGTCGAGACCATGATGACCACGGGCCTCGTCCACGTCGCCGGAGAGGTGACGACGAGCGCCTACGTGGAGATCCCCCAGATCGTGCGCGACGAGATCGTCGCCATCGGCTACGACTCCTCCGACGTCTGCTTCGACGGCCGCTCCTGCGGTGTGTCGATCTCCATCGGCCAGCAGTCCCCGGACATCGCCGCCGGCGTGGACAAGGCTCTCGAGGTGCGTGGGGAGGGCGTCGGCCTCGACCCGCTCGACGCCCAGGGCGCCGGGGACCAGGGCCTGATGTTCGGCTACGCCTGCACGGAGACCAGCGAGCTCATGCCGCTGCCCATCCACCTGGCCCACCGCCTCGCCGAGCGGCTGACGGCCGTGCGCAAGCAGGGCGTCGTCGCGGGCCTGCGCCCCGACGGCAAGACCCAGGTCACCATCGGTTACGAGGGGGACCGGCCCGTCAGCCTGACCAATGTCGTGCTGTCCACCCAGCACGACGAGGACCGCAGCCAGGCGTGGCTGCGCGACGCCCTGACCGAGGAGGTCCTCGTCCCCGTGCTCGTCGTCGAGCAGGCCAAGGGCCTCGACCTCAACGTCTCCGGTGCCGAGGTCCTCGTCAACCCCTCAGGCCGGTTCACCATCGGCGGCCCGGCCGGGGACGCGGGCCTGACCGGCCGCAAGATCATCGTCGACACCTACGGGGGCACGGCCCGCCACGGCGGCGGCGCCTTCTCTGGCAAGGACCCCTCGAAGGTGGACCGCTCGGGCGCCTACGCCATGCGCTGGGTCGCCAAGAACGTCGTCGCCGCAGGCCTGGCCGAGCGCTGCGAGATCCAGGTCGCCTACGCCATCGGCTCCGCCTACCCCGTGGGTCTGTACATCGAGACCTTCGGCACCGAGACGGTCGCGGTGGAGCGGATCCAGGCCGCGGTGCAGGAGGTCTTCGACCTGCGCCCGGCCGCCATCATCCGCGACCTCGACCTGCTGCGGCCGGTCTACCGCACGACGAGCGCCTACGGGCACTTCGGCCGCCCCGGCTTCACATGGGAGGACACGAGCCGCGCGCCGCTGCTGCGCGCCGCGGTCTGAGCCGCCGGGGCCCGGGCCGCAGGGGAGCAGGCCACGACGAGCAGGAGGAGGGGCGATGAGCCGCACCGGCCAGCAGGACGCGCTGCTCGTGGCCCCCGCCCCTGCCCAGCGCCGTGTGAGCGGCGGCGGCGTCATGGCGCCCGTGGCCAGGGTCCTGCTCGACTCGGGTGTGCCGCACCTGGACCGTCTCTTCGACTACCTCGTGCCGCCCGGGCTCGACGCCGCCGCCGCCGAGGGCGTGCGCGTCGTCGTCCGCTTCGGTGGGCAGGAGGTCCAGGGATGGGTCTGGGAACGCGCCAGCACGACGACGCACACCGGCCGGCTGGCGCCCGTGCGCCGCGTCGTGTCCGACCTGCCGGTTGTGCCCGAGGCCACCCGCAGGCTCGTGGAGGCCGTTGCCGCCCGCACCGCAGGCACCCGCTCCGACGTCCTGCGCCTGGCCGTGCCCACCCGGCACGCCACCACGGAGCGCGCCGTGCGCGCCGAGCCCCCCGGGCGCCTGCTCCGGCCCGCCCGCCCGCAGGCGGCCGCCACCGGCTGGGGCGCCTACACCGGTGGCGCCGTCTTCCTGGACGCCGTCAGCGACGGCCACGCCCCGCGGGCGGTCCTGACCGCCCTGCCCGCGCGCGAGGGCGTCCTCGACGACTGGGAGGTCCTGCTCGCCCAGGCCGTGCGGGCCAGCTTGTCCAGCGGGCGCGGGGCGCTCGTCGCCGTCGCCACCACCGCCCAGGCTGAGGAGCTGGCGCCGCGTCTTGGTGACGCCCTCAATGGTGAGGAGGTCCTCGTCCTCAGCGCCGAGCACGGCCCGGCCCGCCGCTACCGGGTCTTCAGCAGGCTGCTTCTGGGCCGCGCGCGCGTGGTCGTCGGCACCCGCGCCGTCGCCTTCGCCCCCGTGGCGGGGCTCGGCCTGGCCGTCATCTGGGATGACGGCGACGACCGCCTTGACGAGCCCCGTGCCCCCTACGTCCACGCCCGCACCGTCCTGGCCCTGCGCAGCGGGCTCGAGCACTGTGCCCTGCTCATCGCCTCGCGCACGCGCAGTGTCGAGGCCCAGTCCTACGTCGCGCAGGGCTGGGCCCGCGACCTTGAGGCCCCACTCCCCCTCGTCCGCGCCACCGTGCCCCGCGTCGAGGTCCCCGCGGACGCCGAGCTCGGCCGCGAGGGCGCCAGCGGCCGAGCCCGTGTCCCCTCCCTCGCGCACCGCGCGCTGCACCGGGCCCTGGGCCACGGACCCGTCCTCGTCCAGGTCGCCCGCTCCGGCTACGCACCCGTCGTCGTGTGCGCCACCTGCCGCGCCGTCGCCCGCTGCCGCTCCTGCTCGGGCCCGCTGTCGATGAGCCGACGTGGTGAGGCGGCCTGCCGCTGGTGCGGGCGTCCCGGGGCCGGGTGGGCGTGCCCGCAGTGCGGGGGCGAGCGCCTACGCATGGGCGGATCGGGCTCCGTGCGCACGGGGGACGAGCTCGGCCGCGCCTTCCCGGGCGTGCCCGTGGTTGTCTCGGGCACCCGAGCCGACCACGGCGTGGTCACCACGGTGGACGCCGCCCCCCGGATCGTCGTGGCCACCCCCGGCGCCGAGCCGGTCGCCGAGGGCGGCTACACGGCGGTCCTCCTGCTCGACGGCGCCGTGCTGTCCTCGCGCCCCGAGCTCGGGGCCTCGAGCGAGGCCCTGCGGCGGTGGGCCAATGCCGTCGTCCTCGCCCGGCGCGACGCCCGGGTCATCCTCCTGGGCTCTCCGGACCTGGCTGTCTCCCAGGCCCTCATGCGCTGGAACCACGCCGGCTTCGCCGCCGAGGAGCTGCGTGAGCGGCTCGAGCTCGAGCTGCCGCCCGCCGTGCGCTGCGCCCGCCTCGACGGCCCGCTCCCGGCGGTCGAGGCCTACCTCCAGACGGCGCGGGAGCAGGGCTGGGACGTGCTCGGACCGGTCCACGCGCCACAGCCAGTGGCCCAGCCCACGAGGGCCGGCGTGCCGGTGCCTGAGCGTGTGCGGGCCCTCGTGCGCGTGCCGCTGAGCCAGGGCCATGACCTGGCCGAGACGCTGCGCCTGCAGTCACGCGAGCGCTCCGTGCGCCGCGAGGACCCCGTGCGCATCGAGCTCGACCCCACCGTGCTGTGGTAGGCCGGTGCCAGTGCGGCGCGCAGGCCACCTGGGGCGGGCGCGGGGAGGTCACCGGCAGGAGCCCCGGGTAGCATGGCAGGCCAGCAGCACCGAGTGTGAGGAGACGCCGTGGAGCACAGCAGCGGGTCCGCCCCTCAGACGGCCTGCGCCGGGCACGGAGCGGTCCCCATCGACGCCGTCGTCCTCGACTGGGGCAACGTCCTGCACCGGTGGCAGGCCCACCGCGCCGTCCAGGGGCGGGTCGATCCCTCGGTGTGGGAGGAGATGGCCACCACCGGCGAGTTCACCCGGTGGAACGCCCTGTGGGACGCCGGCGCCACTAAGCAGGAGGTGCTGGCCGCCGTCGCCGCCGAGCAGCCCGCGCGCACGGACAAGGTCGAGGCCATGCGCACCTACTGGGAGCACTTCGAGGACACCCTCACCGGTCCCGTCCCCGGCACCGCTGCCCTTGTCCAGGCGCTGCTGGGCGCCGGGACGCCCCTGTACTGCCTGACGAACTTCAACCACCTGCTGTGGCCCCTGGGGCGTGAGCGCGTGCCGGAGCTCGCCCGTTTCCGTGGCGTCGTCGTCTCCGGCGAGGAGCGCCTGGTCAAGCCTGACGCCCGCGTCTACCGCCTCCTGCTCGAGCGCTACGGGCTCAGTGCCGGGCGCACTCTCTTCGTGGACGACTCCGCGGCCAACACCGCCGGGGCCGCGGCCGTGGGCCTGCTGACCCACCACTTCACCACCGCTGCCGCGCTGCGCGAGGACCTGGCAGCACGGGGCCTGCTGCCCGCCGCCATAGACTGAGACCCATGCGTGTTCTCTTCGCCGGCACCCCCGAGGTCGCCCTGCCCGTGCTGCGTGCCCTCATGGACCACGAGGAGCACGAGGTCGTCGGGGTCCTCACCCGCGCCGACGCCCGCCGGGGCCGCGGACGCACACTGCACCCCTCACCCGTCGCCGCCCTCGCCCGTGAGGCCGGCCTTGACGTGCGCACCCCGGCCACCCTCAAGGACGAGGACACGCAGGCCTGGGTACGCGGCCTGGGGGCGCAGGTCGGCGTCGTCGTCGCCTACGGCAGGCTCGTGCCCCCCGCCCTGCTCGACGTGCCCGCCCACGGCTGGCTCAACCTCCACTTCTCACTCCTGCCGGCCTGGCGCGGCGCCGCCCCCGTGCAGCGGGCTGTCATGGCCGGGGACCGGGTGACGGGGGCGAGCGTCTTCCGCCTCGAGGAGGGCCTCGACACCGGGCCCGTCTACGCCACGCGCACCGTGCCCGTGACACGGCACGACACGGCTGGTGACCTGCTCACCCGCCTCGCCGACGAGGGCGTCCCCCTCGTCCTGGACGTGCTCAGCGGCCTGGCCCGCGGCAGCGCCGTGGCCACCGCGCAGCCAGAGCAGGGCGTGAGCCTGGCCCCCGTGCTCGTGCCGGCCGACGGCGTGGTGGACTGGAGCCGTCCCGCCGAGCAGATCGACCGGCAGGTCCGCGGCGTCACCCCCGCCCCCGGGGCCCGCACCACCTACCTCGGCACATCCCTGCGCCTGGGCCCCCTCGAGGCCGTGGCCGAGGGCGACGCCACCCTGGCACCCGGAGAGCTGCACGTGACCAAACGAGAGGTCCTGGTGGGAACTGGGAGCACGAGCGTGAGGCTGGGGCTCGTGGCCCCGGCCGGCAAGAGCTGGATGGAGGCCAGCGCCTGGGCCCGTGGCGCGCGCCCCGTCCCCGGCACCCGCCTGGGCACGAGCGACGACGGGCAGGCTCGCTGATGGGCGGCGACCGGGGCGCCCGGGCAGGGCGTGGTGCCGGGCACGGTGGAGCACACCCCCACGCCGGCGCCCAACGGCGCGGTCAGGGACGCGAGCGCGGCCAGGGCAACCAGGGCGGGCGCCGTCACCGGGCCCGCGGGGCCGGCCAGGCAGACGGGATCGGGCAGCAGCCGGGCACCCGCCACGGGCAGGGCAGGCACCCCGGCACGCGCCGGCACGAGGCGGACCCGGCGCGCCTCGTGAGCCTTAAGGCCATGACCCGGGTGCGTGAGGACGGCGCCTACGCCAACCTCGTCCTGCCGCCTCTTGTCGACGAGGCCCGCCTCACCCGCCGTGACGCCGGCTTCGCCACGGCCCTGACCTACGGGACCCTGCGCCTGCAGGGCCGCTACGACGCGATCATCTCGCGCTGCGTGGACCGTCCCCTGGACAGGCTCGACGGCGTCGTCCTCGACGTCCTGCGCCTGGGCGCCCACCAGCTGCTCGGCATGCGCGTGGCCACCCACGGCGCTGTGGACGCCACCGTCAGCCTCGCCTCCCACGCCGCAGGGCGGGGCGCCGCCGGGCTCGTCAACGCCGTGCTCAGGCGCGTGGCGGGCAAGGACCTCGACGCCTGGCTCGAGGAGGTCTCCGCCCAGGCCCCCGACGAGCTCACCGCCCTGTCGCTGACCGAGTCCCACCCCCTGTGGGTCACGTGGGCCATGCGCCAGGCCCTCATGGCCCACGGGCGAGAGGAGGACGAGCTCGCCGCCCTGCTCGCCGCGGACAACACCGACCCGGCCGTCGTCCTGTGTGCCCGTGACGGCCTCATCAGCCCCGAGCACCTGGCCCGCCAGGTTGAGGCCGCCACCGGTACCAAGCCCCGTCCCGGTGACCTGAGCCCCTACGCCCTCATCATGGACGGGGGCGACCCCGGCCGTGTGGAGGCGGTGCGGCGCTCGCGCGCGGGCGTGGAGGACGAGGGCTCCCAGCTCGTTGCCCTCCTGCTGTCCGAGGCCCCCCTCGACGGCCGTGACGAGCGCTGGCTCGACCTGTGCGCCGGCCCCGGCGGCAAAGCGAGCCTGCTGGCCGCCCGCGCAGCCCAGCGCGGTGCCCACCTCGTGGCCAACGAGGTCACCGCGCACCGAGCGGCTCTTGTGCGCGGCGCCCTGCGCGCCGTGCCCGAGGGCGTGGCAGAGGTCCGGTGCGAGGACGGGCGCGGCTACGGCCAGGCCGAGCCGGGCCGCTACGACCGGGTGCTCGTTGACGCCCCCTGCTCGGGGCTCGGCTCCCTGCGGCGCCGGCCCGAGGCGCGCTGGCGCAGGGAGGCGACGGACGTCACCGAGCTGGCCGGCCTCCAGCGCGAGCTGCTCACCAGCGCCCTGGGGGCGGTGCGTCCGGGCGGCCTGGTCGCCTACGTCACCTGCTCGCCGCACGTGATGGAGACCCGTCTGGTGGTCCAGGACGTCATGAGGCGCCTGGCCCGGCAGGGTCAGGACACCGAGCTCGTGCACGCCGGTGACGTCGCCACCCGCGTGGCCCCTGTGCCCCCGGCGGGCGCCCGTGACCAGATGCTCCAGCTGTGGCCGCACGTGGACGGCACAGACGCCATGTTCTGCGCGCTCGTGCGACGGCGCTCCTGAGCGACGAGCCCGCGCCTGCCCTGTGAGTCCCGCACTGTGAAGGAGCCCCGATGACCCCGTGCGCCGCTATCCACCCCTCGATCCTCAACGCCGACCAGGCGCACCTGGCCGATGAGCTCGCCCGTGTCGAGGGCGCCGACGGCCTCCACCTCGACATCATGGACAACCACTTCGTCGGCAACCAGTTCGGCGGCCCCTCCCTGGCCCAGACGGTGCTGGAGCACACGAGCCTGCCCGTGGACGCCCACCTCATGATCGAGGACGCGGACCGCTGGGCGCCCCAGTACGCGGAGATGGGCTGCGCGGTGGTCACCGCCCACGCCGAGGCCACGAGGGCGCCCTTCGTCCTGACGCGTGAGCTGCACCGCCTGGGTGCCGGCGCGGGCCTGGCCCTGCGCCCGGCGACGCCGCTGAGCGTGCTGGAGCCGGTCCTGGCCGAGATCGACCTCCTGCTGCTCATGACGGTGGAACCCGGCTTCGGCGGCCAGTCCTTCATCGACCTCATGCTCCCCAAGATCGCCCAGGCGCGGCGCCTTGTCAGCGAGCAGCACCTCGAGCTGCGCATCCAGGTGGACGGCGGTGTCAACCGCTCGACCATCGAGCGCGCCGCCGAGGCGGGGGCGACGGTCTTCGTGGCGGGCTCGGCCGTCTACGGGGCGCAGGACGCCCTGGAGGAGGTCGAGCACCTGCGGGCGCTGGCCTCAGGGCACCACCACCCCTGAGGTTTGTGGGTAACCTCTAAAACTCGTCTGCGATCTCCTCATCCTCTCCTGCACGGGCCCCAAGCCCCGGGATGTCGCGGAACGGCGCCATGGGCACAACAAGGGCGGCGTGTTTTGTGTGGTGCGCACAAGTGACGCTGAAACGGATCGCCTCTAGCGTGGGGGTGCTGGCGCAGCCACGTCATGCCCTTGTGCATCACGTGCTGTGACGGCACCGCCGGACGACCACCCCCGTCAGCGCTCAGGTGCTGGCACGGGCGTCCGGCCCGGAGGACCGAAGGGATCCCGCTTTGTGCGGGACCACGATCCTCCTCAGAGCGCCGAGACACAGAGGAGCACCGTGCCCACGAGAGCGACCACCAGGGTCCTTGACCGCGTCCTCATCGCCAACCGCGGAGAGATCGCCCTGCGGGTCGTGCGGACCGTCCGCGACCTCGGCGGCACGTCGATCCTGCCCTACACGCCTGAGGACCTCATGTCCCCGGCCGCCGAGCTCGCGGACGAGGCCTACGCCCTGCCCGAGGGCAGCGGGTACACCGACGCCGAGGCCGTCCTCGCGCTGGCCCGTGAGACCGGAGCCCAGGCCATCCACCCCGGCTACGGCTTCCTGTCCGAGAACGACTCCTTCGCTCAGGCCGTCATCGACGCCGGCATCGCGTGGGTGGGCCCCAGCCCCAGTGCCATGCGGGCCCTGGGGGACAAGATGAGCGCCCGCGCCACCGCCGAGCGGGCCGGGGTCGCCCCCGTGCCCGGCATCACCGACTCGGTCACGGACCCCGCCACCGTCATCGCCTTCGCCGCCGAGCACGGCTACCCCGTGGCCCTCAAGCGCACCGACGGCGGTGGCGGACGCGGCATCACCGTCCTGCACGACGACGACGAGGCCCGCACCACCCCCGCCTTCGCCTCGGCCGAGGCCGGCGGCGGCACCCTCATCCTCGAGAAGTTCGTCACCGCGGCCCGTCACGTCGAGACCCAGTGCGCCCGCGACGGCCACGGCGCCTTCGCCGTCGTGTCCACCCGCGACTGCACGCTCCAGCGGCGCAACCAGAAGCTGTTCGAGGAGGCCCCGGCCCCCTTCCTGCCTGCGGGCACCCACGAGCGCCTCGTCGAGGCCTCCCGGCGCCTGCTTGAGACCGTCAGCTACGTCGGCGTCGCCACCTGCGAGTTCCTCCTCACCCCGGAGGGCGACCTGTGGTTCCTCGAGGTCAACCCCCGGCTTCAGGTCGAGCACTGTGTCTCGGAGGAGGTCACCGGCACCGACCTCGTCGAGGTCCAGCTGCGCATCGCCGCCGGCGGCGGGCTCGGCGAGGTCCCCGAGGTCCGCGGGCACTCGGTCGAGCTGCGCATCACGTGCGAGGACCCGGCCACCGGCATGTCGCCCTCGACCGGGACCATCACCCGTCTGCGCTGGCCCGCGGGCCCCGGCGTCCGCATCGAGTCCGGTGTCGTCGAGGGCGACGTCGTCACCCCCCTGTTCGACCCCATGCTCGCCAAGATCGTCGTCACCGGCGCCAGCCGCGAGCAGGCCCTCGCCCGCGCCCGCCGCGCCCTGCGCGAGACGGTGGTTGAGGGCGTCACCGTGTGCACGGCCCTGCACGAGCACGTGCTCAGCCGCCCCGAGCTCACCGGACCGGACGCCGACGGCGGCCTGGGTGTGACCACCCGCTGGATCGAGAGCTCGGTCCTGCCCGCCCTCAGCGCCCCGGCGGCCGCCAGCGTTCCGCTCATCGGCGAGGTCCCGAGCGCGGGCACGAGCACCGTCGCCGGGCCGCGCACCCGCTCAAGCTACGTCATCGAGATCAACGGCCGCCGCCTGAGCCTCACCCTGCCCGACGGCATCCTGGGTGGGCCCGGCGCCCGGCACAACATCGGGGCCCGTCCCCACCGGGCCCCCCAGCCGCTGCGCTCGCGCTCACGCGCCCGCTCCGGGGGCCAGCTTGCCGTTGACGGCGGCGCCCCCGCACCCGAGGGCGTCATCGCCGCCCCGATGCAGGCGATCGTCACCCGCATCTGCGTCGAGCCCGGGTGCCGTGTCCACGAGGGCGACCTCCTCGTGGTCCTGGAGTCGATGAAGATGGAGAACTACGTGCACGCCCCCCATGACGGCCTCGTCGAGGCCGTTGACGTCAGCGCCGGGCAGACCGTCAGCGCGGGCGAGGAGCTGCTGCGCCTGAGCAGCCCCGGTGAGCCGACCGACGAGGCACAGGAGGCCTGAGCCGTGACCACAACCGCCACCCCCAGCGCCTCCGGCGCCACCACCCCGAGGCCCCACCAGGCCCCCGGCGGCCTCCCGCTGGCACAGACCCTGGCCGGCTCGCCGGCCACCGAGGCCTTCCGCGAGCGCGCGGACCGCATCGCCCGCGAGGCCGAGGACACCGCCGCCGCCCGCCAGCACGCCAAGGGCAAGCAGACCGCCCGCGAGCGCATCGACGCCCTGCTCGACATCTCGACCTTCCTCGAGATCGGCCGCTACACCGGCTCCGGCGCGGGGGACAAGGCCCGCCCGAGCGGTGTCGTCACCGGGTTCGGGCAGATCGACGGCCGTCAGGTCGCCGTCTACTCCCAGGACTTCTCCGTCTCGGGTGGCGCGCTGGGCGCGGTGGAGGGCGACAAGATCGTGCGCCTGCTCGACGACGCCCTGCGGCTGCAGATCCCGGTCATCGGGCTCATCGACTCCGGCGGCGCCAAGATCCAGGAGGGGGTGGCGGCCCTGCGCCAGTACGGGCGCATCTTCAACCGCACCTGCGCCGCCTCCGGGCTCGTGCCGCAGATCAGCGTCATCCTCGGTCCCTGCGCCGGCGGCGCCGTCTACAGCCCCGCGCTGACCGACTTCGTCATCGCCACCCGCGAGGCCTCGCACATGTTCGTCACCGGGCCCGACGTCGTGCGCGCCGTCACCGGTGAGCGCATCAGCGCCGAGGACCTCGGCGGCGCGCAGATCCACGGCTCGGTCTCCGGCGTCGTCCACTACGTCGCCGAGGACGAGGCCGACGCCCTGGCCCAGGTGCGCACCCTGCTGGCCTACCTGCCCTCCAGCGCCGAGCAGGAGGCACCCCGTTACGCCTACGACGACGCCGACCGGGTCCAGGACCGCCTGGCCGCTGCCGGCGTGGGCACGATCGTGCCCGCCTCCACCCGGCAGGCCTACGACGTCGTCGATGTCGTCGCAGCCCTCGTGGACCACGGCGAGCTCGTCCAGGTCCAGGAGGACTTCGCCGCCAACGTCGTGGTCGGCTTCGCCTGCTTCGAGGGCCGTCCGGTCGGCATCGTGGCCAACCAGCCCATGGTTGACGCCGGCACCCTCGACGTGGACGCCTCCGAGAAGCTCGCCCGCTTCGTGCGCTTCTGTGACGCCTTCGGGCTGCCCGTCGTCACCTTCGTCGATGTGCCCGGCTACCGCCCCGGCGCCGAGCAGGAGCACGCCGGCATCATCCGGCGCGGCGCGAAGGTCATCAACGCCTACGCCACCGCCACCGTCCCGCTGGTGACCGTCGTGCTGCGCAAGGCCTACGGCGGCGCCTACATCGTCATGGGCTCCAAGGCCATTGGAGCCGACCTCAACTTCGCCTGGCCCGGCGCCGAGATCGCCGTGCTGGGCGCGGCGGGCGCCGTCGGCATCATCCACCGCCGCGAGCTGGCCAGGGTGCGCGACGAGCAGGGCGAGCAGGCCGCCGCCGCCGAGCACGAGCGCCTGGTCGCCGAGTACGACAGCAGCGTCATCAACCCCGACAAGGCCGTGGCCATCGGGGAGATCGACGCCGTCATCGCCCCCGAGGACACCCGCACCGTCATCGTCGACTCCCTCGCCGCCCTGGCGGCCAAGCAGGACGCGGCGCGCACGCCAACCAAGAAGCACGACAACGGACCCCTGTGAGCCCCACGTGAGCACGAGCACCCCCACCACCGACCCGACCCAGACCCCGACGACTGAGGACCGCATGAGCACCCAGCCCACCACCACCAGCACCACGACGGCCGACCGCCTCGCCCAGGGCGAGGGCTACGTCCTCATGTTCGGAGGACAGGCCACCCCGTGGCGCGCCACCCTCAGCGAGCTGGTCGGCACCGACCGCAGCCTCGCCGCCGGCCTCGTGGCCCTGGACGAGGCCGTCTGCCGCCGTCTGGCCCCCGTGTCCACCGACCTGCTCGTCGTCACCCCGCGCGGCGGCCGCCTGCTCGACGAGTCCGCCACCCCGCTCGCCCCGGCCAGCGCCGCCGCGGACACCGCCGACGTGTCCGTGCCCGGCATCCTCATGGCCCAGCACGCCGTGCTGGCCGGACTGCCCGGCGCCGGCGTCAACGTCCTGGGTGAGACCGCCCCCGCCGCGGTCATCGGCCACTCGCAGGGCGTGCTCGGCGTGGCACTGCTGCGGGCCCTGGCGGCCGCCGGCGGCGACATGACGCACGAGGGCGTCACCGACGTCCACGCCCTGGCGCGTCTCATCGGCGCGGCCGCTGCCCGCACCACCCAGCGCCTGGGACTGGGCGCCTCGGGTGAGTCCACCCCCATGCTCTCCGTGCGCGGAGTCACCCGCGAGGTCCTGGATGCCGTGCTGACGCGCGTGCCCGGCCTCACCGGGGAGCACGCCGTGACCGTCGGCGTCGTCAACGGCCGCCAGGCCCACATCCTGTCCGGGCGCCCGACGGACCTCGAGCGCGTCGTCACCGCCCTGGACAAGGCCGCGGCCCGCTCCGCCGAGGACCGCAAGGAGCGTCGCCGCGGCGGCGCCGTCCTGGCTCCCGTCACCGAGTTCCTCGCCACCTCCGTCCCCTTCCACACGCCGCTGCTCGAGCAGGCCGTGAGCGACGTCGTGGCCTGGGCCGGACGCTGCGGCATCGACACCGGGCTGGCGCACGACCTCGCCGTCGCCGTTCTCATCGACCCGGTCGACTGGCCGGCCCTGGTCACCGACGCCCTGGAGCGCGCCGACGGCGCCCGCCTCGTGCTCGACCTCGGCCCCGGCACCGTCCTGGCCCGCCTGACCGAGGCGGTCGTCGCCGGCACGGGCACGAGCGTCGTCGCCGCGGGCACCGCCCGGGCCCTGGACGACCTCGACCGCCCCGGCGCCGCCCCGGCACCCAGCGTGGACCGTGCCCGCTTCGCCCCGCGCCTGACCCGGCTGCCTGACGGCCGTCTGACCCTGTCCACGGCCTTCACCCGTCTGACCGGCCGCTCCGCGGTCCTGCTTGCGGGCATGACCCCCACGACGGTTGACGCCGAGATCGTCGCCGCGGCCGCCAACGCGGGCTACTGGGCCGAGCTGGCCGGCGGTGGCCAGGTCACCGCCAAGGTCCTGGCCGACAACCTCGCCTCCCTTGAGGCCCAGCTCGAGCCGGGCCGGACGGCCGCCTTCAACGCCATGTTCATGGACCGCTACCTGTGGAACCTCCAGCTGGGCACGCAGCGCCTGCTGTCCAAGGCCCGCGGCGCCGGCACCCCCATCGACGGCATCGTCATCTCCGCCGGCATCCCCGAGCTGGACGAGGCCCTCGAGCTCATCGAGCGTCTGCACGGCGAGGGCTTCCCCTACATCGCCTTCAAGCCCGGCACGGTGGACCAGATCCGTCAGGTCATCTCCATTGCCGCTGCCGCGCCGCACGCCCAGGTCATCATGCAGATCGAGGACGGGCACGCCGGCGGGCACCACTCGTGGGAGGACCTGGACACCATGCTCCTGGCCACCTACGACGCCGTGCGCGCCCGCGACAACATCGTCCTCGTCGTCGGCGGCGGCATCGGCACCCCCGAGAAGGCCGCCCGCTACCTCACCGGTGCCTGGGCCCGCCGCTACGGCACTGCCGACGCCCCGGTTGACGGCGTCATGGTCGGCACCGCCGCCATGACGGCCCTGGAGGCCAGGACCAACGAGGACGTCAAGCAGCTGCTCGTGGACACCCCCGGGATCACCGAGGGCACCGAGGGCGCCATCGACGGCTGGGTGGCCTCGGGAGCCTCCGCCGGCGGCATGACCTCGGGCCTGTCGCACCTGCGCGCCGACCTGTACGAGATCGACAACTCCTCCGCCCGCGCCGCCCGCCTCATCCAGGCCGTCGCCGGTGACGAGCAGGCCGTCGCCGCCCGCCGCGACGAGCTCATCGAGGCCATGTCCCGCACGGCCAAGCCCTACTTCGGCGACGTTGACGCGATGACCTACCTGCAGTGGCTCACCCGTTACGCCGAGCTGACCGTCAGCCCGCACGAGGGCCGCGCGGCCACCGAGGCCGACTGGATGGATGAGGGCTGGTACGACCGCTTCCTCGACATGCTGCACCGGGTCGAGGCCCGCCTGAGCGAGGCCGACCACGGCGAGGTCCCCACGCTCTTCGCGGACCACGCCAGCGTCCTCGACTCCGACGCCGCCCTGGCCGCCGTCGCCGAGCGCTACCCGGCCGCCACCACGACCCTCGTGGAGCCCGCGGACGCCGCCTGGTTCGTGGACCTGTGCGCCAAGCACCCCAAGCCCTGCCCCTTCGTCCCGGTCCTCGACGCCGACATCCTGCGCCGCTGGGGACAGGACTCCCTGTGGCAGGCGCAGGACCCGCGCTACACGGCCGACCAGGTGCGTATCATCCCGGGGCCCGTCGCGGTCGCCGGCATCACCACCGTCAACGAGCCCATCGGCCACCTCCTGGGCCGTTTCGAGGCCGCCGCCGTCCAGGCCCTGCAGGAGGCCGGCACCGCCGAGCAGGCCGCCGCCGGCCGCCTGGGCGCCAGCTCGCCGGCCGTGGGGGCCGCCCCCGTCAAGGACGCCACCGAGCTGGTGCGCGCCACCCCGCACGTGCTGTGGAACGGGCACCTGACCACCAACCCGGCGCGCGTCCTCGAGGACAGCGCCTACGACGTCGTCCACCGCCCCGACGTCGCCGAGGACGCCTACGACCTCGACATCCACCTCGACACCCACTGGGACGCCACTCCCGGCGGACAGTCCGTCCACGCCGTGCGACGCCTGGTCGTGCCCCTGCGGCTCGCCGCCGCCTGGGACGGGGCCGCCCCCCTGGTGGACCCCAGCCGTATCAGTGACACGATGAACGAGCTGCTGCGCCGCACCGCCGGCGTCGGCTCTGTCTCCGCCGCCGGTGACCACATCGAGGCCCTGCCCGAGGTCGTCGCCGCCGTCGAGGGGGCTGTGGACGCGCTCGGCCGGCCCGCCACCCAGCCCTTCGGGACGGTCCACGACTCCTTCACGCTCGCGGCGACCCTGGGCGTGGACCACGCCGCCGTCACCGCCAACGCCCTTCCCACGGGCCTGAGCGCCGCCAGCCTCGTGCCGGACGCGCTGCTGGGACCCTGCTGGCCCACGGTCTACGCCGCCCTGGGCTCGGTTGTCGAGGACGGGATGCCGCTGATCGAGGGGCTGCTGGGCGCCGTCCACCTGGACCACACCGTCGACCTGCACCGCTCGCTGGCCGACCTGGCCGCCTGGGCGGGCCCGCAGGCTCGGGTGCGCGTGGACGGTTGGGTCGCCGCTCTGGAGGAGTCCAGCGCGGGGCGCGTGGTCGATGTGCGCCTGCAGCTGACCGACGCCTCCGAGGGCGAGCGCTCCGGCGAGGTCATCGCCCTCATGCGCGAGCGCTTCGCCATCCGTGGGCGCGCCCACGGCACGGCCGTGCCCTCCTCACCCGAGCTCGCCGGCGGCACCGGCCGCGAGGTCGAGCCCGCTGCGCGCCGCCTGCTGCGCCGCGTGCGCGTCACCGCGCCCACGGACATGACGGCCTTCGCACGCGTCTCGGGTGACTACAACCCGATCCACACCAGCTACCACGCCGCGAAGGTCGCGGGCATGCAGGCCCCGCTCGTGCACGGCATGTGGCTGTCGGCCACTGCCGAGCAGGTCGCCGCCTCCACCGACGTCGACGGCCAGCGCCACGTGCTCGCCGGCTGGACCTACGTCATGCTGGGCACCGTCGACCTGGAGGACGTCGTCGAGATCTCCGTCGAGCGCACGGGCCTCGTGCGCGGCGGCGGCCTCGCCCTGGAGGTCACCTGCCGCATCGGCGACGAGGTCGTCTCACGCGGCACCGCGGTCACCACCGCCGAGCCCACCGCCTACGTCTTCCCCGGCCAGGGCATCCAGGCCCAGGGCATGGGCCTGGACGAGATGAGCGCCTCGCGCGCCGCCCGCGAGGTGTGGGAGCGCGCCGACGCGCACACCCGCGCCGAGCTCGGCTTCTCCGTCATCAACCTCGTGCGCGACAACCCCACCGAGATGACGGCACGGGGCACCACCTACCGCCACCCCGAGGGCCTGCTCAACCTCACCCAGTTCACGCAGGTGGCGCTCGCCACCGTCGCCATGGCCACCGTGGCCAGGCTGTCCGAGGCGGGGGCGCTGGTCGAGGACGCCGCCTTCGCCGGCCACTCGCTGGGCGAGTACACGGCCCTGAGCGCCTACGGGCGCGTCATGCCGGTGGAGACGACGATCTCCATCGTCTTCCAGCGCGGCTCGACCATGCACAGCCTCGTCGAGCGCGACGAGAACGGCGCGTCGAACTACCGCATGGGCGCCCTGCGCCCGGTGATGGCCGGCATCCGCGCTGAGGACGTCGAGTCCTACGTGGCCGGTGTCGCCGAGGCCTCGGGCGAGTTCCTGCAGATCGTCAACTACAACCTCGCCGGCCAGCAGTACGCGGTGGCAGGCACGGTCAAGGGGCTCGAGGCCCTGGCCCGCGACTCGCGCGAGCGGGCCGAGGCGCGCGGCGCGAAGAACCCCTTCATGTACGTGCCCGGCATCGACGTGCCCTTCCACTCCGAGGTGCTGCGTCCGGGCGTGCCCGAGTTCCGTGACCGGCTGCTCGCCCTCATCCCGCAGGACCTCGACCACGAGCGCCTCGTGGGCCGCTACGTGCCCAACCTCGTGGCACGCCCCTTCGCCCTGACGCCCGAGTTCGCCCAGGCGATCCTCGACGTCGTGCCCTCCGAGCCCGTGCGTGAGGCCCTGGCGGACTGGCCGGCGCGTGCCAGCCGTCCGCGTGAGCTCGCCCGCCTGCTGCTCGTCGAGCTCCTGGCCTGGCAGTTCGCCTCCCCGGTGCGCTGGATCGAGACGCAGGACGTGCTCTTCCGCGCCCAGCAGGACGGCGGGCTGGGCATCGAGCACCTCGTGGAGGTCGGCCTGGCCGCCTCCCCGACGCTGGCGAACATGGCGGCGCGCACGCTGCTGCTGCCGGCCTACGCCGGACGCCGGGTCGTCGTCCACAACGTCCGCCGCGACGAGTCGCGTGTGCTCGCCACGGACACCGACCCGGCCGTCGAGGAGGTCATGGACGACGCCCTGCCGACGGCGACGCCCGCGCCCGTGGCCTCGGCGCCGAGCCCGGACACGGCTGCGCAGGCTCCGGAGCCCGAGCAGGCCCCGCAGGTCGAGGTCGTGCCCGCAGCGCCCGCTCCCGCCGTGGCCGCAGGCCCGGTCGAGGACCTGCCCTTCGGCGCCACGGACGCCCTGACCGTCCTGCTCGCGCACGCCGCCCGCCTGGCCCCCAGCCAGATCGGCGCCACCGACACCACCGAGACCCTCACCAACGGCGTCTCCTCGCGGCGCAACCAGCTCCTCATGGACCTGGGCACCGAGCTCCAGCTGGCCTCCATCGACGGCGCGGCTGACGCCGACATGCCCTCGCTGGCCGCCATCGTCGCCAAGGGCGCCCCAGGCTACAAGCCCTTCGGCCCCGTGCTCACCGACGCCATCCGCTCCGGCCTGGGCCGGATCCTCGGCCCGTCGGGGGTGCGCGCCAGCCGCGTCGCCGAGCGCGTGACCGGCACCTGGGGCCTGGGCGAGGGCTGGGTCTCCCACGTCACCGTCGCCCTGTTCCTGGGCACCCGCGAGGGCGCCTCCGTGCGCGGCGAGGACCTGGCGACCCTGGGCTCCTCGGCCCCGCTGGGCTCCGCCGCCGCCGTGGACGCCCTTATCGACAAGGCCGTCCAGGCGGTCGCCGCAGACCACGGCGTCGCCGTCGCCAAGCCCTCCGCGGGGGGTGGCGCCGGAGGCTCGGTCGTGGACTCCGCGGCGCTGGACGCCTTCAGCGAGAAGGTCACCGGCGAGGCCGGCGTGCTGGCCACGACGGCCCGCACCCTGCTGGAGGCCCTCGGCCTGGCCGCCCCCGCGGGCGCCAGCGCTGAGGCGCTGGCCGAGGCCGCCTCGGACTCCGCGGCCACCCAGGCCCTCGTGTCCGCCGTTGACGCCGAGCTCGGCACCGGCTGGCTGGCCTCCGTCACCCCGGCATTCGACCCGCGGCGGGCCGTGCTCATCGACGACCGCTGGGCCACCGCCCGCGAGGACCTTGCCCGCCTGGGCAACGGCGAGATGCGCATGAGCCAGGCGCGCGAGCACCTGGCACCCGAGCGCTTCACGGGCCTGGGCCAGGCCGTGGCCGACCAGGCCGCCTGGTGGGCGCAGCGCCTGGAGTCCGAGGGCCACGGCAAGCGTGCGACCCTCGCCCGCGCCATCAGCGAGGCCGCCCGCACGACGCCGCAGCCGGGCTCCGCCCCGGTCCGCTGGGCCGAGGACGTTGCCGTTGTCACCGGCGTGGCCCCCGGCTCCATCGCCGCGGCCGTCGTCGGCGAGCTGCTGTCGGGCGGCGCCACGGTCATCGCCACCTCCTCGCGTCTGACCCACGAGCGCCTGGCCTTCGCGACCAGGCTCTACCGTGAGCACGCCAGCGCCGGGGCGCGCCTGTGGATCGTGCCGGCCAACCTCGCCTCGTACCGCGACGTTGACGCGCTCGCCGCGTGGATCGGCAACGACGAGGTCGTCACCTCGGGCGGCACCTCCACCCTCGTCAAGGAGGCGCTGGTTCCGACCCTCCTGTTCCCCTTCGCCGCACCGCGCGTGTCGGGCACACTGGCCGACGCGGGCCCCGAGTCCGAGTCCCAGACCCGCCTGCTCCTGTGGAGCGTCGAGCGCACCATCGCGGCGCTGTCGGCCATTGGCACGGACACCCACGTGGACCACCGTCTGCACGTGGTGCTGCCGGGCTCGCCGAACCGAGGCACCTTCGGCGGCGACGGCGCCTACGGCGAGGTCAAGTCCGCTCTGGACGCCGTGGTCAACCGCTGGTCCTCCGAGAGCTCCTGGTCCCAGCGCGTCACGCTGGCCCACCCGCGCATCGGCTGGGTGCGCGGCACCGGCCTCATGGGCGGCAACGACCCGCTGGTCGCCGCCGTCGAGGCCGCGGGCGTGCGCACCTGGGCGACCGAGGAGATCGCCGCCGAGCTCGTCGCCCTGTGCCTTCCCCAGGTGCGTGCCGCCGCCGCCCAGGCGCCGGTGGACGCCGACCTCACCGGCGGCCTCGGTGACGGCGTGGACCTCGTGGCCCTGCGCGAGCAGGCCGCCGGCACCCCACAGGCCCCCGTCGAGGAGTCCGGGACGCAGGCAAGCGTTGCCGCCCTGCCCACCCCGGTCACTCCGGTGCAGCCCACCGCCCCGGACTGGGGCGAGGTCACCACGGACCTGGAGGACATGGTCGTCATCGTCTCCACCGGCGAGGTCTCGACCTGGGGCACCGCCCGCACCCGCCGTCAGGCCGAGCTGGGCATGAGCGGCGGCGAGGACGTCGAGCTCACCGCCGCCGGCGTGCTCGAGCTCGCCTGGGGCATGGGCCTGCTCACGTGGCAGGACTCCCCGACGGCCGGCTGGTACGACGCCGACGGCGAGATGGTCGCCGAGGACGAGATCTACGACCGCTACCGCGACGAGGTGGTGGCCCGCTGCGGCATCCGCCAGTTCACCGACGACGGGGTCATCGCCCCCGACGCGGAGATCGACGTGCCCGTCTACCTCGACGCCGACATCACCCTCAGCGTCCCCGACGAGGCCACGGCCCGTTCGGTGGCGCAGGCCGACCCCGAGCACACGCTCATCGAGGCCGATGCGCAGACGGGGGAGTGGACCGTCACCCGCCTGGCCGGCTCGATGGTGCGTGTGCCGCGCCGGGCCGCGCTCTCGCGCACGGTCGGCGGCCAGATGCCCACGGGTTTCGACCCGCGCAGGTGGGGCATCCCCGCCTCGATGGTCGAGGGCATGGACACGATCGCCTCCTGGAACCTCGTGACCGCGGTGGAGGCCTTCCTCGCGGCCGGCTTCACTCCCGCTGAGCTGCTCACGGCCGTTCACCCCTGCGACGTCGCCTCCACGCAGGGCACCGGCTTCGGCGGCATGGAGTCCATGCGCAAGATGTTCGTCGGCAGGCTCCTGGACGAGGAGCGTCCCAGCGACATCCTCCAGGAGGCCCTGCCCAACGTCGTGGCAGCGCACGTGATGCAGTCCTACGTCGGCGGCTACGGCTCGATGGTCCAGCCGGTGTCGGCCTGCGCCACCGCAGCGGTCTCCGTCGAGGAGGGCTTCGACAAGATCGTCCTGGGCAAGGCCGACGTCGTCGTCGCCGGCGCCATCGACGACATCTCCATCGAGTCGGTGGTCGGCTTCGGCAACATGAACGCCACCGCCGAGGCGGCCGCGATGCGCGCCAAGGGCATCTCGGACCGTCACTTCTCGCGCGCCAACGACCGCCGTCGCGGCGGCTTCGTCGAGGCCGAGGGAGGCGGCACCGTCATCCTCGCCCGGGCCTCGGTGGCCCAGCGCCTGGGCCTGCCGGTGGCCGGTGTGCTCGGCTTCGTCTCCTCCTACGCCGACGGCGCCCACACCTCCATCCCGGCCCCCGGCCTGGGTGCGCTCGGTGCGGGCCGCGGCGGCACGGGCTCCCGGCTGGCGCGTGCGCTCAGGGCACTGGGCGTCGAGGCCGACGACATCGCCGTGGTGTCCAAGCACGACACCTCAACCAAGGCCAACGACCCCAACGAGTCCGAGCTGCACACGCGCCTGGCCCGTGCCCTGGGCCGCAGCGAGGGCAACCCGCTGGTGGCGGTGTCGCAGAAGTCGGTGACCGGTCACGCCAAGGGTGGTGCCGCGCTGTTCCAGATCGCGGGCCTCACCGAGGTCCTGGCCACCGGGGTCGCGCCCGGCAACGCCAGCCTCGACGTCGTGGACGCGCCGCTGGCCAAGGACGCCTTCTGGGTGTGGCCGCGCACGCCGATCTGCCTGCCCACCCGCGGCGGCGTGGTGCGTGCCGGCCTGCTCACGAGCCTGGGCTTCGGCCACGTCTCCGGGCTCATCGCGGTGGTCCACCCCGGTGCCTTCGAGGCGGCGCTGCGTCAGGCCGGCGGCCAGGAGGCCGTGGACGCCTGGCTCGCCAGCGCCAACCGTCGTCTGGCCGAGGGCGCGCGCCGTCGTCGGGCGGGCATGATCGGGCGCGCCTCGCTCTTCGAGCCGGTTGAGGGCCGTCGCCTGGGCGACAAGGGCCCGCACCGCGACCCCCACGAGGTCGAGGCCGCCATGCTGCTCGACCCGGAGGCCCGTCTGGGCGCCGACGGCGTGTACCACGCGGGGCAGTGACCCCGGCGGTGCGCTTGGCCGCACCGTCAGTGAGTGTGGGCGGGGCCCGCAGCGAGCAGGTGCTTGCTGCGGGCCCCGCCCGTTGCTGTGGCGGCAGCCGCGCCGCCGTGCTAGTCCTGTGCCCTGGTCCCCGAGCCCTGAGGAGGAGCCGTGTCTGAGCCCCACCTGCCCGAGGTGCCCGTGCCGGCCTGCGTGCTGGGCGTGGGCACGGACCTCGTGCACGTGCCCGCCCTCGCCCACCAGCTGACGATCCCGGGAACGGTCTTCGCCGAGCGGGCCTTCACCGCACGTGAGCTGCGTGAGGCACGACGGCGCGCCGACGCCGCCGGCTCCCTCCAGGCCGAGCACCTGGCGGCCCGCTGGGCGGCCAAGGAGGCCCTGGTCAAGGCGTGGTCACAGGCCGCCAACACGGTGGCGGGGCGGGCGGTGCCCCCGGCGCTGGTCCCCGAGAGCCTGGACTGGCGCGAGATCGAGGTCGTCACCGACCGCTGGGGGCGCCCGGGGCTGAGGCTGACGGGCCAGGTGGCGGCCGGTGTCGAGCGCGCCCTGGGCGCGGGCGCCAGCGAGCCGGGCTGCTGGCCCGTGTCGCTGACCCACGACGGCGACTGGGCGGCCGCCGTCGTGCTGTGCGCACCCGTCGCCCAGGGCGCCGGGGGTCAGTAGCTGGCGCGCTCCTGGGCCGCGGCGCCACCGGAGCGCTCGTCGATGAAGCGTTGGGCGAGGGCCTCGGACTGCCGCGCCAGCACGGCCACGTCGGCCCCGACGAGGATGAAGTCCACACCCTGGTCGAGGTAGCCGTGCGCGGTGGCCGGGTCGAAGGCGTTGACGCCGACCCTCGTGCCCGCTGCGCGCGCCGCGGCGACGGCCTGCTGGACCTGGGCCACGACCTCGGGGTGCGTCTGCTGCCCGATGAGCCCCATCGAGGCGGCCAGGTCCGCCGGCCCGATGAAGACGGCGTCCACGCCCGGGGTGCTGGCGATGGCCTCGGCGTTGGCGACCGCGGTAGCGGACTCGATCTGGACGGTGAGCGAGACGTGCTCCTCGTTGGCGCGCGCCAGGTACCCCTCGACACGGTTCCAGCGCGCCCCTCGGGACAGCGCCGAGCCGACGCCGCGCACGCCCGCCGGGGGGTAGCGGGTCGCGCTGACCGCCTCAGCCGCCTGCTCGGGGGTGTCGACCATGGGCACGAGCAGGTTCTGCGCTCCCAGGTCGAGGTACTGCTTGATGAGCACCCGGTCGTTGGCGCTCACGCGCACCACTGGGGTGACGGGGTAGGCGGCGACGGCCCGCAGCTGCTCCTGGACCGAGGCCAGCGACAGGGGGGCGTGCTCGCCGTCGATGAGCAGCCAGTCCAGCCCGCTGCCTGCGCAGATCTCCGCCGCGGTGGTCGAGCCGGAGCACACCCACATGCCCACCTGGGCCCGGCGGGCCCCGGCCAGGCGCTGGGCGAAGGTCGGGGGCAGGGTCACAGGAAGCGGCATGAGACGCTCCCCAGCTCGCCGTAGTCGCACACGACGCTGTCACCGCGCTCGACCCACACGGGGCGGGTGAAGGAGCCGGCGAGGATGATCTGCCCGGCCTCGAGGCGCTGGCCGTGCTGGTGGAGCTTGTTGGCGAGCCACGCCACGCCGGTGGCCGGGTGGTTGAGCACGCCAGCGGCCAGGCCGGTCTCCTCGATGGCCTCGTTGCGGTAGAGCACCGCCCCCACGCGCCGCAGGTCCAGGGCGTGGGGCGGCGTGGGGCTGCCTCCGATGACCATGGCGCCGTAGGCGGCATTGTCGGCGATGGTGTCGACGATGGTGCGTCCCTCGAGCTGGATGTGGGAGTTGAGGACCTCCAGCGCCGGGATGACGTACTCCGTGGCGCGCATGACGTCCATGAGGGTGCACGCCGGGCCGGCGAGCTCGTCCTTGAGGAGGAAGGCGAGCTCGACCTCGACGCGCACGTTGGTGAAGGCGCTGGTGTCGAGCACGGCGCCGGTCTGCACGACGGTGTCGTCGAAGATGACCCCGTAGTCGGGCTCGGTGATGCCGGTGGCGGCCTGCATCGCCTTGGAGGTCAGGCCGATCTTGCGGCCGACGAGGCGGTGGCCTGCCGCCAGGCGCCGTCGGCTCCACACGCTCTGGATGGCGTAGGAGTCCTCGACCGTCGCCTGGGGGTAGCGGGCCGTGATCCGTTCAATGAGCTCGTGGGTGCGCTCGGCCTGCTCGAGCTCAGCGGCGATCTGCTCGATCTGGTCCTGGGTGAGCATCCTGTCCTCGTCTTCCGCAGCGTGCGCTGCCTGGTGTGCTGTGCCGGAGGGAGGGGTGGGCGGGGGCGTGGGCACACGTCCCCGCCCACCCGGTGGGGTCAGTTGGTGAGGTCGAACACGCCGTCGAAGAACGCCGAGATCGCGGCGGTGCCGTCCAGCGGCTGGATGTCGGCGACGTACTGGTCCGGGCGGACGACGACGACGGCCCCGGAGTCGGCGATGCCACGGGCCTGGAAGACCGGGTCCTCTGGCAGCGCCGACCACACCTGGTTCCAGTCCTCGACCTGGAAGGGGCCGGTGCGCGGGCGGAAGGCCTCGGGCGTGTCGGTGATGTCGTACTCGCGGTGGTGCTGGCGGTAGACCACCACGAGGTCGAAGAGGGTGTCGGGGTCGTCCCCGGGCCGGGTGTGGCGGACCATGGGCGAGCTGGGGTCAGTGGCCCACCACTGCGCGAAGTCGGCCACGCGGCCGGGCTCGCCGGGGGCGGCGGCGTCGGCGAAGACGTACACGCGCCAGCGTCCGTCGGCCACGTGCTGGTGGCCCAGGGCGAGGGTCGTGGCGTCGCAGCGGCGCACGGCCGGGTGGGACTTGAAGCGCTTGCCCAGCGGGTACCCGGTGGCGGCCTGCTGGACGGCGCGCGAGGAGATGATCTGCGAGGGCGGGTACTGGGTCATGAAGCCGGCCGGGAACTCGGCCGTGCGGACGTAGAAGTCCTCAATGGGCTCGTCGTCGCTGTACTGGCCGGACATGCGTGAGGACCACTCGGAGTCGAAGCTGATGAGGTCCTGGGCGATCTGCTGGCGCTCGGCGTTGTAGGTGCGCAGCAGCTTCTCGGAGGAGTACCCGCGCAGGACCTGGGCGAGCTTCCAGCCGATGTTCCACGAGTCCTGCATGGACACGTTCATGCCCTGACCGGCCTTGGCCGAGTGCGTGTGGCAGGCGTCGCCACAGATGAACACGTGCGGCTGGCGCGACTCGTCGGGGTCGAGGCCGACCTCGTCGAAGCGGTCGGTGACGCGGTGACCGACCTCGTAGACGCTCCACCAGGCGACCTCCTTGGGGGTCACCGTGTAGGGGGCGACGATGGCGTTGAGCCGCCGGATGATCTCCTCCAGGGGCGTGTGGCGCACCTTGTGGTTGTCGTCGGCGCCGACCTCGCCCAGGTCCACGTAGGAGCGGAAGAGGTAGCCGCCCTCACGGGGGATGTGGAGGATGTGCCCCTGCCGGGAGGAGATGATCGACTTGGTGCGGATGTCCGGGAAGTCGGTGTCGGCGACCATGTCCACCACGCCCCAGGCGTGGTAGGAGACCGTGCCCTGGTGGGTGGCGCCGATGGCCCTGCGCACGCGCGAGTGGGCGCCGTCGCCACCGATGAGGTACTTCGTGCGCACGGTCAGCTCCTCGCCGCTGCGCTCACCCGCGGTGCGCCGCAGCCGGGCCTCGACGGGGTACTCGCCCTCACCGATGCTCAGGTCGATCAGCTCCAGGCCCCAGTAGGGGCGCGAGCGTGAGGGCTGGCGCTCCATGAACTCGCGGAAGTAGTCGAGCACGCGTGCCTGGTTGACGATGAGGTGGGGGAACTCGGACAGATCGTGAGGGTCGTCGTCGGTGTAGCGGGTGCGCACGATGTGACCGGGCTCGTCCGGGGAGGGCGACCAGAAGGCGGTCTCGGTGATCTGGTAGGCCTCGTTGATGATCTCGTCGGCGAAGCCGAAGGCCTGGAAGGTCTCGACCGAACGCTGCTGGACGCCGTCGGCGTGGCCGAGCACGAGGCGGCCGTCGCGCTTGTCGATCATGCACGAGAGGATGTCAGGGAAGACGGACAGCTGCGCGGCGGCGACGATGGCCGCCGGGCCGGAGCCGACGATGAGCACGTCCATCTGCTCGGGCAGCTCGGGGGAGCGGTTGACGCCGACTCCGGCGGCCGGCAGGGTGCGGGGGTTGTCGGAGACATAGCCGTGGTGGTGGAACTTCATGGTAATCAGACCTTCACGTCGTTGTGGTGGGAGGCGGCCGCAGGGCGCTGCGGCGCGCAAGGACCCAGGGCCCTGTGCGCCAGGGCCGGGTGGCAGGACCCAGGGCCCTGGGGGAGTCAGGTGAGCGGGCCGCCGGCGACGGCGGTGGCCTTGGGCAGCTGGCTCCTCATGGAGGCGAGCTTGTGGGCTCGCGCGTAGTGCTCGATCTCGTTTAGGGAGGCGGCGCGTCGAATGAGATCGAGGAGGTGCTCGTGCTGGTGGACGGAGACCAGCGAGGCGGTGGGGCTGAAGTCGAGCGCGGAGCGCCGGATCATGGCGACGCGCTCGGCCTCGGTTCCCAGGAGCGTCAGCAGCCTCTCGTTGGGGCACGCCGAGGTGAGCACGGCGTGGAAACGGGTGTTGAGGCGCCGGTACTCGGCGGAGACGAACTCGACGTCGGTGAGCCGGAGCATCTGCGCGTTGAGCTCGCTGGCGTGGTCGAGCTCGGCGGGGGACAGGTGCGGTGCGGACAGGGCGGTCGCCAGCCCCTCAAGGAGCGCGAGGGTGGTCATCGTGTCCTGGTACTCGGTGTAGTTGATCCCGAGGACCTGGGCGCCGACGTTGTGGGTGTAGTCCACCAGGCCCTCGGACTCGAGCCGCCGCACGGCCTCGCGCACCGGCACCACCGACACCCCGGTCTCCTGGGCGATGGCCGTCAGGACGAGCCGGAAGCCGGGGGAGTAGCGCCCGTCGAGGATGCGTGAGCGCAGGTACTCGTAGACCATCTTGGACTTGGACCCGGTGGTCGTGCTCACGCTGGCTCCTGCGGTGGTGGCGGGGGCGTCCCCGCGGGCTGTGCTGGCCCCGTGTCGCAGGGTGCGAGGGGCTGTCAGCCGCAGTGTAGGGAGCCCCCACGCCACCACCGTCGTCGCCATGCCCGTGTCGTCCCTTCTGCTCAGTACCCGGCGCCGCGCTCGAAGGTCGCCTCGGTGGCGTGGCGGGAGCGGGCGACCTCGTCGATGAGGGCGTTGGCCTCGGCGTCGGCGGCCGCGGACAGGTCGCGTCCGGTGCGGTCGCGCAGCAGCAGCGCGGCCACGAGGGCGACGGTGGTGACGGTGAACAGGTAGAAGGCGACGGCCATGGAGGTGCCGAAGCGTGCCTGAAGCGCGGTCGCCAGGAAGGGGGCGAAGGCGCCGCCCACGATCGCGCCGAAGGCGTTGGCCAGGCCCGCACCGGAGTAGCGGATCCTCGCCGGGAACATCTCGGCGAAGAGCGCGGCCTGGGGCCCGTAGGTCATGCCGAGCGGGATGGTGAGCACCACCATGGCGAGCCCGATGAGGGCGTAGCTCTGGGTGTCGATGAGCCTGAAGGTGGCGAAGATCCAGACCATCTGGAAGAGGAAGCCGATGAGGTAGATCCTCTTGCGCCCCACCCTGTCCGACAGGTGGGCAGAGGCCAGGGTGGTGGCGATCCAGCACAGGGCGGCCAGCGAGACGAGGTGGAGGATCGTCTCTCGGTGCAGCCCCAGGTCGTTGGTCGTGTAGGACAGGATGTAGCCGCCCGTGATCATGTACCCGGCCACGCCGTTGCCGGCGAAGATGAGGGTTCCCTGGACCAGGGGGCGCCACGACGTCCTGAACATGTCCACGAGGGGCAGGCGCACCTGCTCGTCGGCCTCGGCCAGCTCGTCCATGACCGGGGACTCCGACACGCCCAGGCGGATGGCCATGCCGATGGCCACGAGGACGATGGACCCCAGGAAGGGCACCCGCCAGCCCCAGGTCTCGAACTGGCTGTCGGTGGTCAGGACGTCGATGACGGCCAGGGCGAGGGTGGCCAGCAGCATCCCCAGCGGCACGCCGATCTGCGGGAAGCCCCCGAAGAGACCGCGCTTGCCGGCCGGCGCGTGCTCAACCGCCATGAGGGCGGCGCCGCCCCACTCGCCGCCGGCGGCGAAGCCCTGGACGACCCTGAGGACGATGAGCAGCACCGGTGCCCACACGCCGATGGTGGCGTAGGTGGGCAGCACGCCGATGAGGAAGGTGGCCGTCCCCATGAGCACGAGGGTGAGCACGAGCATCGCCTTGCGCCCGAGCCGGTCGCCGTAGTGCCCGGCGACGGCGGCTCCCAGCGGCCGGAAGAAGAAGGAGATACCGACCGTGGCGAAGGACAGCAGGCGCCCGGCGACCTGTCCGGCGCTGGCGACGAAGGGGTCGAAGAACAGCGGGGCGAGGATGATCGCGGCCGCGTTGGCGTAGATGAAGAAGTCGTACCACTCGACGGCGGTGCCCACGAGGGTGCCGAGCGCGACGCGCCGGTCCTGCGGCTTGTGCTCGTCGAGGATGATGCCCGCGGGTGCGGGGCCGTTGCCGGGGGCCGTCATCGTCACACCTGCCCCCCGACCTTGTAGCCGGCCTGGGTGTCGCCCTTGCGGGTGTAGGAGAAGCCGTCGGCACCGATGGTGACGTCGATCTCCCGGGGCTCCTCGCGCTCGATGAGGGGCACGAGGTTGCCATCGAGGTCGAGCACGCGTGAGGCCTCGGTGTACCAGGAGGGCACGACGGCGTGGCCCCAGAAGTCGCGGCGCTGGTTGTCGTGGACGTCCCACACGACCTCCGGGTTGTCCGGGTCGCCGGTGTAGTAGTCCTGCGTGTAGATCTCCACGCGGTGCCCGTCGGGGTCGCGCAGGTAGAGGTAGAAGGCGTTGGAGACGCCGTGGCGGCCGGGGCCGCGCTCGATGGAGTCGGAGCGGCGCAGGGCGCCGAGCTTGTCGCAGATGTAGAGGATGTTGTGCTTCTCGTGGGTGGAGAAGGCGATGTGGTGCATGCGCGGGCCGGTGCCTCCGGTCATGGCGGTGTCGTGCACGGTGTGCTTGCGGGTCATCCAGGCTGCGTAGGTGACGCCGGCCTCGTCCTTGATGGACTCGGTGGTCTTGAAGCCGAGGTCGTTGAGGTAGGCGGTGCCCTTGACGACGTCGGGGTAGACCTGGTTGAAGTGGTCCAGGCGCACCAGGGCGCCGGCGCCCTGCTGGTCGTAGGCCCAGGCCAGGCGCTTGACGTGGTCCACCTCGTAGAAGAACTCGTAGGTGAATCCGAGCGGGTCGGCCACGCGCACGGCGTTGTGCACGCCCTTGGAGAAGCTGCCGCGGCGGGTGGCGCATCCGAGCTCGCGGTAGTAGGCCTCGGCCTTGTCCACCTCCTCCTGGCTGCGCACGCGGAAGGCGAAGGCGGCGACGGCGGCCTGCGGCCCCTTGCGCAGGACGAGGTTGTGGTGGATGAACTCCTCGAACCCGCGCAGGTAGATGGCCTCGTCGTCCTCCTCGGTGACGACGAGACCGAGGATGTCGACGTAGAACTCGCGTGAGGCGGCGAGGTCGGTGACGACGATGTCCATGTAGGCGCAGCGCAGCACGTCCGGCGCGGGGGCCTGGGGGGTGGGAATGAGATCGGTCATCACAGTCTCCTTTGGCTGTTGTGGTGTGGTGGTCGGTGAGCCGCCGTGGCTCTGACCTCGTGGGTGTGGTGGTCGGGCGGCGTTGCCCCGCGGTGGTGGGTGGTGCTGGCTGCGGTGCGTCGGGCCCCGTTGCCTGGCGCACCGCAGCGGTCTGGGAGGGTCTCAGGCGGAGGGCCCGCCGAGGCCGAGGTCGCCGTCGGCGTACCCGGTGGCGCCGAAGCGCGTCGTGTGCACGTCGCCCAGGCGCACGTGCACGGACTGCTGGACGGAGTAGAAGTCCAGGGAGCGGTAACCGCCCTCGTGGCCAAGGCCGGAGCCCTTGACCCCGCCGAAGGGGGTGCGCAGGTCACGCACGTTGTGGGAGTTGATCCACACCATCCCGGACTCGATGGCGCTGGCGACGTTGTGCGCGCGGGCGACGTCGCCTGTCCACACGTAGGCGGCCAGGCCGTACTCGACGTCGTTGGCCAGGCGGATGGCCTCCTCCTCGGTGTCGAAGGGGGTGATGGCGACGACGGGGCCGAAGATCTCCTCCTGGAAGATGCGGGCGGTGGGGGGCACGTCGGCGAAGACGGTGGCCTGGACGTAGTTGCCCTCGCCCAGGTGCTCGGGGCGCGCACCGCCGGCGACGAGACGGGCCTCGCTCTTGCCGATCTCGATGTACTCGGTGACCTTGCGGTAGTGCTCTGGGTGGACGAGGGCAGCGATCTCGGTGTCGGGGTCGGAGGGAGGTCCGACGACGACCCTGCTGGCGCGCTCGGCGAAGGCGGCCACGAAGCGGTCGTAGACGGGGCGCTCGACGAGGATGCGAGAGGAGGCGGTGCAGCGCTCGCCGTTGAGGGAGAAGACGCCGAAGAGGGTGGAGTCCAGGGCCGCGTCGAGGTCGGCGTCGGCGAAGACGATGGCGGGGGACTTGCCGCCGAGCTCAAGCGACATGTGCTTCATGTGGCGCGCGCAGTTGGCGTAGATGACCTTTCCGGTGCCCAGCTCGCCGGTGAAGGAGATGAGGGGGACGTCAGGGTGCTTGACCAGGGCGTCGCCGGCGGACTCGCCGAAGCCGTGGACGATGTTGAACACGCCCTCGGGCACGCCCGCGCGCTCCATGATGCCCACCCACAGCTGGGCCGAGACGGGGGTGAACTCGGCGGGCTTGAGCACCACGGTGCAACCGGAGGCGAGCGCGGGGGCGAGCTTCCAGGACTCCTGCATGAAGGGGGTGTTCCAGGGGGTGATGAGCCCGGCCACACCCATCGGCTTGCGGTTGACGTAGTTGATCTGGCGTCCGGGCACGGTGAAGGCCCCATCGACCTGGGCGACGATGAGGTCCGCGAAGAAACGGAAGTTCTCGGCGGCGCGGGTGGCCTGGCCGCGGGCCTGGCGGATGGGCAGGCCGGAGTCGAAGGACTCGATGGCGGCGAGCTCGTCGTTGAGGGCGGTGACCTCGTCGGCGATCCGGTTGAGGATGGTGGCGCGCTGGCGGGCGAGCATGCGCGGCCAGGGACCGGAGTCGAAGGCCTTCTTGGCGGCGGCCACGGCCGCGTTGACGTCGGCCTGCTGGCCGCTGGCGCAGGTGATGTAGGGCCTGTTGGTGGTGGGCTCGATGACCTCGAAGGTCGCGCCGTCGGCGGAGTCGACGAGGGCGCCGCCGATGTAGTGCTGGATCGTGTCGGGCAGGCCCGTGGGCGTGGTGGCCAAGGTGCTCTCCTGGGTGGTGGGCGGTGTGCTGGTGTGGGGTCAGTGCTGGCTCTGGCGCCAGGTCTCGTAGCGCTCGCGCCAGGCGGCGGTCAGGGGGAAGAGGCCGTCAACGCGGTGGCCGGCTGCGACCATCTCGGCGATGAAGCGCTCCGCGTCCTCCTGCTGCTCGCCGGCTTCGAGGACCTCGGTGACCAGGGCGGGTGGGATGACGACGGCGCCGTCGTCGTCGGCGACGATGACGTCTCCGGGCTGGACGGTCGTGCCGCCGCAGGTGATGGTGACGTCGGTCTCCCACGGGACGTGGACGCGTCCGAGGACGGAGGGATGGGTGGAGGCGCACATGACGGGCAGCCCGGTCCCGGCGACGGCGGCGGCGTCGCGCACGGCGCCGTCGGTGATGACGCCGGCGGCGCCGCGGACCTTGGCGCGCAGGGCCAGGACGTCGCCGAGGGTGCCGGCGGTGCTGAGGCCGCGGGCCTCCATGACGAGGACCTCGCCCTCGCCGACGGCGTCGATGGCGCGCTTCTGGGCGTTGTAGCCGCCGCCGTGGCTGGCGAACAGGTCGGGGCGGTAGGCGATGTAGCGCAGGGTGCGGGCGGTGCCGACCATGTGGCTGCCGGGCACGAGGGGGTGGACACCGTCGATGGAGGCGTCGGGGTAGCCACGTCGGCGCAGCTGGGAGGAGATGGTGGAGACGGCCAGGCCTCCCAGCCGTCTGCGCAGCTCCTCGGTGAGCACCCACGGGGCGGGGGAGGGCTCGAGCCCAGCGGCCTCGGGGCTGCCCCAGGCGTCCACGCGCTGAGCGTCGTCGGCGGCGGGTTGGGCGCCGGTGGGGCCCAGCGGTGGGCCGGCCACGACGGTGGTGGTGAGCTCTCCGGTGCTCAGGCCGGGGTCGTCAAGGCTGTAGACCTCGACGCTCACGCTCTGACCGGGCACGAGGACGGAGGAGCCCGCGGGGGTGCCGGTGAGGATGACGTCGCCGGGCTCGAGGGTCATGAAGCGGGACAGGTCGGCGATGAAGTGGGGGAGGCTGAAGAGCATGCCGGCGCTGGAGTCGTCCTGCACGGTGGCGCCGTCCACGCGGGTGCGCAGGCCGATGCGGGCGGGGTCGAGACGTGAGGCGTCCAGGAGGACGGGTCCGAGGGGGGTCATGCCGTCGCCGGACTTGGAGCGGGTGTTGGAGCCCTTGTCGGCAGCGCGCATGTCGAGCAGGCCCATGTCGTTGCCGGCGGTGACCCAGCCGACGTGGGACCAGGCCTGCTCCTCGGTGACGTTGCGGGCGGCGGTGTCGATGACGAGGGCGATCTCGCCCTCGAAGACGAGCAGCTCGGTGCCCTCGGGGCGGGTGACCGTGCCGGGGCCGGCGATGGAGGAGGAGGCCTTGAGGAAGTAGGAGGCCTGCGCCGGGGTGCGTCCGCGCTGGGCGGCGCGCGAGGCGTAGGACAGGTGCACCGCGATGACCTTGCCGGCGCGGTGGCCGAGGGCCTCGCTGATGACGTCGGTGGGGGTGGTGGTCACGGGCTGCTCCTTGTCACGGACGGCTGTGCGTGGGTGTGGCGCCGCCACCGTTGGCGGGTACCCGGTATTGCCGTATATGAGATCGTATACGATGTGTGTTAGAATGATGACCCAGGTCACGCAACCTGTCAACATCTCTTTCGTGACCCGCGGCGACTCATCGACACCGCCACACACACCCTCGAGCCTCATCCACGCGGTGAGTCTCCGCCGCGGCCCCGGCCCGGCAGGACTTCAAAGGAGAAGCCACATGGACCACACGAGCACCCAGGACGCGGTCAGCGACCTCCTCAGCCGCGTCCCCACCGGGATCTTCCTCAACGGCGAGTTCACCGAGGCCTCCTCCGGCGAGCGTTTCGACGTCCTCAACCCCGCCACGGGGGAGGTCCTCACCACGGTGGCCAGCGCCACCCCCCAGGACGCCGCCACCGCCATGGACCAGGCCGTGGCCGCCCAGAGGACCTGGCAGTTCACCTCCCCGCGCGAGCGCGCCGACATCCTGCGACGCGCCTTCGAGCTGACCACGACCACCTACCGCAAGGACCTGGCCCTGCTCATGACCCTGGAGATGGGCAAGCCGCTGGCGCAGGCCGACGGCGAGGTCACCTACGGCGCGGAGTTCCTGCGCTGGTTCGCCGAGGAGGCTGTGCGCGTGCGCGGCGACTACTTCCGCCTGCCTGAGGGCCACCTCCAGGCCCTCGTCGTGCGCCGTCCCGTGGGACCGTGCCTGCTCATCACCCCGTGGAACTTCCCGCTGGCGATGTCCACCCGCAAGGCGGGTCCGGCGCTTGCCGCCGGCAACGTCGCGCTCCTCAAGCCCTCGAAGGACACCCCGCTGACCTCCCTGCTCTTCGCCAGGATCATGTCCGAGGCCGGGCTGCCCGCCGGGGTCCTGTCCGTCCTGCCCTCGCAGCGCAACCGCGACATCACCGGCCCGCTGCTCCAGGACCCGCGCCTGCGCAAGGTCTCCTTCACCGGCTCCACCCCTGTGGGGCGGGCCCTGCTCAAGGAGGCTGCCGGTAACGTCCTGCGCACCTCGATGGAGCTGGGTGGCAACGCGCCCTTCATCGTCTTCGAGGACGCGGACCTCGACGCCGCCGTCGAGGCCGCCGTCGTGACGAAGATGCGCAACATGGGTCAGGCCTGCAACGCCTCGGACCACTTCCTCGTCCACGAGTCCGTCAGCGAGGACTTCGGACGCCGTCTGGCCCAGGCGCTGGGCGCGCAGCGGCTCGGCGACGGCACCAAGGACGGCGTGGACATCGGCCCGCTCGTCTCGGCGCGCCAGCGCGACGCCATCGCCGCCATGGTGGACGGGGCACTGGCCTCCGGCGCCCGGGCGCTCACCGGCGGCCAGGTGCCCGAGGGGCCCGGCTTCTTCTACCCCCCGACGGTCCTGGTTGACGTCCAGCCGCGCACCGACATCGTCCGTGAGGAGATCTTCGGGCCCGTGGCCCCCATCGTGTCCTTCTCGAGCGAGGAGGAGGTCATCGCCCTGGCCAACGACGACCTCGTGGGACTGAGCGCCTACGTCCACACCCGGGACATGGCACGCGTCATGCGGCTGGCCGAACGCCTCGAGTTCGGCATGATCGGCGTCAACTCCGCGACGATCTCCAACGCCGCTGCGCCCTTCGGCGGTGTCAAGCAGTCCGGTATGGGCCGTGAGGGAGGCAAGGAGGGCATCGAGGACTACCTCGAGACCGTCTACGTTGGCATGCCGACCCCCGACTTCCTGCCCTGAGACCGGGGCCGGTCCCCGTCGGCCCGCGCGCCGGGGACCGGCCCCGCCCAGGTGCGCAGGCGCCGCCCTCGGGCTCCTGGGGCAGGCGGGCGCTGCCGGCTCACAGCCCCAGCAGCGGCCGGTAGGTGCTCTCGTCCTCCTGGGAGAAGACGTTGAAGATGACCCGCAGGTCGGCGTCGTGGGCGCTGAGCCAGCCGCGCACCGTCTCGACGGCGGTCTCAGCGGCCTCCTGGCGCGGGTAGCCGAAGACCCCCGTGCTGATGGAGCACACCGCGACGGTGCGCAGCCCGTGCTCGGAGGCGACGTCGAGGCAGCTCGTGTAGCAGGAGGCCAGCTGACGGCGGTGCTCCTCGGTGGGGTGACCGGCCGCGACCGGGCCGACCGTGTGGATGACGTGCCGGCTCGGCAGGTTGTAGGCGGGGGTCATCCTCGCCGCGCCTGTGGGCTCCTCGCGCCCCTGCATCATGCGGGCGCACTCGATACGCAGCTCGATGCCCGCGAAGGTGTGGATGGCGTTGTCAATGCACAGGTGCCCGGGCACCCAGCAGCCGAGCAGCCGGCTGTTGGCCGCGTTGACGACGGCGTCGACGGCGAGGGTCGTGATGTCGCCGCGCCACAGCAGCAGGTGGCTGTCCTGGGGGCTGGCCAGCGCGTCGGCGACGGTGCTCACGCCCGCCTCCTCGATCATGGCGCGCAACAGCTCGTCCTGCGTGGCGAGCAGGGACGGGGCGGCGGGCGCGGGCGGGCGCGTGTTGACCAGGGCGCGCAGCACGGTCCACAGCTCGTCCGCCTGCGTCGTCGCAGGGGGCTCGGCACCGCGCTCGGCGCACAGGGCGTCGACTGTCGAACGCAGGAGGGCGGCTCTGCGGTCATTGTGCATTGCGGGGCTCCTGTGAGGTGGTGGTGGTCAGCGCGGTGAGGACGGCGTCGATGTCGGCGTCGATGAGGATGGAGCGGTCACGGATCTGTACGGGGGCGTAGGCCTCGCCGAGGTTGACGCAGGCGTAGACGGCCGCGGGGTTGGCATAGGTCGAGCGCCAGAAGGGGTACTTGACGATGGTCGGCGTGTTCGCACCCACGCCCAGGTCCAGGAAGAGGACGTGGCCTGCGCTGTGCGACTGCAGGAACCGCCGGTAGCGTGCGGCCGCCTCATGCCAGCCGGCGTCCTCGACGAAGGTGTCGTCGGCGCGCAGGTTCATCGCCATGGGCTCGCCGCACACGGGGCAGTGGGGCACGATCTCGCCGGGGACCGTCATGAGCAGCCCGCGTTCAGGCACCACGAGGGCGCCGTCGTCAGCGATGGTAAGGCCCTGCGCGAGGATCATCCGCCGTACGGTCTCGTGGTTGTCATAGGTCCTGGGGTGGCACGGGACGGCACACTGCCACAGGCCGTAGTCGCCCTGCGTGTAGAACAGGCGCTGTGTGGGCAGGCCGGCAGTCTGGAAGCGGTGGTCGACGTTGGTGGTGAGCACGAAGAACTCGCGCCCCTCCAGCAGGGTCAGCAGGGTGGAGTACGTGTCCTTGGGTGTGGCGACGTAGCGGTTGCACCAGATGTGGCGGCTCCAGTAGGCCCACCGCTCCTCCAGGCTCGCGAAGGGGTGGAAGCCGGCCGTGTACATGTCCGTGAAGCCGTAGACCGCGATGAAGTCGGCGAAGAGCGTCTCGAAGCGCTCGCCGGAGTAGGTCAGGCCCGCAGCGGTGGACAGGCCGGATCCCGCGCCGGAGCCGGGCGACGTCCTCGCCCGGGGCTGCTTGTGCTGGCATGTGCCGACCTTCCCTTGCTCAGCGTCGTCGTCCATCACCACTGGGCGTGGCCAGCCGGGCGTGGCCAGCCGGGCGGGTGCTACTCCTGCCGTCCCGGGCCTCGAGAGCGAGGTGGCGGCGCAGCGGGTCCAAGCATAAGGGGGCGGTGCCGCGAGCGTGTCCACGCAGCGGACATGGCCGGAACCTGCACCGATCCCACGGGGGCGCGTCCTTGATATGGGGCCGATTGCGGGCCGCTGTCGCCCTCAGGACCGTGTCCATGTCCGCTGCGTGGACACCGGTGCGCCTGCCGTGACTGGCGCACCGACGGCGGTATCGAACGCGCGGTGTCAGGCCGGCAGCGCCTGGTGCACCGGTGTCGCGGATATTGGCGTCGGTGGAGGATGAGACACTGCGCGGGTACAGCGCTGTGGGGCGCCACACCGACGACGAGGACGAGAAGTGAGCGGACATATGGAGCGTGCGGAGCTGCACCGCGCGATCTGGCAGGTGGCCAACGACCTGCGCGGCAGTGTCGACGGCTGGGACTTCAAGGCCTATGTGCTGGGTTTCCTGTTCTACCGGTTCATCTCCGAGAACCTGACGTCCTACATCGACGAGGCCGAGTGGGAGGCCGGGGACCCCGGTTTCAGGTACGCGCTCATGTCGGACGCGGACGCCTACCGGGAGCGAGAGGGCATTGTCAACGAGAAGGGCTTCTTCATCCCTCCCTCAGAGCTGTTCGACAACGTTCGCGCCAGGGCTGCGCGCGACGAGAACCTCAACGAGACGCTCTCACGGGTCTTCCACAACATCGAGGCCTCGGCCGTGGGGACGGGCTCGGAGTCGGACCTTCGAGGCCTGTTCGACGACGTCGATGTCAACTCGTCGAAGCTGGGCCGGACCGTCGCCCAGCGCAACGACAAGCTCGTGCGCATCCTCGAGGCCATCGGTGACCTGGACCTGTCCTACGAAGACTCGACGATTGATGCCTTCGGTGACGCGTACGAGTTCCTCATGACGATGTACGCCTCCGCCGCAGGCAAGTCCGGTGGTGAGTTCTTCACCCCGCAGGAGGTCAGTGAGGTCCTCGCCAGGATCACCGTGGCGGGTAAGACGCGTGTCAACGGTGTCTACGAAACTTTCATGCCACGACGGATACAAACGCGCGCGAACTACGATTTAGCCGCTTGATTGGTTGAGTCGGGAATCCAGTGATGCGAAGAGCCTGTCACGGCTGCGACCGATGGCGATCGTGTCCCTGATTAGGAGGATTATGTTCACACCAATTCATCAGGCCTTGGGAATTGAGCCTGGCGACCTGTCGCTGAGTTTGATCGAGCAAGCGGTCGAAAATGGCGTTCGCGAGACTGGTGCGCTCGACTGGAAGGCCAATTTCTATGATCCTCGCAGGCCGCGATGGGATGATGAGGCTGCCAAAGATGTAGCGGCCATCGCTAACAGCGGCGGCGGCTGGATCGTATTCGGAGTTGCTGAGGACGGTGAGACAAGTGCTGCCATGGATATAACTCCGATTCAGTGGAATGCGGATATGCAACAGCGCATTCTTCGAGTGGCATATGCTCGTATAGGACCTCCGGTCTTGGGATTGGAATTCTTCCCACTTCCAGCCACCGAGGGTAGTGTCGTGATGATGCGGGTTCCGGATTCTCCTGATGCTCCGCATTTTGCGCGAAACGGTGACGTTGCCTTCGTTGCCCCTCGGCGCAACGGGCCCCACACTGTGTTCATGAACGACCGTGAGATTGAGCGCGGATTCCGCGAGCGGTTCCAGCAAGCAGACAATCGTGAGCAGCGGCTTCAGGCAATTTTTGAGCGCGCAAGTGAAGGGCTTAATCCCGATGACGGCGTTTGCTTGGTCGCGGCGGCCGCCCCGGTAGAACCATCAGGTTCGCTGGAGCCACCGAGGGAGGAAGACGTCTATAGGCTCATGGGTCAAGCGTCATTCCCTGGACTCGTCTACAGTGGCAACAGACCTGTGCGCTGGGACTCGGGGGAAGTCCGTAAGGGACTGCGGCAGTGGGTGATGCGTAGCCATCGCGAGGACCGATACGCATTTCGGAAATATCTGCACGATGATGCGACCGTGCTCGCGTGTTACCGACTCGGGGGCCTGACAGATCGGGAGGATGCCCGTCACTACTACCCGGTGGGCCTACCGAATCATTGCATGGCTTCGGACATTGAATCTGCTCTGATCGACTTCATCGCACTGCTGCGTGCTCACGCTATGAGCCGTCAATCGAATGCCGGTTTCCTCGTGCGGGTGGGTTTGGTTGGAAATCCAAGCGAACCGATCTATATTCGCACGACGGAATCAAACACGAACTACTTGCTGTCAGCGGAGTACGCGGAACCGATCCGCCGCTTCCAGCTGGTGTCGACAGAGCTTAATCCCCTGGCATCCATCGAGACGGTGATGCCAGTCGCCAATGATCTTGCTCGAGACGTGATAAATCAGGGTGGAGTCAAGTTCTTGAAGGTTATGGCTGAGCCGGGCGACGATTAGTCGTACTTGTTTAGGTCTTGGTGATGCTGATCTGACTTCCGTCGCGGAAAATGAACGTCACCGTGCCGTCGGTGCTGACGACTCCTTTGTCGAGCAGGGTGACGCAGAGGTATGGGCTGAAGACCAACTGTTCAATATCGAGTTTCGCAGTCTCCTCCCTGTAGTAGCAGTAGGCAGCAAGCCGTTTGTGCTTGTTTTGGATCTCGGCGGCCACGGCAGCGTGCTCAGCCAACAGGGCTTGGTGCTGTTGGTGGGTGGCGTTGAATGTCTTCTCGTAGGCTTGTTGGTCTTGGGCGACGCGTGCGTTGCGGGCGATCAGTGATTCGAGCTTCTTCGCTACTTGGTCGATCTGTGCGATCAGTCCGGCCGCTTTGACTTCAAGGTCGCTGGTGTCGAGCGCGTCGAGCACGGCGCGGTTGACGGTGTCATCGGCTGGTGAGCCGAAGCGGAGGCGGATGGCCTCGAGGAACATGTCTTTGAGTCGTTCATCGTCGATGTGCCCGGTGGCGCACGTAGTGTCGCCTTTATATTTGTGGCCGCACCGCCAGATGATCTTTTCGTATTTGCATGCCTGCATGCCACGTTTTCGATCCGAAGAAGTGCCCGCACTGGCCGCAGACGAGAGTGGATGAGAAGGGGCGGGTCCGGTGTTGTGTTCGCTGATTCGCGGCACCGTTGGCTAGTTCTGCTTGGACGAAGTCCCACACTGCTGGGCTGATGATTGCTTCGTGGCTGGCGGTGACGTAGTACTGGGGCACTTCACCGTGGTTGGTGACCTGCTTCTTTGTCAGGAAGTCAGCAACATAGGACTTTTGCAGGAGGGCGTCGACCTTGTACTTCTCGTTGGTGAGGATCGAACGCACCGATTGGTAGTGCCAGGTCTTGTTCCCTGGGGCGGTGAACGTCTCGGGCTCGTCGGTGAGGGTACGGGCGATCGCGCCGATGGCCATGCCGCCTAAGTACATGTTGTAGATTCGCCGCACGATCTTGGCTTGCTCAGGGTTGACCACGAGGTTGCCGTCTTCACCCTTGTCGTAACCAAGGAACCGGGAGTATGCGATGGTGACTTTCCCGTCGGCGAAGCGTTTGCGGTGTCCCCAGGTGACGTTTTCGGAGATGGAACGGGCTTCTTCCTGGGCCAGCGAACTCATGATGGTGATGAGGAGTTCACCTTTGGCGTCGAAAGTCCAGATCCCTTCCTTCTCGAAATAGACTTCCACGCCTTTGTCTTTGAGCGCCCTTACTGTGGTGAGCGAGTCGACGGTGTTGCGGGCGAAACGGGATACGCTCTTGGTGATGATGAGGAGACCACGGACCCCACCTCCCTGAGCGCGGACGACCGGGCCTTCCTCGACCGGGCCATTGACGACTACAACACGCAGTTCGGCACCGCCTATGACTCCAGCGCGAACGGCTTCGAGGGTTACTACGAGGACATCTCGCGACGCCTCGCCTGCCGTGAGATCGACCTTGTCATCGTCGTCAACATGTTCCTCACGGGCTTCGACTCCAAGACGCTCAACACCCTGTGGGTGGACAAGCACCTGCGCTCCCACGGCCTCATCCAGGCCTTCTCCCGCACCAACCGGATCCTCAACTCCGTCAAGTCCTACGGCAACATCGTGTGCTTCCGCGACCTTCAGGCCGAGACCGATGAGGCAATTGCCCTGTTCGGGGACAAGGACGCCGGCGGCATCGTCCTGCTGCGCCCCTACGCCGAGTACCTGAGCGAGTACCTCGCACGGCTCGCCGAGCTGCGTGAGCGTCATGACCCCGGTAGCCCCATCCTCTCAGAGGCCGCCCAGCGCGACTTCATCGCCCGTTTCGGCTCGATCCTGCGCCTGCGCAACATCCTTGCCTCCTTCGACGACTTCGCGGACGACGACGTCCTCACCGAGGCGGACTTCGCCGACTACCGCAGCGTCTACGTCGACCTGTACCAGGACCTGCGGCAGCGGGCGACGGGGGACAGGGAGGACGTCACTGAGGACCTCGTCTTCGAGATCGAGCTCGTCAAGCAGGTGGAGGTCGGCGTCGACTACATCCTCATGCTCGTTGAGCAGCACAGGACCGAGATGGGCGGCCGCACCGACAAGGAGGTCCCGGCCGACATCACCCGCGCCGTCACCTCCAGCCCCACCCTCCACTCCAAGCGCGACCTCATCGAGGACTTCGTCAGGTCCGTGTCTGCCCACGGCGACGTCACCGAGCAGTGGCAGGGCTTCATCACCGGCCGCCAGGAGACCGAGCTCGCCGGGCTCATCGCCCGTGAGCACCTGCGCGACCAACCCGCCCGCACCCTCGTAGCCACCGCCATGCGCGACGGCCAGGTGCCCACCGAAGGCACGGCCATCACCGCGGTCCTGCCACCCATGTCACGTTTCCGGCGTGACGCGGGTGACGACACCCACGAGACCAAGAAGACGCGGGTGCTCGACGCCCTGGCTGCTCACGTGGCCCGCTTCCGCGGGCTCGTCTGAGGTGCAGCGACGTGCCTGTGGGCCAGGCGTGCTCACGGAGCCGCCACCGCCAGTTGCCGCCCCACCCCGCCACCGGCTAGCCTCCTGCCTGAGCACGTGCTCCGGGGTCGGTGAAAGTCCGAGCCGGCGGTGACAGTCCGCGACCCGCGCACACGCCCCGACGGGGCGCCGTGAGCGGCTGAGCTGGTGGAACTCCAGCACCGACGGTGAGAGTCCGGATGGGAGGAAGCACGAGGTGCGCCCGGCGTCCCGACGCCGTCGCCGCCCGCCGCGCCGCGCGCGCACGGACGGCGGCTGTGGGACCCAGGGGCGCGCCGCGCGGGCGCGAGCCGCTGCCCCGCCCCTCACCCCGGAGCCGCCCGGGGCACCCGTCCCGGGGGAGTACCGGGAGGACCTGTGGGCACCGCCCCCCAACACGCCGCGCGTGGCGCCCTCGCGCCGCCGACGCGGGCCACCGCGTCCGGGCTGCGCACCGGCCCGCTGCCCGCCCTGCTGCTGGGTGCGGGCGCACTCACCCTGTGGTGGGCCGTCACCGCCGCCCAGCTGGTGCCCGCGGTCTTCCTGCCCGGCCCCACCGACGTCGCCCGCCGTCTGTGGCTCGCCATGACCCAGGGCGGCGTCCTCGCCTACGCCTGGGTGACGCTGCGCGAGGCCCTGCTGGGCTGCCTGCTGGCCGCCGCCGCGGCCCTTCCTCTCGCCTGGGCCCTGTACCGCTGGCCCATGTTCAGCCGCACCGTGCTGCCCTACGTCGCCGCCTCCCAGGCCGTGCCCGCCATCGCCGTCGCCCCGCTGCTCGTGCTGTGGATCGGCTACGGGACCCTGCCCGTCGTCGTCCTGTGCGCCTTCATGGTCTTCTTCCCCATCACGGTCACCGTGCTGCTGGGCCTGAGGGGGCTGGACACCGACGTCATGGACGCCGCCCGACTCGACGGCGCCCACGGCGTGACGCTCCTGGTCTACATGGAGCTGCCCATGGCGCTGCCCGCGATCCTGTCGGGGCTGCGCACGGGCTTCACCCTGTCGGTCACCGGCGCGGTCGTCGGGGAGATGACGATGGGCGGCGAGGGCCTGGGCATGGTGCTCTCCCACCAGCGCGACAGCGTGGACACCACCGGCCTGTTCTCCACCATCGTCCTGCTGTGCGTCCTGGCGACCTCCATCCACTGGTGCCTGCACGAGCTCGAGCGCCGCAGCCGCGTCGTGGCCGCTATGCGCGGTCGGCGAGCCACGTGAGGCACCGCCTCCTCCTGACACCCCTCACCGCACACAACCCGGAAGGAACCCCATGACCCCGCGTCCCACCCTCACCCGCCGCAGCCTCCTGGGCGCCGCCCTCGGCACCGGCGCCGCCGTCCTGCTGGCCTCCTGCGCCTCCGGCACGGCCTCACACGGACGGAGCACCGCCTCCACCTCGGGCCTCGTCATCGGCATGACCTACACACCCAACGTGCAGTTCGCGCCCTTCTACATGGCTGCCGACGCCGGCGACTACGTCGATGGGGTGAGCCTGCGCCACCACGGCGCCCAGGAGGGCCAGTTCGACGCCCTGCTGGCGGGCACCGAGCAGCTCGTCGTCGCCTCGGCCGACGAGGCCGTCGTGGCGGCCTCCCACGGCAACGACCTCGTCGTCGTCGGCGGTTACTACCAGCGCTTCCCCGGCTGCGTCATCGTCCCCGAGGACTCCGGCATCAGCACGCTGGAGGGCCTCAGGGGCCACAGCCTCGGCCTGCCCGGCCGCTACGGCTCCACCTGGTTCACCGTCCAGCTCGCCCTGGCGACCGCCGGCCTGAGCGAGTCCGACGTCGATATCCAGGAGATCGGTTACACGCAGCAGGCGGCCCTCGTCTCCCGCAAGGTGGACGCCATCGCGGGATTCACGAACAACGACGCCGTCCAGATCGCCCAGAACGGGATGGCTGTGCGCACCATTGACGTCGCCCCCCACGTCCCGCTGCTCGGGGCCTCCCTCGTCACCACACGCACCCAGCTGGAGGCGCACCGCGAGGACCTGGCCGCTGCGGTGGCCGCGTCGGTGGCTGGTATGGAGCGCTTCGTGGCGGACCCCGACGGCGCGGTGGAGGCCACCCGCGCCTACGTCACCGACCTCGTTGACACCACCCAGGCTGCCCACGCCCGGGAGGTCGCCGTCGCCACCGCCGCCCTCGTCAAGCCCGACGCGGACGCCGTCATCGGTGCGCTCAGGCCCGAGCAGGTCGGGGAGATGATCGACTTCCTGGCAGGACGCGGCCTGCTGGGCGCCACCACGCCGTCAACCGACGACGTGTGCGACCCTCTCGTGTGAGCGTCGCAGCGGTGTG